>CAZQRD010000087.1:0-10442 GCA_964595535.1 uncultured Flavobacteriaceae bacterium | reverse complement strand
CTTTTTGCATTATACCAGTACAGAAGAAATTGATCAGTTAATAGAGGGCTTGAAAATGGCATTATAGACTTACTAAAACCTTTACCATTGCGTCCGTTTAAAAGAAAATCATAGTCATTAAAGCGGGTTTGAATTAAACGTGTCTCCTTGAGCAAGGTCTCCGGTATCAAATCCTTTTTTAAACCATTTGATACGCTGTGCAGAAGTTCCATGCGTAAATGAATCTGGCACTACCCTACCAGTTGACTGTTTCTGTAAACGATCATCTCCAATAGCAAATGCGGCATTTATCGCCTCCTCAAGATCTCCTGATTCCATCATTTGAGTCATTTGCTGAGAGTGATGGGCCCAAACCCCTGCAAGGAAATCAGCCTGTAGTTCAAGTCGAACTGAGTACTGATTGTATTCCGTTTTACTCATTTGACCCCTAAGCCTTTGCATTTTATCAGTAATGCCCATAATTTTCTGAATATGATGCCCTACTTCATGAGCAATGACATAGGCCTGAGCAAAGTCACCCGGTGCATTTAATTTACGTGCCATATCATCAAAAAAACTCAAATCGAGGTAGAGTTTTTCATCACCCGGGCAGTAAAAAGGTCCGGTAGCACTGGAAGCCGATCCGCATGCAGAAGCAACAGATCCGGTAAAAAGAACCAACGTAGGCTCACGGTAATTATCAAGAAGCCCATTCCATACATCTTCTGTATTCGCCAAAATAGTAGCGCTAAAATCTGCCAGTTCATTTTCTGTAGCGCTGCCCTGGTAGGGTACGGAAGTTTGGGTCTGATTATTCCCTCCCTGAAAAAACTGTCCTAAAAAACTTAATGGATTATTCCCTGTTACGAATGAAAATACTAGAAATATACCTACGATGATTAATCCTGTTTTTGAAAAAAGGAGCTTAAACAAAGGGCCCAACAGCATCGGATTAAATCCGCCAATGCCTCTTCCCGAACCAGACTGTCCTCTTCTATCGTCTACATTTGAACTTTGTCGCTTACCTTTCCATTTCATATATAAGATTGATTAGTTGAAACTTTTTAAAGCCTCAATTTAGTAAATATTTTAATACTTAGAAAGAGATATGGGTTAAGCCTTCCTGCCGGCGAGTCAGGGGATAAGTGTTAAGTGTTAAGTGTTAAGTGTTAAGTGTTAAGTGTTAAGTGTTAAGTGAAAAAATGAATTATTCAAGTTAGCACAGTCGAATGCCCAAGGTCGAATGTCTAAGTATTCTCCTTATCGAAAAGTTCGTTTGTTTTGAGTTCGACCTCTTTAAATTCTCGTCTTAGCTTCCGACTTATTTTAACCATGGATGAAGGAGTAGCCGAGCCTGTCCGACTACTGGCGGAAAGTGAAACGGCTAGGGCTGCGGTGGAGAAAATAAGGAGGCAAAGCTACAGAGAATTTAAAGCAGTCTTGATTTTTTCGTTCTTTTGCATCAAGGCAAAAGGACAAAGAAAATTATTTTACTTCAAATGAAATTTTCACATTCACTCTAAAAGCAGTGACGCCTCCGTCTTTAACAACCACGCTTTGCGACTGCACAAAAGCTGATTTCATATGATTTACACTTTTAGAGGCATGTGATACCGCATTTTTAGTAGCTTCTTCCCAGCTTTTATTAGAATCGGCCATGACTTCAATAACTTTCAAAATAGACATAATATATAATTTAGGGGTTAAACATTAGATTCTTATAAAGTTAAGCCATTCTAACTCAGAACAGACAAGATCTATGTTAAAATACTTTTCAAAATAGTTATGCTGTATTTCACTTTTTGTGAAGCCCTCACTTCTCACCCCCTCGGAGCTGAAGCCCTCACGGGCGAAACCCTCACAACTAAACCCTCACAACTACAATGTTATACTTTCTCTTTCAAATAATCCGATAATCTTAAAGAAAGTGCAACCAACGTGAGTGTTGGGTTAGAAGCTCCTGAGGTCGTATAACAACCTGAACCCGCAATATATAAATTCTCAATTCCATGTACCAGACAATTCTCATCAACAACACCTTTTTTTGGGTCAATACTCATTCTCGTGGTTCCCATATGATGCCAACCTGCGTTGGTCCCACTGGGCCAGGAATAATCATTTTCATCTTGTAAAAACTCCCTGAGTTTTACACGCCCTAAATTCGCTTTTCCCATTTGCTCGCCAACCAGCCAGTTTACTTTTCTAATACTTCGTTTGTCAAGTTCAGTAAGCGCCCAGTTAAAATTGATCCTTGGTACGCCAAGTTCATCTTTATCGGGCCCAATTGTAACTCGAGATAAAGGGTTTGGCGCCTGCTCAATACGTATTTGAAACTCAAATGCCCTTGCAATACTCCCAGTGTTTTCCAGTTTTGCTTTTTCATCTGCTTCTGCTTGATTTGCCCAAAATAATTTCTCAGCCTCATCATAATTATCTACCTGAAGCAGTTCCATTCTGGGGATGACGTGCTTTGCACGAGACAGCTCAATCAGACTAAGTGTACCATTCAAAATCTTATTTTCGGTTTGAGTCTTTTTTGTTATTGCCAATTCGGCCCTTGGCTCACCCCATCGCGTATAGAGATCTGTTGGAAAGGGTTTCATAAGCCACAATTCTCCAGTAGCAATTTCCAGGTGCTCCATAAAATAACGACCCACCAGATCATTATCATTGCCAAGGCCATTTTTCGCCTGTGAATTTGAAGCTAATAGCATCCTTGCATTTTGAATTGCCCCACAAGCCATAATAAACTGTTTGGCTTTTACCGTATGCACCTTCCCTTCATGGTTTTTCACCTTTAATTCTTTAACAACAGAGGTGTTTTCATTCGTTAGAATGTCTACCACATTGGCATAAGTATAAAGATGAATATTGCTCGAATTGACTATTTCATCCTTATATAAGGTGCCGAATCGCGCCTTGCTAAATTGCCACATTTTATTCCAAACTACCTCATCATCCAATGGAAATGGGACAAGATTTTCTGACTCCTTTTGCCAGTAACTCAAGTCATATTCATAAGGGCCAAGTTTTAAAACCTTCTGTGCCTTTGCGTAATATGGATCAAGATCTTGCTTTGTAATCGGCCAACCACTTTCAGGTACCCAGTCACGTTTCATAAAATCAATTTCGTCAAATGGTGAGCACATACCTGCCCAATGTCCTGTGGTTCCGCCAAAATAATGTAATCGAGTGCCATGTAGGGGATAATACTTTTGACCAGTACTTTTACCTTTATAGAGATCCTGTAACTTGTTGTCGAATTCAAAACCTCCTCCTTCAAGTAATATGACCTTGTATCCTGAGTTACTCCAGTCTAATGCAATGCTTACACCGGCAGCACCGGCACCAACGATACAAATATCTCCCTCGATAATCGAATTATTTGATAAATTTCTCGCGTCTGTATGCATGGCTATTTTTTAGGTTGATTGAATGAGAGTAGCCCGCATTGCCGAGCTTCCGTCTTAGACAATATCCATCCATCAATCACAACGACATCGTGGTTTTTAAAATCTTCTGTTACTTTTTCATTCAAGTTGTTGATCATCTCTTTATCTGAACCCGAATTACCCTTTAGTAATTTCTTAGCCAAAGCCTGTTCACTATTTTCATTTGGAGTGTGAGCACGGTAATCGTTACCAATTGAAATAATAGTTTCAGTATCCCATATAAGTGATAAGGACTGAGGTTCTGCAATTAACTGATCATATTCTATATCTCTATTGATGTAATAATAGGTTCCGGTCACGGTTACAAGTGCAACACCTCCAGCTCCAACTAAAAAATCTCTTCGTTTCATTTATAATTATTTAAGTTTATTTTACAGCATCTGTTTGTTCTTTACTAAGCAATTTTATCTTTTCCGATTTATACCCATTTTAAAATCAAGGCTGCAATAGTTATTAAAAATAACTATTGCAGCCTATGACACCTAATGAGTTAGGACGAACATAGCCTATTATTGTCCGAAGGTGTACCAATCCTACCCGAAACATCCTCTTGGGTGATACTTTAGAATTATAGTTACAGACATAATAGACTACAAACATTTAACTACTTTGAAATTGAACCTTCACGATGACATTAAACAATACGAAAATTTATTATCTGTTACAAACGCCTCAATAAAGTACAGCAGTATCTTTTTAGACTAATTTAAAACCATAAAGCCTATTGGTGACAAAGTGCAGATGTATATCATTTCCTTAATGCTTGAAAATAGTATCGAAGTGAATAAAAGTGGCATTGATGCTCTGATAAACTCTAATGGGATGACCTATATATATGAAAAAAGCTTGCTAACTGATAAACAATTGGAAGTAATAATTTTTGGAAGACGATGGCAATCGATACGTCTTAAAAATTTATATTCCAAAACAATGTTTCTTACGGGCATTCATCCCCTTATTAGGGTAAAAAATATATTTTCGGCGTTAAAATCTCTCTTCCCCTTTTAGACCAATTACGAAAGCGTCATTATATCCATTCTTTTTCAATAGTTCCATGTAATATAAAGCCTGAGAACGGGACTCAAAAATACCTGAAAAATACCTGTTATATCCGTCTTTGTAAACATGATTAAATAAACCAGAAAATTCGGAGTACCTATCGGTTTGAGCCTTTCCGATGAAAGCTCCAATTTGGACCGTAAATACTTGATTATCGTTGTTAAAATTGTAGGTAGAACTCAAAATTGAGTCTTCATTTGTAAGGGTCAATTGAGCAGTTTCAACTATAGTTACTTCCTCTTGATGACCCTCAGTCGCCTTTGATTCTGTAACCGCCACAATTACATCATTATCTAAACCGGGATCCACGCTCATATTCATTACAATTTCTACTGGCACTGCATTTAAATCATTAACCGTTTTTATATCCTGTTTTCCGATTAAATAACCTTCCAAGTAGCCTTTCAATGTATACGTTTCATTACAAGATTGTGTGAAACTAAAAGAGGCATCTGTTTCACTTGACAGAAAAGATCCTAATTCCTTTTCATTCTCATCGAATAACATAATTTGCACGTTAGGCAACAATTCTTGCGTATCAAAATTCTTAACTATACCTGAAATCTCTTGTTGACATTCAATCTTTATTAAAGAAGCATCTACAAACGCATAAATATCTTCAACTCCCTTACCTGCTTGTTTGATCGATGAAAAATTTACTTTCTTACTTTCATCGTCAATATTAAAAACCAAATCATCTTTATCAATATTCAGGCCCCCTTTCAATTTTAACGGTGTAGATACAGAGTTATCAAATATTCTACTGACAAAAACATCCAACTCGCCATGTTTGTTTGTAACATCCGATGAAAATAATAGTAAATTATCCTTATCTATGAATGGAAATATTTCACGTTCTCTGCTATTGATTTTTGGTCCTAAATTTACGGGCTTACCGTAAGTGCCATCTTTAAGTATATCAACTACAAAAATATCTGTTCTTCCCATTGATTCTGGGCCGTCAGATACAAAATAAAGCTTGGTGTCATCTTCGTTCAAAAAAGGTTGTCCAGTGGAAAAACGAGTACTGCTAAATGGTAACATTTCCATGTTGACCCATTCGCCATTTTCATCGACGTTCGCTTTAAATAACTGAAGATTGACTGCTCTTTTTGTCTTTACTTCTTGTTCATTTTTTCTTTTATTTTTCTTTATTTTTCTGTTGACACTAAAGAAAACCGTCTTCTTGTCCTTAGAAAAGGAAACCATCCCTTCACCTAAATATGAATCGGGTTCCAAGAGTAAATTTTTCTTTACAAGGACTAGATCATCTTCGTTAGTCTCCATCACATTCGGATTGAACAAAATTCTGTTACTGTATTCAAATTGATTGTTAGTTAAACCCTCAATCGGTGTGGTAAAAACTGCTTTATCATCTCCCAAAAAAGCCATATCAGAGGTCACATAGGAGTCATTGATTTCATTATTTTGAAGGCCGTGCACAGCTGACAATTCTTGAGAAAATATTCCGGACGGAACACATATTAAGATAAAGATTATTAATTTTTTCATCGATCTAATTGTTAGAGAAGTTATAACCAAAATGACTTAGTCTAATTATGACTACAAACTAATACTTTATCTCGGAGTTTTCTGAGGCGTAACTTATTAGTTATCAAGAGATTTATTAACGGTAATTCTATTCAAAAAGATTGAATTAGGGTTTTACTAAGGGGGAAGCCGGGCTACCGGGGTGGCAGGGGTTAAGTATTAAGGACTAATGTCGAATGTCGAAAGTCTTAGGCCAAGTAGGAGATTTTGAATAACGAACAGGGAGCTCTGAATACCCGCCACCCCGGCAGGCGGGTTTTTTTCTTTTACTCATGCTCTCTTATTGCTTTTTTTGGAATTCGTGAATTCGCTGAAACTTCATTTGTCATCAAGGCAAAAGGGCAAAGAATATCATTTCACGCCCCTTTATTCTTAAAACATAATGATATAATAGTTTATTCACACATTGCAGCATTCACGCAAGCGCAATACATGGTCCAAGGTCCAAGGTCGAAGTATTCTCCTTACTTAATCGTCATTACCCTTTCATAAATAACTCTTCTTTCAAAACCATTGGGCATTAATTCATCCATTTTACTTTTTCCGGCTAAATCATCCATGGCCGCAGCATTAGGAGAACTATCAGAAGTCTCTGTAAATCGAAGATAATCCAATGCATCGTTAAGTTTGTTGAATCCATCTACAGTAAAAACAGAAAATCGATCTTGATTTCCAGTAGGATAGATGACAGATGACATGCCCCAATAGGTCATTGCATTCAATATATTATTGATCCTGTCCTCGTGAACTGGTCTCCAAAGAGATTTGTTTTCCTGGATAAAAGCGGCCCTATCTGTTGGCTTCGCATAATTAACAAGTGCGTATTTATATTCTCCCTCAATATGATCTTCATATTGTATATAATAATCAAAAGTAGTGGTCGTAAAAGAGGCAGTTTCTATATCCTTGGGTTTTACATCTCCAATAGCATCCATATTGTCAGACCAGAGCTTTTCAGGGTTCATTTTGTCTAGACTTTCAAAGGTATTCACAAAAACATAATTCGGTGAAGATTCATCGGAACTGTTAACCCCTATTTTTCGCCAAAGTGACCAAGACATCATCTGCCCTTTATTAATAGCGGCCTGAGCTACTTTAGACCAGTGTTTTGTTTCTCGTTCTAAAAATTTTGCTTCCTGATCAGCAGGAACATGACGGTATTGTAAATAACTTATTTGCCCGTTCACTGAACCAGTAAAGAGCAAGACAATCAAAATTAAACCTAGTTTTTTCATGATAAAGGGTTTATAAAAATTAAAAATTCCTCTTAAAGTTACGGAATTTTTTGATTTGCCTAACAAAACCTGTTATTTACACCACTAAAACTTTGTTTAGGCGGAAGCTTTAATCTGCAAATAAACATCAGATAAAATTATAAAGAATCCCTATAAGATAAGGCTGTATGAAGGGAGAAGGAAATAATGATGCAATGATATAATGATATAATGAATTATTGAAAAAATGAATGAATAGCTTATTCACGTATTCACACATTATCGAAAATCCAAAAAGGAAAGGCTAAAGAAAAATATCAAGTACCTTACTCCTCAATCCATGCCATAATAGTATTCGCAACAAACCGAGGTTCTGGAGGTAAAGAATAAATGTCTTTTTCGTAATTTTTATTGTAAGGTGAAATATTCATGATCTTACCATCTACCACCAAGGTACTGCTGCCACCCGGGTCAAAGCCCATAGCTTTATGCATTCCATACTTTAAAAGAATATCTGCCATATCAAAATGAGTTGCACCTACAGATTCTCTAATTCTTCCATTTACCATTAGCACCATGAGTTTACCTTCATTAGTTATCCCTACAGCTATTTTTGGTCCTCGCATATCGGTAAAATCTAATCTGGCGGCTTGCGTTTTAATCGAATTTGTTGTTTTCCAGCCTTCTTCTTCCATATTCAATATTTGCTTCCCTTCATCTATCAACATAGGCCCTGCTTCAATAGCGTACAATATTTCGTTCCAATTATAAGGATTGTTTGCAGGCTCCATTAACTGGATGTCTATAGGTTTACCTTCTTCAAATAGATCACTTAAAAACAGCTTTAAAGGAATCGACAAAGTGATGCCTACAGGAATGATATTTACAGTTTCTTTCGCTTTTGTCTTAATAATCTCTTTTACGGTATTTCCCGCTACCCTAACAATTATATTACCGTTGCCTTGAATGGATTCACTACTATAAGACAAATCATAATAACAGGGTTCTTTACTACTGTGCTTATTATAGTTGGCAGCTGGAAACACAAGATTTTTTTGTTTTCCCTTTACAATAAAACCTGCTTTACTATTTACTTTTCTTATATCCACATGGCCATTTTTATAGATAATAAAAGCTGGTTTATTAAAAAGCGGCGGACAAAACACTTTTTTGTTCATGATCAATAAACCTAGGGGTGAGCCAATATATGTTTCTGGTAAGCCTAACTTTCCAACCAATTCAGGGTTGAGAATATAACCCCCATTCCAAGCTAATTCTATTTTATTTGAATTTTTACTTTTCTTTTTATACTCTTTAATAAGGCCAGGAACATTTTTTGGTTTCTTATTGGCAATATGAGCTGCAAACTTCCAGTTGTGCTCTTTGGTGTCAATTTCGGCCAATACACCGCTCCAAGGTAAACCATCTTTATATACACCACCGGCAAACGATGATTTCACTCTTTCAATGGTATTATTTGCCTTCATTTGCTGCTTTAATTGCTCTAAAAGCCTAGCAATAGGAGTTCCATTTTCAATGGCATCTTTTGAGATGATATCCAGTAACTTTTTTTCTCCGAGTTTCTCTCTAAGGTCACTATACAAGTCGCTTTTAAGAGCGTTGTCAAAGTCTTTTGAAGTCTGAATAGGAGTAGGATAGGCCAAGGTGGTTCGAACACCTGCAGGAACGAATTGAATAAAACCGCTGTTCTTAGGAATTCCCATAATTTTAGCGGTCATTTTATGTCTGGCTTTTCCGATGTGGAAATGATCGATCTCAATAATATCAGTCATCATAGAGGCATGTTCCCCATTGGTAATCAAAAAGCCGTCAGATTCTTTGATCTTCCTCAGTATTTTAATGGCTTTGGCTCCCATTTGAGGAAAATGTACGCCTTCGGACCATTGTTCGGATTCTATGATTTCAATCACACCCGTCTTATAAAGTAATCCTAGTTCTGGTTCCGTTTCCCGTTCAAGATATTCCTTGATATTTGCACCTGAGAACCATTTTGTGATTCTAGGTTCATGAATAAAGATGTATACTTTCTGTAGTTTCTGACCTCTGGCCTTCAATATATCAAGCGTAAGTTCCTCTTCCAAAGACAGCTTCAATTGAGACCTTATGGGTTGTAGCACAAAATATTCCATTTCATGCTTAATATACCTTCCCGGGAAATACCCTTTTGGGACATTAACTTTTAGCTTCTCAGTAAGTATTTTACGATTGTCGATTCCCAAAAAATTGCTATTGGTGAGTTGAAACAAGGCCAGTTCCCAATCAGAGAAAAACTGGGGAGCCAGTGTTTGATCCGGCCGTATTTTAGGTTTAAAAATATCGTTGTAGATCATATTCACCAAGCCTGTGAGTTCCTGATACGTATATTCCTGATAACTATATAACTTTTTATTTCGATGCCTGTATGCTAAGGAATGATCGTGTCTCAATGGGCTTTCACCTTCTAAACACTTAAAAATATCATCGACTGCATTATAATAATCATGGATCTTAGACAGATCGGTATTGATAAAACCTGGCAGATCATTTTCCATCATCCGCGCATATTTCATGACCCTTCCCTTGATCAATTGTTCTTCAACCCTAAAGAAACTCGGATCAATTAAAGATTTTAGATAGATCATAAAGGATAAGCGGCCATAACCCGGCAAAAAATGTCGGTTTTTTTTGTTCATTATCGCATTAAGATCTTCGTTTTCGAAGTTGACGATCTTCTTATATTTTTTAAGGAGATCAACCACTCGGCCATTCTCTTCATTAGAAATGGCATTCAATTGCGAATGCAGCCTTTTAAGAAGGTATTCCATATTCCTCTGCAAGGATTCCAGACTGTAGCGCTGTTTTATTACATTTAGATTGTGTACCAGATCCTCCATACTGTTTTGCGGATAAAAAACATGGTTACTTATGGCTACGATCAACCTTTTAGGAATTTTTTGACCTTTAAATTCCAGGACCCTTAGTCGTTGCGACTCATCCAGATGATATCCAATTACCTCTTCATACACTGCCCTTGGCTCATATTGTTTGCAAAATATTGGTGTTCCACATGCTGCGGCTTCTATGATTGGAAGTCCCCTGCCTTCAGTCTGACTTGGTAACAAGATGAGCGAGGCAACTTCGTACAATAGTTCAATATCAAGTGGTTTCTTGTATTTCTTTTTGAACT
>CAZQRD010000086.1:0-10499 GCA_964595535.1 uncultured Flavobacteriaceae bacterium | reverse complement strand
CATCATTACATCATTACATCATTGAATCATTACATCATTGAATCATTACATCATTGAATCATTACATCATTGCATCATTAAGAATTGATATCCAATCTTGAAGTGGCCACGATATTTTCTTCTCCAAAATCCTTGTCTAAATATTTGAAGTATCCTACGATTCCGATCATGGCGGCATTATCGGTGGTATATTCAAATTTAGGGATGTAAGTAACCCATCCCAATTCGGATTCCATGCTTTTTAAGGTCGATCTGATTTCTGAATTGGCCGAAACACCACCTGCGATAGCAATGTGTTTGATCCCGGATATTGCTGCTGCCTTCTTCAATTTGTTCATTAATATGTTCACAATGTTGTGTTGAACCGAAGCACATATATCGTTGAGATTATTTTTGATAAAGGCTGGATCTTTCTTTTGTTCCCTTTGTAAAAAATACAGAATTGAAGTTTTAAAACCACTAAAGCTAAAATCTAAAGGCTTGGGCGTTTTGGGTTCTGAAAAAGTATAGGCCAAAGGGTTCCCCATTTTTGCGTATTTGTCAATCAAAGGGCCTCCGGGATAGGGCAGTCCCAATAATTTAGCCGTTTTATCAAAGGCCTCTCCCACGGCGTCATCGATAGTTTCGCCCAGAATTTCAAACGTGTTATAGGCGCTTACTTTTAGAATTTGAGTATGTCCGCCGCTGATCGTCATACACAGAAATGGAAAAGGGGGTTGGCTCTGAGTCTTTTCGTCTATATAATGAGCCAGTACATGTGCCTGCATATGATTTACTGGAATCAAAGGTATATTCAATGCGATTGATAGTGATTTTGCAAATGAAGTACCAACCAGTAAAGATCCCATTAAACCGGGCCCTTGGGTAAAGGCGATTGCCTGCAATTGTTCTTTTTTAATTCCGGCTCCTTTTAGTGCTTGATCCACAACAGGTACTATATTCTGCTGATGAGCTCTGGAAGCAAGCTCAGGTACCACTCCACCATAGGCCGCATGAATATTTTGACCGGCAATAACATTAGAAAGAACCCTTCTGTTTTCAAGCACAGCAGCTCCTGTATCATCGCAGGATGACTCGATTGAAAGTATGTGAATAGTTTTTTTTTTCATTGGAAAAATTTAGGCACAAAAATTGTACTTTTAAAAATGTAAATTTAGAAATAAATAGTTATCAGGCGTTTTAAAAGAATAGCAATTCGTGTTTTTTTGATTGGCAGTTTTATACTGGTATTGTTGAGTGTTATACTCTCCTTTTCCAGGGTTCAAACAGGTCTTGCTAAATTGGTGACCAATAGAATCAACACCACCTATGGCACCAGCATTCATATAGAAAAGCTGGACCTTTCATCCATTCGCAATGTGGCTTTAAAGAATGTGCTGATTAAAGATCATCATTCAGATACGCTTATTGCTGTTAACGAGCTGTCCACTTCTATATTGAATTACCGTCATTTATTTGGTGGTGAACTTGATTTTGGAGACATATATCTTGAAGACGGTGTATTTATACTTAAGACTTATAAAGATGAAGATCTGAATAGCCTTTCTGTTTTTGTGAATAAATTCAAGAATGATACTATTGAAAGCTCCAAGACTTTTAAAATGTCTTCTTCATCGATAAGGGTCAACAAGATAGATTTTATATTGTTCAATGAAAATAAAAAGAAGGAAGCCATTGTTTATTATAAACATATTCAGGGCGATTTTGATGAATTTAACGTTAGGGGTTCAAATGTAAGTGCCAAAATAAGAGACTTAAAAGTGGTCGAAAATCACGATGTGGTTATAACAAGTTTCAGCACAAATTTTAGCTATTCTGATAACAGAATGGAATTTCTAGAAACAAGGCTGACGACCAAGGGATCCGAATTACTGGCGGATATAGTTTTTAGCTATAACGAAGGAGATCTTTCTGATTTTACAAATAAAGTACAGATCGAAGCCGATTTTAAGCAAGGGGACGTTGTGCTTTCTGACCTGAAAAAATTTTATGGTCAATTCGGGAAACACGATATAATTCATTTTTCTGCAAAGGCAAAAGGTACCATAAATGACTTTATGATAAAAGATATAGCCTTGGAGTCAGACCGGCTTTCTACACTTAGGGGAGATGTGCACTTACAAAATATACTGTATCCTGATCGCTTCAAACTAACAGGAGATATTAAAGAGATCAGCTCAAATTATGATCATTTAATCAATTTACTTCCCGATTTGTTGGGCGCCAAGATCCCGAAGGCCCTTGAAAAGATTGGCTATTTTTCGAGTAGGGGTAAGGTTGCTATTACGCGTTCTTCAATTGATATTCAACTGAGAACTATAGCACAAATGGGTATGTCTGATGTGGATTTGAATCTGAAAGATATTGATAAGGGAGATCTGGCCTCTTATACGGGTAAGATCGAACTGGTTGATTTCAAACTTGGCGAATTCGTTAGAGATAGTTTGATTGGTGATTTTTCAATGGTGGGGGAAGTTGAAGGACAAGGGTTTTCCATTGATAAGATTAGCATCGGTGTGAAGGGCCATATTTCAAAACATCAATACAAGGGTTATACCTATTCTAACATCGATATCAACGGGGTGCTTCGCGACAAAGAATTTGATGGTTTTTTGAGTGTGAATGATCCTAATATTAAATTGGAATTCAGAGGCCTGGCGGAACTTTCTGAAATAAAAAAGTTCAATTTTAAAGCAGATGTGGCACACGCCGATTTTTTAAAGCTAAACTTATTCACCAGAGATGAAAAATCAATACTTAAGGGTATTGTTGAGATGGATCTAACCGGGAGTAGTCTTGATAATATAGAAGGCGTATTGAGTTTTAAGGATGCTTCTTATTCCAATCAGAATGATGATTACTATTTTAAGGATTTCACCATCACTTCAGAGAATAGAGATACCATTAGGGAAGTAAAAGTGAATTCAACAGATATAGTTAATGGTTTTGTAAGGGGGAATTTCAAGTTCAGACAATTGAAAAAGCTAGGAATGAATTCTTTGGGGAGTTTGTTTATGAATTACGAGAAAGAACTGGTAACTCCAGGACAATTCCTGGATTTCCGTTTTAATATTCACAGCAAGATTGTTGACGTTTTTTTTCCGGATTTGCAGTTAGACCCTAATTCCTTTATCAAGGGAAACTTAGATTCTGATGAAGATATATTCAACCTTACGGTAAAGTCACCAAAAATAGAGGCGTTTGAGTATACAGTCGATGGGATCAATTTACAAGTTGACAACAAAAACCCGTTGTATAATACACTTTTAAGCATAGACGAAATAGATTCAAAATATTATAATCTTTCTCAGATTAATCTGGTAAATGTTATGCTGAAAGACACCTTATTTATGAGAGCTGAAATGATAGGAGGAAGGGAAAGGGAAGAAAAGTATGCTTTTAGTTTTTATCATACCTTCAATGAAAAAAATCAATCCGTTTTTGGGATGAAGCATTCAGAATTGACATTTAAGGATAATACCTGGCACATAAATCCGGAGAATAATGATCAAAATAAGGTGGTGTATGACAAAGATATTAAGGCATATGCCATAGATGATTTTAACATGATTACCGGGAATCAGGAGGTTCATTTAGCCGGATTGATCACTGCAGATCAGCAAAAGAATATAGATCTTCGACTCAGCAACGTAAATCTGGAAGATATTACTCCTTCCATTGACAGCGTGAAAATTGATGGTAAAGTCAATGGTTCGATCAATCTAAGAACTATTAATAATAAAACTTTACCAATAGCTGATTTGACCATCAACTATTTTAGCATTAATAATGACTATTATGGGGATCTTAATTTTAAAGCAGCTTCCGATCAAAATATACGAAACTACACCTTTGATTTGGCCTTGGAAAATAGTGATCTTAAGACTTTCCAGGCTCAGGGAGCCATTGATCTAAGCGATGAAGAACCAACCATCTTGGCATCGGTTAATTTGGAAAAATTCAGGATCAACGCTTTTAGCCCCTTGGGGAAAAATGTCTTATCAAAAATCAGGGGATACGCAAGCGGAGAAGTCATGTTAACCGGTAATTTGTCCAATCCTGATATAGGTGGTGAAATCACGCTTATTGAATCTGGAATGGAGCTACCTTATTTGAATGTAAATTATGATTTTGAAGGGAAAGCGGTAGTAAAGCTACATGAACAGACCTTTGATTTTCAGTCTTTTAAAGTCGTTGATCGCGCCGAAAAAACAAGAGGAATTATCGATGGAACCATTACGCATACGGGTTTTAAGAATTGGAAGCTCGATCTGGCTTTAACAACGAATAACTTGTTGGTTCTTAATACAAAAGATAAAGATGGAGCCTTGTATTACGGTACGGGTTTTCTTCGTGGAAGCACCACATTAAAGGGTTATACCGATGACCTTGAAATCAACGTAAATGGTACAACAAATGCTGGAACCGAATTTATAGTTCCTTTGGGTAATGTGAGTACAGTAAATAGTTCTAAACTTATACATTTTGAGAATATCGAAGTGGTGGAAGGAGAGGAAAGAAAGGAGGATATTGTTTTTGAAAAATTAAAGGGACTCACCTTAAATTTCAATCTTAGAGTGACCAAGCAAGCCGTGGCACAAATTGTTTTAGATAAGGCCACCGGCAGTATTTTAAGAGGGTCAGCAGATGGTGATCTTGCCTTAAATATTGATACTAACGGGAAATTCGAAATGTATGGAAACCTCACCGTGGATAATGGTGAATATCAATTTAGGAACATTATCAATAAGAATTTTGAAGTACAAAAAGGAGGTACGCTTATATGGGATGGGAACCCTTATAATGCTCAGGTAGATATCACTGCGATTAATTATACAAGAGCAAATCCTTCTGTTCTGCTTGATGAAATTGCCAGTTCCAGAAAAATAGATGTTGAACTTTACACCATGATTACTGGAAATCTTTCTGCTCCAAACCTGAATTTTGATGTTAAAATTCCCAATGCGAGCTCAGTGGTGGCCAGTGAACTAGATTTCAAGTTGAGAAATGAGGATGATAAACTAACACAATTCTTTTCTCTTTTGGCCACAGGTTCATTCGCCAGAACAGACAATAATAAAACAAATTTTGACGGGAATGCCGCTATCACCGGTACTCTGGCCCAAAAGGCTTCACAACTTCTTACAAATATGTTGGAAAGTGATAATGAAAATTTCGAGGTGGGTGTAACGTATGATATAGGTACCGATAATACTGTACAAGATGTTACCACCGATGATCAACTCGGTTTGGAAGTGTCGGGTAGAATCGCTGATAGAGTTATGGTAAGCGGTAAGGTTGGTGTCCCTGTGGGTTCCAATACCAATTCGAATGTCATAGGAGAAGTCGAAGTAAAAATACCATTGAACAGGGCAGAAACATTTCAGGCAAAGGTTTATAACAGGCAAAATGAGATACAGTTTGACGTCGTTGAAGGGGAAGGATATACACAGGGTGTTGGGATTTCATATCGTTTCGATTTCAACAACGGGGAAGAATTTGCAGAAAAACTTGGTTTAAAGAAAACGGCCGAAGAAAAGGAAATGACCAAGGGTCAAAGAGATAGTGTTCGTGCTGCTAAAAAACTGATCAAACAAGAACTAAAGGAAGAAAAAGTGAACTCCTCGAACCTGGAATAGGTGTTTCTGAAATATGTGGAACCTCATCTTACCCTCCCTGAATATTGTTATCTATCTAAGGATTTTTGTTTTTTGTAGAAAAATAAGTCATCTATAGGTAATAAATCTTATTTTTATCTCAGATCTTTTCTTTCCCCAACCGATCAAAATAATTAACAGTATACACTAAAACCCAGGATATGTCTAAATCATCTTCGTTTGTGCCCTTAATGATCATTGCAGCCTTATTTTTTATTTTTGGCTTTGTAACATGGATCAATGGAGCACTTATTCCCTTTATGAAAACCATCAATGAACTAACCGCTGCCCAATCATATTTGGTGGCTTCGGCCTCATATATTTCCTTTGTTGTAATGGCCCTGCCTGCCTCAGCAATTCTGACTAAAATTGGGTATAGAAGAGGAATGTCTGTCGGTTTATTCATTATGGCGATAGGAGCCCTTGTATTCATTCCTGCAGCGAATGCTAGAACTTATTGGTTGTTTTTACTTGGTATCTTTATTCAGGGAGCCGGGATGACCCTTTTACAAACTGCTGCAAACCCTTATGTAACGATCCTTGGGCCCATTGAAAGTGCGGCCAAAAGAATTTCCATCATGGGTATTGCCAATAAGGTAGCAGGTGCACTTGGTTCTTTGATATTTGGAGCCTTATTGCTTTCTGGTATAGATGAGGTCAACGAAAAGCTGAAAACGGTTGGCGCAGAGGAAAAAAATCAGTTATTGGATACCATGGCCGACAGTGTATTTGTACCATATCTTGTTATGGCGGTCGTATTGATGGTGCTTGGATTTATGATTCTCAAGGCGCCCTTACCACATGTTGAAGCAGCTCCTATAAAAGAAGAAGATGATGGGAAAACCGCAAAAACCAGTATTTTTCAGTTTCCTCAGTTGATTTTGGGTGTTATGGCCTTATTTATGTATGTAGGTGTTGAAGTGATCGCTGGAGATTCTATCATTGCTTATGGCTTATCACTCGGACTACCGGTTTCTCAGGCGAAATGGTTTACAACATTTACCTTGTTTGCAATGGTTGGAACCTATTCCCTAGGGGTAATCCTAATCCCTAAATATTTGAAACAAACAACGGCTTTGAAAATAAGCGGAATACTGGGAATTATACTTAGTTTGATTATCGTTAACACCTCCGGTTTTACTTCCGTTTTACTGGTGGCATCCTTGGGTGTCGCAAACGCCCTTGTGTGGCCGGCCATATGGCCTTTGGCACTTAACGGTCTCGGAAAGTTTACTAAAACTGGAGCGGCTTTCCTGATCATGGCCATTTCTGGTGGTGCCATTCTGACGCCTCTTTACGGTAAACTGGTTGATTATTTAAAGGAAATTTATCTGGCGGATGGAATGGAAGAAGTACTTGCTACTTCGCATTCGGCTAATCAAGGTTATTGGATATTACTTCCTGCCTATTTCATTATATTTCTTTACGCCTTTAAAGGTCATAAGGTCAAATCCTGGAGTTAAAAAAAAGGAACGCCTTTAGCATTCCCTATTGAAATCTACACAAATTTCAATCTTTTGTTTGAGTAAGTATAGCAAAAAGGAGTAGCCTGAGAAACTACTCCTTGCTATATGCATTGAAATAATAGCTTTTTAATTTTTATATAACAAAAGGGGAACCTATTTTTGAGGCATAACATATCCATTCAAATTGAGCACTTTTTTAATATTTAGTATCATCGCTATTTACTTTGGCCTTATTATGGTCATTTCATATCTCACTTCAAGAAACAGAAGCGATGAATCCTTTTTTACAGGCGACCGTCAATCTCCATGGTTCCTTGTTGCATTTGGTATGGTAGGAGCGGCCCTGTCGGGTGTTACCTTTGTTTCGGTACCCGGGATGGTGGGTAATAACAGCTTTTATTTTTTTCAATTTATTTTAGGAAACGTAGTAGGGTATCTTTTTATAACCTTTGTACTGATCCCTCTTTATTATCGCTTAAAGCTGGTCTCTATCTATGGCTATTTAAAGGAAAGATTTGGTAATAGTACCTATAAAACGGGATCTTTGTTTTTCCTGGTTTCTCAATCTTTTGGAGCTTCTCTGCGATTATTGTTAGCAGCGAAGATTTTGCAATTTGCTTTTTTTGATAAATTACAGATTCCATTTTTTTTGACGGTAGTGATCATCTTAATGCTGGTTTGGCTCTATACGAATAAGTCTGGAATCAAGACCATAGTTTGGACTGATGCCATGCAGACTTTCTTTTTGATACTGGCTGCAGTGGTAACCATTTATTCGATTACCACAACCATGGACTTAACGATGAGCGAGTCGATTTCTAAAGTAGTTGAGCATAAATATTTTACTGTTTTTAACTGGGAGCATAAATCGGGAAATAATTTTTTTAAACAATTCGTAGCGGGTATCTTAATTGCCATTGCGATGATGGGTCTTGATCAAAATATGATGCAAAAGACACTCACCTGTAAGAATAGATGGGATGCTCAGAAAAATACACTTACATTTAGTTTGATTCTTGCCTTGACCCAATTTTTGTTTTTAGGACTGGGCGTATTGTTATACATATATGCGGAGAGTATAGAAGTGTCGCTTCCAACAGGTGAGCAAGGTCAATTTCTCGACACAGACACTTTGTTTCCTAATCTGGCCATAAATCATCTAGGTCTTGTTGCGGGAGTGAGTTTTTTACTGGGAATCATTGCGGCATCATTTTCGAGCGTCGATTCGGCATTAACTGCTTTAACGACCTCATTTACCTATGATTTTCTCGATATTTCCGAAAAATCCAGCAAGGAAAAGAAAAGATTAAAAAACCAGGTTCTTTTTGGATTTTCAGTGGTAGTTTTCATTATTATCATGCTTTTTTCCGGGAGTAGAGGAGATATTATTTCGATCATATTCAAAGTTGCGGGCTATACTTATGGCCCACTGCTAGGATTGTTTTTGTTTGGTATGTTTTCATCTATGGCGGTAAAGGATAAATGGGTACCACTGATCTGTATTGCATCTCCTGTATTTACTTATCTGCTTAGCGTTTACCTTGAAAAAAGTTTTAATTTTGATTTCGGATTTATCAGTATTGCGGTAAACGGATTATTTACGATAATAGGATTACTTATAATTAAACAAAAAAAAGAACTATGACATCCGGATCCACAACAGAACAGTCTTCTTATTATGACAACCTGGAAGATATGAGCATCAATGATTTACTTGTCAATATGAACAATGAAGATAAAAAGGTGGCAATTGCCGTGGAGCGATCGATTCGGCAAATTGAACCTTTAGTCGTGGAAATTGTAAAACGTTTTAAAAAGGGAGGCAGACTTTTCTATATTGGGGCCGGAACCAGCGGAAGACTGGGCGTGTTGGATGCCTCTGAATGCCCTCCAACCTATGGTGTTCCAGATCATTGGGTTATTGGACTTATTGCGGGTGGCGACGGAGCTTTAAGAAAGGCTGTTGAAAATGCTGAGGATGACCTTGAACAGGCCTGGAAAGACCTTAAAGTCTATGACATTAATTCAACAGATGTGCTAATTGGAATTGCTGCATCTGGAAGAACCCCCTATGTAATTGGGGGCTTACGTGAGGCCAATAAAAACGGGGTTCTTACAGGATGTGTAACCTGTAATAAGGGCTCGCAGGTTGCGGTTGAGGCGAGTTATCCGGTTGAGGCTGTTGTAGGATCTGAATTTGTTACCGGAAGTACCAGAATGAAATCAGGTACAGCTCAAAAACTGGTATTAAACATGATATCGACTTCAGTAATGGTGAAGTTAGGCAGAGTTAAAGGAAATAAAATGGTTGATATGCAATTGACCAATGAGAAACTTGTTCAAAGAGGAACAATAATGGTGGCTAATGAGTTACAAATTGATGAAACTCTGGCTAAGACCTTGTTATTGAAACATGGGAGTGTGAGGTCGGCCATTGAGCATTATCGACAGGAGAAAATTTGATGATAAGAAATTAACATATCCCCAGATGTGATCAGTTATTGATGCACTGGGATGGTTTAGAGCATATAAGATGTCAAAAATAGAGAAACGATTTGGTTTATTGGGTAAGAATATATCCTATTCATTTTCGAAAAAATATTTTACTGAAAAATTCAATACCCTTGGTTTGACAAACTATGAATATGTAAATTACGATTTGCAGGTGATTGAAGATTTTAAAAAAGATGTACTGAAAGATCTCGACATGTTGGGGGGGCTTAATGTAACCATTCCTTATAAAGAGAGTATCATCCCTTTTCTCGATGAGATTGATGACGAAGCACAAAGTATTGGGGCGGTCAATACGATAAAGATATTAGATAATAAAAGACTGAAAGGGTTTAATACTGATGCTTATGGCTTTGAAACCTCATTGAGATCTTGCTGGAGAGGTAATGAGAAGGGCGCCTTAATTTTAGGAACCGGAGGGGCTTCTAAGGCTGTTGCTCATGTACTGAGTAAATTGGGAATTTCTTTTTTGTTTGTTTCACGAAACAAAAAGTCGGCGAATATGATAGGTTATAACGATATAGATCGTGGGGTTATACAGGAACATGAAATGATCATTAATTGCAGTCCTTTGGGAACTTTTCCTGATATTGAAGCGAGGCCTGACCTACCATATGAGTTTATCACAAGCAAGCATTTATTGTATGACTTGATCTATAATCCTGAAAAAACGACATTTCTTAAAATGGGAGAAAACGCAGGAGCCATTTTTTCAAATGGCAGTTCTATGTTGGCTTATCAGGCCGACAAATCATGGGCGATCTGGAAATCTTAGTTCTGGTGCAATGACGCAACCTATTAAAATTAACACATCTTATTTTTAACATAGTTTTGCGCTTTGCTGGGCTATTAGTATCTTTCAAAA
>CAZQRD010000085.1:0-10596 GCA_964595535.1 uncultured Flavobacteriaceae bacterium | reverse complement strand
CATTAGCGGCCACGTATTGATTAAAATCTTTTGAGCCTTTTTCAAATACAGCAACTACTGCCACTCGAGATTCCATTGAAATATCCAGGTCCTGAAATTTCTGGTGTATTTCAAGAATGACCTGGTTGAGTTCCTCACTTTTATGCATGGCTAAAGACCGCGATCGTACTTTTTCTAAAGCTCCTTCAATTTGGGCTTCTCTGGCTTGTGCTTCTGCTTTTTGAAGGTCGAGGAAACGTGTGTAGGTTTGTTGAAAGACCTTTCCAAACCGTATAAGGATGCTATTCTCTTCGTCTGTATAAGGTATGCCTTCAAAATTCTCGATATAAAGTCCAATAGTATCAAGCAATACAGTTGATGCCGCAAGCCCTGGACAGCTTAAATAAAAATCTTTTGCTGCTTTAGGTAAATCAGGAACATATGATAAAAGCTCCTTGTAAAATTTGTTCTTTTCTTCGAAATTTAAATTAGTGGTAAAGAAGTTTCTACCTTTTTTTTTGGCTTCATTAAATTGATTTGCCCAAACAGACTCAAAATAAGGAGTCGTTATTTGAGAAGGAATGTCCTGCTCATCCGCTATCCAAAAATTCCAATCGCCTTTCGGTGTATAGTCAACAACAAAACCTGAGTGCTTAAGGTTAATTTTTAAATGCGTGAGTTGCTGATAAACAATTTTTATGACTTCCTTGAGTTCTTCACTTTTTTGCATAGCCATGGTTCTGCTTCTCACTTTTTCCAAGGCCGATTCAATTTGCAGTTCCCTGTTTTTGAGCTCCAATTCGGTAGTTCGTCTTTTTATAGCAGATCGCAGTTCAAGGTTTTCTGCGGTAATCTTATCAATGCCTAAAGTTTCACCTTCATTGGCCATTAGATCGGGCGTTGAAAAATGCTGGTAAACAAAACGCCAGCCATTTTTAGTATGTCTGAGTAGTGAGGAAAATCGGAACCGGGAATAATACACCCATTCAGTCTTATCAAGAATATAGACATCTGCCAAATCGGTAATCAGTATCATGCCTTCCAAAGTTTCAATACTTCGGATCACATTTTCTAATTTTGATTTTCCTGCAAATTGATCAGCCGTCGCTTCAAAAAAAGTAGTGGTATCTTTTCTGTCAAGAAACTCTTCTCCTTCTGTTGATCCCACAAATCTGAAATCATCATCGAGATAATGATTATAGGTTTCTATATCGCCATTTAAATAGCTTTGCCACCAGGTTTCATAAACCTTAAGTAGTTCTTTTTCCTCTTTCTTGGATAAATTCATAAATTTTACTATTCGGTCTTAAGCAGTCATTAGAAACTAACTAATCACCTTATAAACCACCAGGGGTTGAGATTTATTCTTCACTTTAATTTCTCCTACTTTTTCGCAACTAAAAGATTCTTTAATTTTTTTATAGTTGGCTTCAGTGATCAGAATTTGTCCTGTGTCGGCAGCAGCCTGCAACCTGGAAGCTACGTTCACGGCATCACCGATAACGGTGTAGTCTAATCTCTTTAACGTAGAGGAGCCAATATTTCCCCATACCATGTCGCCACTATTAATACCTATGGAAACTTCCGGTTTGTATGATTCTATGCCTATCCCAATCTCTGCGTTTTCGATGGCATTCCTTATATCAATACAAGCCTCAATGGCCCGATCCAAATGATATTCTCCTCTAAATGATGACATAATAGCATCCCCGAGAAATTTATCAACGACACCTTCCTGCTTAATGATTTCTTTTACCATAATGTCGAAGTAAGCATTTAACATGGCCACCACCTTATCGGCCGGTTCATTTTCACTGATGGATGTGAAACCGCATATGTCAATAAACACAACCGTACCTTCACTAGTTTCATTTTCAAACAAGGCTGTTTTCATTTCTTTTCCTCCCATAAAATTGATCACGGTTTCATCAACATACATGCGGAGAATATTATTTTCCTTTACTGCCTGTAATGTCTTTTTTAAGGCTTCAACATGAACGATGGTTTTCTCAATGGTGATCTCCAAATCTTTAAAATCAATGGGTTTGGTGATAAAATCAAAGGCGCCTCGGTTCATAGCGGTTCTAATATTCTCCATGTCTCCGTAGGCGGATACCATTACTGATTTCAGTAAGGAGTTTTGCTCACTTAGTTTGGTCAACAGGGTAAGACCATCCATTTCGGGCATGTTTATGTCGCTTAAAATAAGATCCACGTCTTTATGTTCAGCCAACTGCTCAAGGGCATGTCTTCCGTTTTCGGCGAATATAAAATCATATTCCTGCTTACGGATCTTTTGTCTGAATCGTTGTTTGATCAGTATTTTTAAATCCTCCTCATCATCAACAACAAGTATTTTCGTCATCATGGTATTCGATTTATTTAATTGATTAAATCTTTAATCTCTGCTCTTAAGGAATCAAAATCTATGGGTTTGGTAAAAAACTCTTTGGCCCCTGATTCTATGGCCTTTTCATAATTATCTTTGTCACCATAGGCTGAGATCATGCTTATTTTAATTTCAGGGTATTTTTCCTTCACCTGATCCAGAAGTTCCAGCCCGGTCATTCCAGGCATGTTAATATCTGAAAAAATGTAAATCACATTTGGGGGCTTACTTTTTTCCAGCATATCCAAAGCTTCCTGACCGGAAAAGGCAAATACAAGCTCCAGGGTTTTATTTCTTACTTCCTTTCTGAACTTTTGACGAAAAAGCAATTCAATATCCTTTTCATCATCTACTACTAAAATTCTAATTGGCATTATTTTGTTAGTTAAAGTTAATTAATTTCATGGTTTATTTCAACGGACAAATCACCTATATGATAATTCTTCCTAGTTTTATTATCTTATTTCCTGATGGGTATATAAATAACAAATTCTGTTCCTTCTCCGGGCGCTGTATTTAATTCAATAGCTCCGCCATGGCCAGTGGTAACAATGTCATAGGCCAAAGATAATCCCAATCCGGTTCCTTTACCAGTTGGTTTGGTGGTAAAGAAGGGCTGAAAAATCTTATCTTTAAGTTCCGGTGGAATTCCAGGGCCGTTATCTTTAATCGATATCAACACCTGGTCGCCCATGTTTTTGGTGCTCACCATAACCAAAGGTTTATAAGCTCCTGTTCTCTCCTCTTCAGGGATTGAAGTAACAGCAAAAAATGCATTATTAATGATGTTTAATACCACCCTTCCTAAATCCTGTGGGATGATCTCCACTTTTGGTAAGGTCTCATCAAAATCTGTTTTAAAATCGGCATTAAACGACTTGTCTTTGGCCCTCAATCCGTGATAGGCCAAACGAAGATATTCGTCGGCCAGCACATTGATATCAATAAATTCTTTCTGACCCGAGCTGTTTCTGGAATGTTCAAGCATTCCTTTTACAATGCTGCTCGCCCTTTTGCCATGGTGGGTGATTTTTTCAAGATTTTGCACGATATCTTTTGAAATACCTCTAGCTTCATCAACCTCCCCTTTATCTAGTTCTTCACACATTTCATCCACCAACTCGATCGTTACTTCTGAAAAATTATTGATAAAATTCATCGGATTTTGAATCTCATGCGCTATCCCCGCGGTGAGCTCCCCTAAACTGGCCATTTTTTCAGATTGGATGAGTTGTGACTGTGTACTCTCCAGTTCATTTATAGATTTTTTGAGTTCCACGGTACGCTCTGTAACGCGCTCTTCAAGAATTCTGTTTTCATTTTTTAGCCATGAGGAGCGATAGTGTAAAATAACCAAGCCCAAACCTAAAAATAAGGTTACAAAAATGGTATAGGCCCACCAGGTTTGCCACCATGGGGGTACGATAGTAAAACTGAACTTATTTGGGCTGCTCCAAATCTCATTAAATCCTTTTGAGGCCACCTTAAAGGTATAATCTCCCGGTGCAAGGTCACGATAATTCTCACTCACAGTTTTGTCAGTAATAAAACTCCAATTCTTATCTATGCCCTCCAGGATATAACGGTATACTATCTTATCAGGGTTTTTAAACTGCCCTGCATTAAAAGTAAAACTCAAATAATTTTGATCATAAGGCAGATTTAAGTTGACAGGAAGGTGATAAGAACCCTTAATCCCGGTCCATTCTACATCTTTTTGATCAATGCCTTTTGAAATAATTTCAGCTTTATTTTTAATAACATAATCATTTGATTCCCATGACCAAATGGTGTCTTCTTTTGAGAGTCTTTCCGCTATCAATTCAAAATCATCAAAAGTTTGTTTTTTATCAAAAATGTTTAAGCCTGTAATAAACGGCGCATAAGAGATTGTGTCTTCAGGAATTTCATCAATAACGGTTAATATCTGCGACTCCACGCCAGCCCAAAATCGACCGTCCTTGTCAATACTAAAGCTATTCATATTAAAATCCAAAAAATTCAAGCCTTGCCTTTTGCCAAGAGTATTAATCTTCCAATAGGGGTCCTCCATAGTTGGACTTTGTTGAGGTTTTAAAATGCTGAGCCCTTTTGACGTTCCCAAAAGCATTTTATCTTGCCGTTGAATGATGGCGTATACATCGTTGGAGGCCAATCCCTGTTCAGTTGTAAAGGTTGAAACCTTTTTATCAACTGCATTGATTCGTTCAACACCCTTTTCGGTTCCGGTCCATAAATTATTTTTATCATCTTTCACGAGAGTATAAACATCATCCGAAACCAAACCTTCCTCTTCACCTAACTTGCTGCGATATTGATGTGTGGGGTCCAAAATATGAATGCCCAATCCTCTTCCTGCAATCCAAAGTCTGCTGTCTTCATCTTCTACAATATTGTCAATAAAATTTGAGTCACCTATAGTATCAATTATTACCTCATTAAAAACTTCATTTTTAAAGTCTATAAAAAATAACTGGCCTAAATTACCTCCTAACCAAAAATTCCCCTTACTGTCTTCAAATAAAGACGTGATCCAATTGCCACTCATACTTTCTTGGGAGGCAAATTGTTGAATAGTAGCCTTGTTTGGATCAACAATATTTACACCAACGCCAATACCATAAGACCAGATTCTGCCCTTGGAATCACGCATGAGCCGAGAACTCCTCTCAGTGAGTAACCCGTCTTTCTTTGCAATATGACTGATGGTATTATTCTTAGGGTCATAAATATCAATACCTCCTAAACCGCCAATCCAAATTTTACCATTGGCTGCTTGCAGGGTGCTCCAAACTCCCATACTTTCTACACCATCTTCTTTAGTGAAATTTCCAGGTCTTCCTCCTTTTTCATTAATTAGAAATATTCCATCCCTAATGGTTGGTACCCAAATTTGTCCCTGCCTGTCTTCAGACATATTCCAAATTCCGACAAACTCTTCTGATTCTTTTATGATAATCTTTTCAACCAAACCTGAGTTGACCGAATAATGATATAGTTTTCCTTTGTCAGTACCAATCCAAAAATCACCAGACCTGCTTTCAAAAACATCAGAAACTCCATCATTTTTTTTCAAATCTAAAACTCCAGACATGTAAGAAATATTATTTTTTAATGGATTCAAAATAGAGATACCCGGAAAACCGCAAATCCAAATATTCCCTGATCGATCCTCATGAAAAGAAATAACAAATTCGCCAAGCAATCCTTGATCAGTAGAAAATGAAATATTCTTTTTTGTTTTTAGATCTATAATGTTTACGCCTTTTCCTGTAGAAAGCCATATCAATCCTTTAGAATCCTGAAATGGGGAAATTGCTTCATTATCCAACAATCCTTGTTCGGGATTGAATCGATAGCTAATTCGTTCTTTCAGATCTAAAATATCGTACCCAACTCCAACATTTGAGATCCAAAATTTTCCATCTTTTGCTTCAATAAAATCATTTATTCCTCTAAAACCAGAAATCGATAAATCGTATATGAGTTTAGCCCTAAAATCAATAAAAGAAATTGAGCCCCGATCACCAGCAATCCATAATCTTCCCTTCGAATCTTCATAGAACGCAAATATGTTTCTCGGGCTAAGTCCTTGTTCCTGATCGTACATTTCAAGATTCTCTCCGTCATACCTTGCTATCCCTGTACTTCCCCCGAACCATAGCATACCTTTTGTGTCCAAGAAATGACATGAAACTGTACCCGGATATCCAAAATCCGCATCAAAGGTCATCACTCCTCGTGAAGCATTAACTGCGTTTTCCTGAAAACCCGCTTTAACTGTTTTAGGAGTACCTAAAACAGTTACTTTAATTTTCACTTCTTGATTTGGAAGACTGTCCAAATTAAAATCTCTTCTTGGCAAACTGTCCCAGTTCAAAGCTTGGTTTGGCAATGACTCTTCAAATGCATGGGGATTTCCAATATCAAATGGCTTTGAAGGTAATTTATCCCAATTAAATTTTTTCGTGGGTAAGGAGGCTGCAGCAGGAAATTTTTTACTGGTCCAAACCAAAGTATCTGACTGCGACAACTCAAAACTTTTGGTAATTGGTTGTTCATATTCATTTTCAAATTCAGGAAAGGGATGTGCTACTTTTTCTTCTTTACAGGACCAAAGAATAAGTACTTGCACTAATAACAGAATTGTAACTCGAATAAAATATTTTATTGGCTTCATTTTGGGTTTAATTCAGTTCAGTTATCTAAATTTCTTAAGGGAACTATGATACACTTGAGACTTATCGTTTAAAAATACAATAAACTTTTGAAATTTTGAAAAATTCTATTTTTGTCGACATAAATTTGATGATCATTAATAGCTTTTTTTCTCAAAGTCACTTCAGTTGGTTTACTGCATCATTTTTACAAGCAAAAATGCCATCCAAATGTTATTGAAGAGAAAAGTGTTAAATCAAATACAATGTATATTAATTTTAAAATAAATTTTGGTGATCTATGACGAAACATAGTATTTATTGTCCGAAAGTGCCTTTATAATTACCAAGCGTATAATTTTTCGCACTCGTTATTGATGTGCCAGGGCCACTTAAAATTGTCTCTGAATTAAAAAATGCTATGCTTGACCAATAAGAATTATTTCTTACCGACTAAAAAACCCAATCGGTTTACAATTTCATCAAACCCATTAACCATACGTAGGGCTTTCGAAGTACTTTCTTTCATCCCTTTACATGGAAGATAAGGATCTAAGGTTTCAATGGCCTCAGCTACCAATTCCAGTGCATATTTATCCTCTCCAATGGCTGCCGCAGCAATAGCTAGATTTGATGGAGGAGTATTGTGATTTTTATATCTCACCTCCAATTCCTTAAAGATTTTTAAAGCCTCTTCTTTACGATCCAACTCCATATAGATCGACATGATCAGATTCATATTCCATGCGTGTCGGTTTGATGCATCAAGTGCAATTTGACATTCTTCAAGAGCCTTTTCATATTCTCCTGCACCGAAGTAACAATAAGCCAAGGTATACCGCGGAAGCATCGCCAATGGTCCTAATTCAACCGCAGCTTTACCCATATCAATAGCCTTTCTGTGTTTTCCCGCTGTATCCAGTACCAGCCCATAGCAAGAAAAAGCATACGAAGATAAGGGGTCATTTTCAATGGCAATTTTTGACTGTGCTATGCCCGCTTCGAATCTTTCCTGCATAAAAGTGAGCAGGAACAGCGCATACCAAACCCGGGCTTGCAAATTCAACGGATTTAGTTTTAGTGCGATTTCAAACTCTCTTTCTGCGTCCTCAAGATTTCTGTCATGTAACAAGGCTATTACCGCCAATGTATTGTGGGTTTCTGCCAAATCCGGACCGTACTTTAAGGCATTCTGTGAAGCCGGAATAACCTTTTCCCAGCATTCTGTTGGAAATAGATATCCGTGAAAACTGAGCATCACATAAGTGTCGGCCAATCCCGTAGAAGCTAAGGCATAATTTGGATCGATTTCCAATGCAGACTGAAAGCATTTAAGAGCCTCATACAGTGCCATCCCTCGCTGATAATAAAGCGACCTTCCTTTACAATACAGTTGATAGGCTTCAATATTTTGTGTTTGCTCTCTGGTTTTAGGCATATTCATATTCCCGAGTAAAGAGATTTTGAGCTGATTGGCAATTTCAAGGGCAATCTCATCCTGTATTTCAAAGACATCCGTCAATTCTCGATCATATCTATTCGACCAAAGATGGAAGCCGGTGCTCACCTCAATCAACTGAGCTGTGATACGAACTCTTTTACCAGATTTTCGCACACTTCCTTCCAAAATATTATTGACGCCCAATTGTTCTCCAATCAATCGCAAATCTTCATTCTTATCTTTAAAACTAAAACATGAAGTTCTACCCGCCACCTTAAGATTGGGCAATTGTACAATCGTATTGATAATTTCTTCTGATATCCCTTCGCAAAAATATTCCTGTTCAGGATCACTACTCATGTTTACAAAGGGCAATACAGCAATGGACTTTTGTTTTATGGTCGTTTTTTTATCGACTTTAAAGCCTTCTTTTTTGACATTAGGAATAGGTTTTGAACAGTCTACCTCCACTTGGTAGATCCTTACTGGTTGCTTGACATTCTTTAACGCCTGCTCTCGTACAAATTCAATCTCAATGTCTTTTCTGTTCTGAATATTTCTCTGTACCGAATCTGAAACCCAAATTTTTCCTATCGGCGCTATGGCTTGAATTCGGGAGGCGATATTCACCCCGCTTCCAAATACATCCTTTCCCTGATTGACAATTTCCCCTTGATGGATCCCTATTCTCAAGCACAAATGCGTCTCGTCTTTACAAAGCTCTTGGATATAACCCGCACAATAAACCGCATCTGAAACCGTGCCAAAGCTGGCCAGAATTCCATCGCCCATTTCCTTTAGCAACTTTCCGTTGTATTTGTTCAGGATCTTATTATGAATCTCTCTATTTCTTTCAAGCATCTTAAAAGCTGCATCCTCGTCTTTATCCATTAGCGCCGTATATCCAACAATATCGGTGAACATAATAGCTGCTAATTGACGTAAGGTTTGAGACATAGGGCTCTAAGATAATGAAAATTTGATTCAATGTATATGTGAAGTTATTCATTCTAAAGTAATTAAAACCTCTTGGATTAAGTAATATCCATAGATAAACTAATCGAACCAACCAGGTTTTTAAATTTCTAGAACCTCTCTTCTAAAATTCAATTTCTACATTTGCGAATAGTCCAATGGTTTTAAAAATACGCGTGAAATGTCATTCATGGAATTTGCATACTCTTCAAGTTTAGAAATACGCTGCCACTCAGGATGCGGACCAAACTTTGACCAGGCTTGTTTGTGGGCCTCCATATCTTTAAATGCCAGCAAATAAGTTAAACAAGGCATTTGACTGCCAGAAATATTTGCCCCAAAAAAAACTGTATTCAACCCTACGTCTTCAAAAATTGAAAACTCGCTGTCGTTAAACATTTTTACTTTTCTCCGAAGCGCATCTTCATTATGGCTTTCGTAAATACGCAATTCGAATACTTCTGAATTTTCAGCCGGCTTAACCAAATTAGGGAATCCAGAAGTCGACCTAATAAACGAAGATTCAAGGTGGTTGAAAGGAATCTCTTCTTCAGATGCCTCGAAGTAAGATCGTGCATCCAACTTAAATTGTTTGTCACTTTCCAGCGCATCTGCAACCTCCTGATATGTCTGCATATCTGTATATGAAATCAACAAGTATATTTTCTTAGGTAAGGCCTCACCCAATTCTTCAAAAGCTCCAACATGCTGCACCCCCTGACGATTTAAAGCCGGAATTAGTGCTTTTTGAAAATAATCATGTAAAACCTTAGCCGGTTTAAAAAATTCCAATTCGTACACCCTTAATTCATAAATTTCAGATTGGCTATAGGTTGAGCTAAAAAAGAATAGTAAAAAAACAAAAGGAATAAGTCTGGACATAAGGTTTGGTGTTATTGATAAACATGTGTCTGATAAAGATACGGTTTTATGGGATTTAAGTATTAAGTGTTAAGTTCAAAGTGTTAAGTGTTAAGTGTTAAGTGTTAAGTGTTAAGTGTTAAGTGTTAAGTGTTAAGTTGATATTACAAAATATGTATGAAACCTATCATCTTTGTCTTTAGCCCTTCTCTTTTATCCATAGTTCTTAATCCTTAGTCGTTAAAACTTAACACCTGCCACGCCGGCAGGCGGGCTTAAAACCTAATCCATATCATAATTACACGACACTTATGTTGTGATTAATATTGACATATATCCTTGATTTACAAGGAATAATAACGTATATTTGAGTATAACAATACAAAAACCCAGAGTCTATGAAAGAAATTACTCTAAGAAACAGTACACGGATACTGAAATTTACCCAACTTCTCAAACTTGATTTTAACGAGTATAGCATTTGGAACTATTCACGAAAAAAATTCCACTTTCAGGAAAATGATAGACCTTTAATTGCCGAGACTCTTGAATTCCTTTCAGCTCAAGGATGTATAGAGCGGGTTAGAAGATCCGGTTATTACCGACTTACTTCAAAAGGTGAAAATTTTATAAGCTGGGATCTGGAAAAGGTCGAAGAAAGCCCTGTTGAAACGTCCGAACCTGTGCAAAAAGGCTGGATAAATTGGTTGATACCAACCAAAATCATGAAGGAAACGGTTTAAGTGTTAAGTGTTAAGTGTTAAGTGTTAAGTGTTAAGTGAAATAATTCAATA
>CAZQRD010000084.1:0-10689 GCA_964595535.1 uncultured Flavobacteriaceae bacterium | reverse complement strand
ATCATTAAATCATTCACAAACTGTAACATTTTTCATTTTTAGGTATCTTTATAAGAACCAATGACCACTTATTGGCTAAATAACTAATTTACAAATAACAATTCTCATGAAAAAACCCTACTTCCTATTTCTATTCCTGGCCGTGATGGCTCTTGGAATGCAAAACACCCAAGCACAGCAAAAAACCTTTGACGTCGGATCATTTGATGAAGTCATCATAAGCCCTCATATAGAGGTTATTTTTGAAAAGGCCGATCAGGAATCGGTTGTTATCGAAAATATCGACGTTTCCATGGACAAACTCAATGTGGAAGTTAAAGGAAAAACCCTGCACGTATATTTAGATGATTCTAAGGTGTACACAAAATCAGAAAAAGTAAAATACGACGATTACAAAGGAAAACACGCCATCTATGAGGGAACCATTGTTTCTGCAAAGATTTACTATAAAGATCTGGAAGAGATTTCGCTAAGAGGTGATGAAACGCATAAAGTGGAAAGCATACTGGATGGGGAAGAACTATCGGTTAAAATCTATGGCGAATCTGATGTTTATCTAAGTGAGATCGACGTTGATAAATTTGAAGCGACCATGTATGGAGAAGCCTATCTCGAAGTGAAAAATGGAATGGCTACCCGTCAACGTATTATATCTTATGGCGAAGGTGAAATCAATACTTTAGGGGTTCAGAATACAACTGCAAAAGTAACGGCTTACGGAGAAGCCCGTGTAAAACTAATGGTGTCAGATGAACTCAAAGTAACGGCTTATGGCGAGGCTTCTGTTCACTACAAAGGAAGCCCAATGGTCGACAGAGGAATTGTTATAGGAGAAGCCACCATTCATCAGATCAATTGATTTCAATTTAACAATTGGAAATTTCCAACACAGCGCCTGAACGAATCTAAACTGATTTTTTCAGGCGCTTCTTTTTTGATCACTTCTATGGATTCTGTCATTAAGGATCCAGTGATCTTCGTTTGATCCAGACATTTCGTACCTGAGACGATTTTGTCAAATATCAACGAAACCCCTTAAGAGTTTCACTATTAATTTCTATACATCTATAAATCAAAAACATTAAATACTCTATTAATTGGGCTGAATACTAATTTTTCAGAGTATTTATGATTCAAAAAGAACAAAAAACGGTTATTTGAAATATTTGCGATATATTTGAATCTGTAAATATCAGCTTATATTATTTTGTCAATTTATGATACGCTGATGATAAAATTCAGCAGAAAACTAACGATGAGAAACGGCGTACACAGAGAAATAACACAACTCAGTCCTGAAGACAGCTTTCTTGTTTATGAAAGAGTCAAAGATGATTTTGATTTTCCAATTCATTTTCATCCTGAATATGAGTTGAACTTTATTTATAAAGGGAAAGGCGTCAGACGAATTGTAGGAGATCATACCAGTGTTATCAGTGATGTGGAGCTCGTTTTGGTAGGCCCTAACCTTACACATGGCTGGGAGTTAAACCAATGTACCTGTACAGAGATTTATGAGATCACCGTTCATATTCAACAGGATTTACTCAATGAGAAAATGTTGTCAAGACGCATCTTCAAATGTATCAGAGACATGTTCAACCGTTCAAACCACGGCATTCTCTTCTCTCAGGAAACTACCATGAACATCATGCCCAGGTTAATGTTACTACCGAAGCTGTCGGGTATCAAGTATTTTCTGGAGTTTGTTTCAATTTTAAACGACCTTGCCGGCTCTGAGGATCAAACCTTGTTGTCAAATCAATTCTCTGAGATGAATGATTTTCAGAATAGCGAGCACATCAAGAAAGTATATGAGTTTATACAAGAGAATTATTACCGAAAAATCACCTTGGAGGAAATTTCAAAGTTGGTCAATATGAGCCCTGTATCTTTCAATAGATTTATCAAAAAGCGAACAGGTAAGACCTTTATCAACTACGTTAATGACACAAGAATCAGCTATGCCAGCAGGTGGCTGATCGAATCAGAAAAAAGTATCGGTGAAATAAGCTATCAGTGCGGGTTTAATAATATTGCCAATTTCAATCGTATCTTTAAAAGGTCCAAAGAATGTACCCCGAGCGAATTCAGAAAGGAATTTGTTGGGATGCAACGGGTTTTATAATATATAATCCCTGCCACGCCGGCAGGCGGGTGGAATAGAATTTACTTTTAATAAGAAAACTCCCAATGACCGAAGCCATCAGGAGTTTCTTTCGGTAAAAATCTAAGACATTTATCCCATTATTATTTCGACTTTATGATTTTTACCTTTCTCAAGTAGTGGAATTTTATTTGACCCGCCTGCTGGCGTGGCAGGGCTTAATTTTTCTCCGTTTATAATCATTTCCCTGACTCCTTTGCTCACGTGATCAGGATTTTTGATTTCAATTTGATAGGTAGCTCCTCTGAATTTACGTTGCATTTTAAAACCGTCCCATTTTTTAGGAATACATGGATCTACCCTTAATCCGTCATATTCAGGTCTTACGCCAAGTATGTATTGGGTAATGGCGTAAAAATTCCAAGAAGCAGTTCCCGATAACCAGGAATTTTTTGCTTCGCCGGGTTTAAAAGCTTCTTTACCGGCAATCATCTGACAGTAAACATAGGGCTCAACCTTGTGAAGTTCTGAAATATCTTCAAGGAAACTAGGTGCTATTTTCGTATAATAATCATAGGCATTGTCACCGCGTCCTATCATTGTTTCACCGATCATGATCCATGGGTTATTATGACAAAAGATACCACCGTTTTCTTTATAACCAGCCGGGTATGTAGAAATCTCACCATATTCTATACGGTATTTTGTAAAAGCAGGATAATTCAGTACAACCCCGTATTCACAGTCAAGGTGTTCTTTTACTGAATCAAGAGATTTTTTAACCATTCCTTCATCCTTCCCGATCTCAGCCATAGTACACCAACCTTGAGATTCGATAAAGATCTTGCCTTCTTCACTTTCATCAGAACCAATCTTTTTACCGTAATAATCGTAGGCTCTCAGGTACCAATCACCATCCCAACCATGGACCTTTACGGCCTCGATCATTTGATCTACATGGTTTTGAGCCTCATCAGCTTCAGCATCTTTACCCACATACCTGCATAGATCAACATACTCTTTGCCGTACACCACAAACAATCCTGCGATCATCAGTGACTCGGCAGTATCGCCTTTTTTATTTCCGGTAGTTTGAAAAGATTCATTTGGATCACTTGAAAAACAATTCAAATTTAAACAGTCGTTCCAGTCGGCCCTTCCGATCAAAGGTAATTTATGAGGCCCTAAATTATTCACTACGTGATAAAAGGAAGCCTTTAAGTGGTCAAAATGAGGTTTTGCCCTTGAGGCATCATTGTCAAAAGGCACCATTTCATCAAGCAGGCTAAAGTCGCCCGTTTCCTTGATATAAGCCGTTGTTGAAAGGATCAACCACAAGGGGTCGTCATTAAAATCTCCTCCCACAGCAGAATTTCCTTTTTTGGTAAGGGGTTGATATTGATGATAACAGGAACCGTCTTCAAATTGAGTCGAAGCTATGTCAAAAATACGTTCTCTCGCTCTTTCAGGAATCTGATGTACAAAACCAATAAGGTCTTGATTTGAATCCCTGAATCCCATCCCTCGACCAATACCTGATTCAAAGAAAGATGCTGATCGCGACATATTAAAGGTTACCATACACTGGTACTGATTCCAGATATTCACCATACGATCGAGTCTGTCGTCACCTGAATCTACAGAAATAGTACAAAGCAATTCATCCCAGTAGGTCCTTAAGTCTTCATAGGCTGCATCAACCTTAGCGACAGTGTCATATTTTTTGATCATGTCTTTGGCTGGAGTCTTATTGATCACCGCCTTGGATTCCCATTTATCTTCTTCGGGAACCTCCACATAACCCAGCATAAAAACAAAGTCTTTTTGCTCTCCTGCTTGCAATTCTACCTCCAGATAATGAGAAGCTATTGGCGACCAGCCATGGGCAACCGTATTACCCGGAGCACCTTTATGAACTGCATCAGGGCTGTCAAAACCGTTATATAGACCTACAAATGATTCCCGGTCGGTATCAAAACCCTGTATCTCGTTGTTTACTGAATAAAAGGCATAATGATTTCGTCTTTCCTTAAACTCAGTTTTATGATAGATCACACTGTCTTCTATCTCAACTTCTCCTGTATTAAAATTTCTCTGGAAGTTAGTCATGTCATCTTCTGCATTCCACAGGCACCATTCGATAAAAGAAAACAATTTCAATTTCTTCGTCTCAGAACTATCGTTTCTAAGGCTTACTTTTTGGATCTCACCCCAAAATCCCAGGGGGATGAATTGTAAAACTTCTGTGGTCACTCCGTTTTTTGAACCCTTGATCTTGGTATAGCTCATACCATGACGACACTCATAACTGTCTAGTTCGGTTTTTACGGGTTTCCAACCAGGCGACCAGATCGTGTCACCATCTTTGATATAAAAATACTTTCCCCCATCGTCAACGGGTACATTATTGTATCTGTATCGGGTAAGTCTTCTGAATTTAGCATCCTTGTAGAACGTATAGCCTCCTCCTGTATTTGAAGTCAGTGAAAAGAAGTCTTCATTACCCAAATAGTTGATCCATGGATAAGGTGTTTTAGGGTTTGTGATCACATATTCCCTCTTTGCATCGTCAAAATGACCGTATTTCATTTCGTTATAATTTATAAATTCTAAATTTTACTTTCTTTTAATCTCCTGTTTTTAAGCTCTGTAGTAACCTCATCGATCTTTTTCTGGTTCAAAGGATAGATCAGCATAAAAATCGCGGCAATCACCGTAATGATCGCAGGTATCCAACTCATCAACATGATGATTCCGGGTATGGCTCCTTCTATAGAAGAAGCATTCTGACCGTCATATGCAAAAGCTCCCAGTACAAAACCTATGATAGCTCCTGCAATACCTCCACCGAATTTTGTAGCAAAGGATCCAGCCGAGTAAATAAGACCCGTGGCCCTTCTGCCATTCTTAAATTCTGAGTAGTCAGCTGCATCGCCCAACATCACAAAAAACAGGGTCGGAAAAATTGCCGAAGCAAACTCAGACACCACACCTATGGCAAATACTGCCGTTACATCAGTGGGTCCTAGAAAAAAGAAAAGAGAATTCACCCCTCCTGAAAAAAGCAAGGCAGCTATAAATAAATTCCTTTTTCCAAATTTCTTTCCAAGCGGAGCAGTCACCATAGCTCCCGCCACCGAAGCCAGCATCAAGCCTACTAAAAATGAAGCCGCCAACAATTGGTTATTTAAATAATGGGTAAAATAAATAATGACAATTCCTTGTTTAATGGAATTGTAAATATTGAATAACAGACCAATCGCAAGTAAAACCAACCAAGGTTTATTGTTGATCAGATCTTTGAGATCTCTCCTTAAATCATTCTTTTGAGCTTTTGGTGGTTGAACCCTCTCTTTGGTTGTATAAAAGGTAATGAACATAAAAAGACTCAGAAAGATCGACATGATATACATCGAATTACTGTACCCTCTTTTCTGATCTATCAGCGAAATACTGTCTGCTTCAATCTTAGGTTCTCCGGTAACTATAAAAGTATATTTCTTATCAGCCTCCATGGCAAAGCTCTTTCCATGGGTGGGAACATTTGCAGTGGGATCCATACTGCTGTCATCCCATACAAAATCTGCAATACCATTTTCTGTTTTAATATTGACACTTTCCACATCCGAAGAAGCTGAAACTGTTACCCGGTACTTCTCTTCTTCTAATTGCTCTATCCCAATTTCGGGATTCACGTTACCATAATAGGCCACAAGAAAAAGCAGGGCACCCTGAACAAGCATCCCTCCTCCAAAAGCTCCCACCATCCTGAATGATCCAAGACTGGTTCGTTCTTTATCATCACCTGTCATAACCGCCATAAGTGCACCATATGGAACATTGTTAGCCGTATAAATCAGCGTAAAAAAGATATAGGTAATATAGGCATATACTATTTTTCCAGAATCAGTTAAATCGGGTGAGGTAAATAATAGAGATAGAATGATGCCAAGCGGAATCGCCGTCCAAAGGATCCACGGCCTGAATTTTCCGTACTTTGATTTGGTTCGATCACCAATCACCCCCATAACCACGTCACTGATCCCGTCACTAAAACGAGCCACAAGCATCAGAACACCAACAGTTACAGGGCTTAATCCAAAAACGTCTGTGTAAAAAATAAATAAAAACGTAGCCACTCCTCTCCAGGCAATATTCGCGGCACCATCACCTAGGGCATACCCCAGTTTTTCTTTGAAGGGTAATTTATTTACATCTGACATGATTTCGGAAATCTTAATATTTGCAAGCCAAAATTACATATATCGAAAGGAAAGCAATGATACTATTTTGTCATTAACGAGTGTTTTTTTTGAAAAAATAAAAAATTATCGCCGCATTATTCCCTTATGAAAAATCCAAGCATGACAAAAACATCAGATAAAAATCGGATTTCAAGATGCTTATTTGTAAGAAAACTATGTTACTATCCTTTCACCGGATTAAATGTAGCTTCCATTTCTTCCAAAGTTTTCCCTTTTGTTTCCGGGATCCATTTCCAGGTAAAGAAGATGATGAACACTATAAATGCCGAGAATAAAAAGTATGGAAGTGAGTTGTTCCAGGTTCCTCCATCCGTAACTAACTTATTCGCATCACTTTCAACTATAATCGGGAAAGTTTGAGATACAAAATAATTAGCCAGCCATTGTGCAGCAACTGCAATAGCCATGGCTGTACTTCTGATGCTATTCGGGAATATCTCAGACAGCAATACCCAAACTATTGGGCCCATAGACATCGCAAAAGATCCAATAAACATCAAAATTCCTACCAGACAAATAATTCCCTCAGTACTAGAAATAGCAGGTAATCCTGCAGAATTTACCCCTGAATAATCACTTAAATACAAGGTGAAGCCCATGATTAAGAAACCTATCAACATACCAAAGCCTCCAATAATAAGTAAGGGTTTTCTACCCAACTTATCTACCGTATACATGGCAATAAACGTAAACAGTAAATTCACCGTAGCCAAAAGGATCTGTTGCAATAAAACATCCTCCTTGCCAAAACCAAGAGCCTGTTCAAATATATCTGCACCATAATAAAGTACGGCGTTAATCCCTGTAAATTGTTGTAAGACCGAAAGCACTGTACCAATCACTACAATAGGGAACAGTGACTTTTGAAAAATAGATGCTTTTTTTACTTTTCCTTCATTGACGATTGAGTTCTTAATTTCAACGAATTCTTTATCAGCCATCTCCTGACCATGAATAGATACTAAAACGTTCTTTGCTTCTTCTTCCCTTCCTTTAATCATCAGCCAGCGAGGGCTTTGTGGCACCATAAACAATAAGGTAAAAAAGACAGAGGCAGGGATCAATTCTGACCAGAACATATACCTCCAGCCATAATCAATATTTTCCTGTTCACTCAAGCCTGTTCCTATAAAATATGTAACAAGGAATACTATAAAAAATCCAATTACCACTGCCATTTGATAGTAGGTAACCAAGGTACCCCTCTTTTCTGCAGGTGCAATCTCGGCAATATACATAGGTGCATTCATCGATGCCATCCCTATGGCAATACCACCCAGAATTCTAAAAAACACCATTAAAGTCATTGATTCCGGAAGCATTGAAGGCAAACCTGATCCCCAGGCCGAAATAGCAAAAAGAAATGCTGCATAAATCAAAGATTTCTTTCTTCCGATTTTTTTGGAAATAATCCCGGCAGAAGCCGCGCCCAGAAGTGCTCCCAAGAGGGCACTACTCACTATAAAACCTTTTAACCAGCCCGTTAATTCAAAATATTTCGAAAAATAAAATTGTGTTCCATTGATCACACCTGTGTCATAACCGAAAAGCAATCCCCCCAGGGTAATGACGATGGTTACGAAATAAATATTGATTCTTTTTGTACTAGTTTGTCCCATAATAATGAAGTGATTTTAAAAAATTTGCACTGCAATATAGAAGATATTTTTGACTAATAGATAGTATTCAAAGGGTATGTTTCTTCTAAATTTATTCTTGATAAAACCCTTAAACTGACTGATAACATAGAAATAGATTTGGTCTATAAGCAGAATAAGCTTGTTTTAATGCTCTATTCAGGCTGCACAGACAAAATAATACATTAGAGCTATTTAAAGTGCACATGGCTTGACCTCATGACCATTTATAGTTCCTTAAAAGCAGTATCCAGCCAATTCATTCTGTCTACGTACCATGATTTAAGGTGATCAACCTCAGCCTCATGCGAATCAAACACTACAGGGTTCGGCCAAACATAGTTCCCGAAAAGATCCCATTTGTCATCATTTTCAAACTGAGACCATTTTAGCTGATCAGCATAGTAATCCATTTTTTCAAGGATAAGATTCTGATTTTCTTTAAAATAAATAAAGCGAGTTTTTACTTTCCCGACAAAAGCAGGATCATCAAAGAGTCTGTCAAACCAAGGATGATACTTTACCCAAAAACCTGTTGGGAATTCACATTCTGAATAATCAACATTTCCAAAAGCCAGATCAAAATCCCATAAAGGACCCATTTTAATCTTTTCACCTGGGATCACATTGAGAAATATACTGGAAAAGCTTCTAGAATCCTGATTTTTAGTTATCTCACTAATCAAATACCAGTCAATAAAACTGTCAATATCAATATATTTGGCATAACCTATATCAGGATCAGTGAATTGAGCTCCCATCAAAACATTTTCAAACTCATTGATTAAGTCACTAACATAATTAAACTCGTTGCTGTTATAGGTCGTTTCAGGTTCTTTTATATTGATCAAAAACTTATTGGTTCTGAAATAGACATCATCAGAATCTAATCTTTCCAGCTGATCAATTTCCAATAAATAACCTGTATCACCAAGTAACACCCGGTTATCACTTTCCTCTACTTTTTGAGATATATTGTAAGTACCGTTGTATGCTCCGTTAATAACAACCTCCGTGAATACACTTTGAGGTGTCCAATCCAGTTGGCTTAAATAGCCCATTTCAAAGGCCATTTTATTTCTGATCAGTGTCTTATCAGAAAATTCGGCAAGGAAGATCCATTTTTTATCTTTTGGCATTCCTAATATTTCTGTCTTGTCATCAAACTTCAATTGATAGGGTTTTTTCGGATGTATACCCCATGTCGAATTACCCCTCCCGCGAATTTTCATCGTACTTGAAGCTAGGTCTGAAAAATAACGTCCGCCCTCCATCGATAAAGTTCCGGTAATATAATCCTCTTTAGAATCTATCTCCGCACCATTAGTAGTTTCCAGGTAAATAATTGGTATACCGGTAAAATTAGTCATGTCAACTTCGTATTGACCTGTTTTACCATTGGCAGTGGTTACCGTGTAATTTTGTATTTGAGTAAAATCATTAGGCGTTGTACCGCTAATTTGCAAACTGTTATCTAGCAGTATTCCGGAGCCGGTATGCTCAAATCCTGCCACCAAATTATCAATATCATTACCCAGGGGAAGCCTGGCGGTAATTATATTATTTTCTATATCTGAAAATATATCAGAAGGCAGACTGGGATTATCGGCTTTTAAAAAATGAAAATTCGTGATTTCTGTCCCTTCAACAACGGGTTCAATATCTATTGATTCGTCACTGCATGATGATAAAATCATCATGGGAATGACAAGCAAGACTGATAAAATATTTTTCATAACAATTTATTTAATCTAATTCACTAAGCGCTTGTTTGGAAATTTAAAGAAGAATTTTAATTTTCACTAATTTCAAACTTTTCAAAAATAGATAGTTTTTTTGATTTTTAGTCTGATAATTATCATCTGATTTCAACCATTGTAAGTAATGCTCTATTGATACACCCTCACATAGTCTAATACGAATTCTTGCGGAAACACATTTTCATCGACATCCATTCCGCCAAAATTTCCTCCAATAGCGAGGTTAATGATGATATAAAAAGGCTGATCAAAAGGCCATACCTCTACATTCTTATTTTTTGGTTGAAAAGAATAAAACAATGTATTGTCGATATAGAAATCTATCTTTTCTTTGGTCCAGTCAATCGAATATATATGAAAGCCTTCTTCTATTCCCTCGACTACATCCTTTCTGGTATTTTTAGAAACGCCATGACTATCAGCAGTATGAAGTGTTGTAAAAATTGTCTCTGGTTCTTTCCCTACGTACTCTACAATATCAATCTCCCCGCATAAGGGCCATCCCACTTCATTTCTATTGGAGCCCAACATCCAAAATGCCGGCCATAAGCCCTTGCCTGTAGCAAGCTTTGCTCTAACTTCAATTTTACCGTATTGAAATTCTTTTTTTCCTTTGGTGTTGATCCTCCCGGAAGTATATGTATCTCCCTCTTTTTTGGCACTGATATTGAGAAAACCATTTGCTACTTTAGTGTTTTCAATTGAGTAGAACTGTAATTCATTATTTCCCCATCCACAGAGTTCAGGACAGCCATTTCCGGTTATACTATTCCAACTTTCCTGTTCAAGCTGGCTTCCGTCAAAGTTTTCCTCCCAAACCAATTGTCTCTCCTGCCCGTATAAGGAAATACAGCTCCCTAGTAAAAAAAATACTGCGATCTTTTTAAAATTCATAGTAGTTGGATTAAGGCTTAGTCCAT
>CAZQRD010000083.1:0-10762 GCA_964595535.1 uncultured Flavobacteriaceae bacterium | reverse complement strand
CTCTAAAAACATCAAACTCTTCAGGTTGGGGTAATCCAGAAGCGCACATATAGGCATCACCAATGGTTTTAATCTTTTCGACGCCATACTTCTCCATAATTCTATCAAATTTTGAGAAGTAATAATCAACGCTGCTTACCAATTCTTCAGGTTCCAGATTTTTGGCATATGCAGTAAATCCGACAAAATCAGTAAATAATACAGTAACCGATTCAAACCTCTTTGCTTTTACTTTCCCAAACTCCTTTAGTTCAGAAGCTGTTTCCTCGGGAAGGATATTTAACAACAAGCTTTCCGAGCGATTCTTTTCCTGCTCTATGATGATATTGGTTTCCTTAATGAATTTATACCTCCTAAAAAGACCTAAAGCGAGCAAGGCAATAAGGAATATAGCGAGACCAGCTCCATATATGGTGTTTTTCTGACGTTTTTCCTTTAGCTCCAGAATTTCGGCCTCCTTTTCTAATAAGCCAATTTCATCTTCTTTCTTAGACAGGTCAAAATTAAATTGAAGCCCTCTAATTTTATCATCTGTTTCCAGGTTAAACAACGAGTCTTTTTGTGCCAGATATAATTCCTGATGTTTAAAAGCATTTGAAAAATCACCCTTTGATGCGTAAGTTTGTGACAAGCCCTGATAAATATCACGTAAAGCTTTATTTGGTTCCGTTTCCTTTGCCAATAATTCTGCCTCTTTATATACAGTTAGCGCTTTTGAATAATTATTATTTTGATATACATTACCCAAAGCTAATAAGGACTGTATTATTTCCCATTGTTGACCTCTCTGCTTAGCTTTTTGATAAGCAAGATTTAAATATTCTATAGATTTATCATCGTTTCCTATACTAAATTCAACTCTCCCTAGCATGGTAAGAATATGGGCATAATTATCATTGTCCCTATTGAAAGGCAATGCTTCTTCATAATATTTTAGGGCCATATCATAGTCTCCCATCTTTCTATAAACCTCTCCTACACCCATTAAGTAAAAAGTTGTTATTTGCGAATCATTTAGAACAGTTAGATATTGCTCCATTTGATTGAAATACTTCAATGCCTTGTCATATTCTTTTATTTCACCATAAACACCTCCAATATTTGGCAGGACCGAAGTGATTCTTAAAGGGTTTTTAATTTTTTCCGCATAGCTTAGCGACTTTAAATAATAATCTAAAGCTTTGGCATTACTTCCTTGGCTTAGATAAATACCTCCTAAATTATTCAACATATTTGACATGCCAATGGTGTCATGAATCGCCTCAAAAGTTTCCAAAGATTGCGTCCAGTAGTCAAATACTTCTATAAAGTTACTCTGGTAGTATTGGGCGGTTCCCATATACTTTTGCGCGTATGCTTTCCCTTTTTTATAGTTTAGTTGGGTGGCAAGTTCAGATGCCTGCTTTGCATATAAAAATGATTCGGAAAAATCTCCCTCGCGAAGCAACTCAAGACAAAGCTCATTAAGAGTAGTTACCATTAAAGTATCTTTCGCTTCCGTTTCAATGATCCCTTTTAAGCTGTCTATTTTAGTGTTTTGTGATAAAACTGACAAAGACGTAGCTAAAAACAAGCAAACAACAGCAAAAGATACCTTATGGTTTATAACCATGTTTAATTTATTTATTGTTTTATGATGTTATACACTTTTTCATTCTTATTTGTTGTGATTTTTACGTAATAAAAACCATTTAGATAAGAGGTCATATCAATATATTTGGTTTTTGAGCCATTTTTATTGAATCTATTGTGATACTTTAAAACACCGTTCAAGTTATAAATATCAACGTTACTGTTTTCTGAAACATTCTGTTGAATGGTCAGCACGGTTTGTACCGGATTTGGAAATACAGTATATGAAGGATCACCTTCGGCCACGCCTCCACTACATTTTCCTGAATCAGCGTTAGCTGAAGCTGAAGTAGACGTTTTATGAGTACTCTCAAAAGTTGTTAAATTCCATTTTAACAAATTACCATCAAATAGAATTTCAAAAGACCCCTCTCCCGGCAGAAAAACAATCGGTAATTCTCCTGAGTATAAAGCATCACCGCTTATATTATTGTCAGCGCCGTCTGCAAAAAGTGTGTTATCATTGGGGTTTTCATACCTGAATTTGGCCACATAATCAAAACCACTTGGGTCATCAGGCGAGTATACAATACAATCAAGATAATTACGTATTTTTTTCATCTGCGTACCATAAGGATTTATGTACAAATTACTCTCCAATATATACTGGGCCAAGTAATTTTTCGGATCTCTAATTTTAATGGTAAACACACCTGTTGCTGAATTATCTTGTTCATCACCGTATTCATCAACAAAATAATACTGTACACCATCAGGAAAAACAGTAGATACAGATTCACCAAGAACAAATCCTGAAATTACCGATGTAAATTCTGGGCTCTCACCTTGATTAATAATCAGATCGTCAATCACTACATCTAAATTGGCTTTCTCAATAGTTAAATTGCCAAGGATTGCAACAGGGGGAAATATATAATTGTCGTCAATATCATCGATAATGAAGATATCATAAACGCCAACATCCATTTTATCTCCTAAAAAATATTCTGTGCCATCTTTTACGAAATAGTAAGGCATCTTCCCATCAATCTCTAAAACGGTCGCATCTTCTTCTGGAGCAAACCCATCAAAATAAGGTTCTATAACAGGTGTTTGACCATAACCAATTGTTATTGCAACCGGTGTAAAGGTTAAAATGGCTTCTGTTATAGTTAAGTCACCATGGTTATAAGCATAATCAATCACATAATTACCCGATATTGGCGCCTCAACCTCGATCACATAAGTCCCTAATGCTTTAACAGCATCAATACCTAGAGGGTCATCCGTTCCTTTTACAAAAAGATAAGGTATACCACCTGAATAAACATCTAAGGGTTCACCTAATCCTTCATCAGAAGCAAAACCAGAAATACTTGTTTTATCGGCTATGGCCTCAAGTACAGGTTCACCATATTCTACTGTAAGTTGTTCCGTTTCAACTGTTAATGGTGCCTGATTAATAGTTAAGAAACCGCGATTTTCACCATAATCAAATAAATATTTATCTGTAATATCAATTTTAATTGTATATAATCCAATAGGCATTTTATCTCCAAGTTCAAATCTATTTAAATTTTCATCTTCAAAATAATAAGGAATACCGTCAGGGAAAACAGACGCAGCGTCATCGCTAAAAGCAAAGTCACCAAATTCTGTAGATAAATCTGTATTCTTAATTTCTGTACCATAGAATGCTGCCGCAGGTGCTGTTTCTGCCATTATTGTTAAGGCTGAAATAGTTAATTTTCTGTGATCAATATCGTATTCCATTAAATAATTTTGAGGATCTCTTATTTTAATGGTGTATTCACCAAGTTCCTTAAGATTTTCAAATTCTAATTCTGTACCATCCCCTCCTACTTTAACAAAGTAGTAAGGTATACTATTTGAAAAAACCTCTCTAACTTCTTCATCATTGACTAATCCTTCATATTCTGTTATTAAATCTGATGAAGTTAGAGCTTCACCATAAAGAATTTTCTTATAAGCTGTTTTTACAGTAAGTGTTTTTGGGTTGATAGTTAACCTTCCCGGATCGTAAGTTATCTCTAAATTGGCTTCGATGTCGTTGATAAGTGATCCAGGTAAAATATAATGAGCTTCCTCATATACATGTATTCCTGTAACAAGATTAATTGCATAGAAAGGTGATACCATATTATCAGGGAATTCAACCGATGGTGAATCGTCTGTACTTATAATTGTGAATAAGGCAGAAGAATCATTTATTAAGGCTTTGAAATCATTAATTAGAGGTTTGAAATCGTTTATTAGGGGTTTAAAATCATTTAAATAAATATCGCCAGCAAACTCTGATCTATTTACCAATGCTTTAAAATCATTAATTAATGGTTTAAAGTCGTTTATCAAAGGTTTAAAATCATTTAAATGAGTAGAGTAAGACCTGAAATGAGACGGTTCTAAATTTATATAATTCATACCATTGATTAATGGTTTAAAGTCATTTTCAATAGTTTTCTCAGTTGACGTCCAACTACTTCCTTCTAAAATAATTTCAAAATTTGCATCATTTATAAGGGCCTTCCAATCGTTAATTAAGGCTTTCCATGTGTTAATTAAGGCTTTGAAATCATTAGTCTCTGCTTCCCAATCCCAATCATTAATTAATGCCTTGAAATCATTAATAATTAAATAATTTGTATTTGTTGGGTTGAAATCCAACTGGTGGGCTGCACTTATATATGAATAAAAACCAGGAGTATCAGCATACAATTGATTGAGGTCTTCATTTGAAATAGGATTTCCATCGGCATCAATCAGTTGGTATGTTAAATTATTTGGAATTACATCTCCATAAGTAAGGTTTTGATTATCCGGTTTAATACGTAAATAGTTTTTTTCAATGACTAAATCTCCATTTTTAAAATTTACTATATACTTAGTTTTATCATAAGCTTCGTCAATAAAAGAAGGTGTTATCGGGTAATTATTTAAATCCGGATAGGCTTTATCGTCAACAGTAGTAGTGAGCAAAACTTCTGGGAAAATGTCTTCAAACTGTATAGGGTCTCCATTTTCATCTTTAAAACCTCCTTCAGGCATTCCCTTTATAGTATATGTCAATTTTGATTTATATTCTTGCCCAAATTTAATAGTTACTGGATTTTGTGTAACCGACCCATCCTCATTTTCTGTATCCGAAGGATTTCCTGTAACTAATAAGGCAATTCTACCATCTTGGAAAAAATCATACGGCTCAGAAAGACCACCATTACCCAGTGAACCTTCTTTTGGTTCTGTAAAGATCTGTAATACCGGACGACCTGAAAAAGGTGGAATATCAACTTCAATTGACCCGTCGTCTTTAATAGTACCTGTTAATTCAACACCATCTAACAAAACTTTAATACCAATAGTTTCTCCTGCCGGAGGAGTCGGTGGAAAAAATTCACCGATGATTTTTATTTTAACCGTTTCTTTACTCGCATTGATCTCATCTGTCTCAGGAAGAAATGTAAATGAAGTTATTTTGGCAGTTTGAGATGCAAGACTGTTAAACACCTTATTCACATCAATCATTCCGGCACCAGCTTGTATTTCGTTTACTGACCCTTTCGTATTGGCTTTAAATAATTCTATTATATCACCATCGTAGCCATTTGGATACCAAGTTGGCAAGGCAGATTGTAATAAGGCCACCGCAGCGGCTGCATGTGGTGCAGCCGAAGAAGTCCCAAAAAAGTTTGGAAAAAGTGGCGTATCATCTACCGGGACATCATTTTGAAAATATTTTATTCCAATAGACCCTACATTGGTATCAACGCCGTCCGGAGCCGCAAAATCAACCCCTACAGTACTACCATCTTTCAAAGTTCCGCCATAGGATGAAAAAGATTCAGGCACCGTTTGATTATATCGTATGGCGCCCACAGTAACAGACTCATAAGTCATGGCATGCCCACTAATGGTTGGAGCACCTTCATACCACTCATTAAATGTTAACCCATTAGATTGAAAAGCAATATATCTAAAAGGCACATTGGTGGCACCATTTGCACTGGTAATTAAAATATTAGCTGTTCCACTACCAGTAGCCCTAAAAACAATAATCTCTGTTGGATCTCCTTCAATACCATCCACGATTCCATCACTATTTACACGATTGCTTCCTACCAACAATCTGCCCAGATCATCTACTATGTAAATGTCTAAATCAGTATTGGCGCCTACGCCGTTATCTTGTGATGCTGCCAATTCTTTCCATTGCAAAGCAATTAAATAAGTGCCTGGCACCACACTTATTTTTTGCAAGTAATCTTCAGAACCATCTATCGGATCTGTTCCAAAAACATGAGCTTTGGTTGCGCTTCCTGTGTCAATAAAATTTGTTGAGGGGACATCCGAAGAGGAAGAGAAAATACTTTGATAGCCATTATCTGCGAAATTACCGGCAGAAGTAAAATGTATTCCACCATCTTCAGTAAACGCTTTAATAGCTGATGAGATTCTTCCTTCCCCGAAAAACGGTTCTGTAATAAAAGTGATGTCATCAACAATAAGGTTACTTTTCAAGCCTAAATCATTAAAGCCTGCCAGGCCATTAAAGCCTACTTCAAAATTTCGTGGAGATAATGAACCTGTATAAAATGCCAATGCTGCTCCAGGCGCTACATCATGTATAATATGCATCATGGCTCTACCCTCATCAGAGGCCTCGCCATATGGATATTCTTTTAAGACAGTCACATCCTCTGGTAAATCTCCTGCCGCAATGTCTAAAGTCGCTTTTGAATCATTCCCTGAAGAAAAGGCCTGGGTATCATAACTATTAGACATAACCCCAATTGTAATACCTGTACCATCAACCGGTGATAGAATACCTTCTGCATCAATTAATCGAAATGACTCCCGCACAACATCTGAGGCCTGGGTAGCATCACCTTGCGAAACAGCATTTCCTGTATCACCATCATCAAATGAATGTTTTATTGAAGGATATACAGGTCTTGCAAAGTTTATTACACAGGCATAATCGTTTAAAGAACACAGTACATCGTTTGTAATATATGCGTCAATGGCGGTTAAACCAGCCAAAGCATCCTTTAGTGTTTTATTCTGGTCATATAACAAAAAATCGGTATCAGGTACACCAAACGGAGAAGTAATCGTGGAACATGCCGGAGTTATTCCTTTTAATAAATCAATAACAGCTTCAAACTCACCTTCAATCGGCACAATTTCAACAAGCACCTTGCCATCATCATCTATTTGAAAAATAAGAGGTGACGGTATTTCCCCAGCAATTCCTTCGCATAGAGATGTTAGCTCTTGCCCTATAAGATCAAATGATTTACCGTTGCCAATAACAGGTTCAATAATTCCGTCATCCGGGGCACATTTTTTAGCTGAGTTCGCATTGGCAATTACCGTATGAGTTTTACCATTACTGATGATGGTCCATTCAACATAATCTCCAGGGCCAAATTCTTTGGTGAATACTTTGTCAACAGACCCTGGCTTAAACTTGTTTAAGCCCTTGGCTACTCTTTTTCCATTATTCGATTTTATGATACTGCCATCCTCATTAACAGTAACCTCTTTTCTTGTTGGGTTGTTGTAGCCAAAACTTGCCTGGTATGTTCCATTTCTTAGATCTTTGACACAACGTAATACAGGAACTATATCATTGTTCTTATTTGAATTCCCTCTATTATTTTTCTGTGCATATCCCGTTAAAGAAAAACAAAGAACAAGCATTGTTGTCAAAATCCATGGTTGCTGCAAAAGATCATTTGTTATCTCTGAGATCTTCTTGTATAAAGTCGAAAAATGTTTTGAATGAAACGATTTACCGGGAATCATTCTTTTCGTAATTGATGAGCAGAAATTAATCATATTTTCAGGGGGGATTAATCGTTCTTAATTTTAAAAAATTGATTTCATCTAAAGTCACACTAATTCCAGACTAATAAAATAAAAATGTTTCAACTATGAAACCGAGTTAGGACGAATTTACCTTTTAACTGTCCGAAACCCTGTTTATATTTTTCCAATCAAAAAACGAGCCCGTACAGAATTGATCGTGATATCAATTCTATATAGGACGAACTCTGCGCTGACATACTAATTCAAATCAAATATTTCGTATTTTTACAGCTATAAAAATCAACTTATTGTGCCTTTTGAAGTATGAATCAACGAATTATTAAAATATCCAAAATCATTGGCATCACGCTTGTTTCTATTATCTTTCTACTTGCCGCTACTATCGGGATTGTTTTTCAATTCGTTTTGACTCCAGAAAAGATTACTCCAAAAGTGGTTCAGGCGATCAATAAGAATCTGAATGCTGAGGTATCAATTGACGCCATTGAACTGACCTTTTTTAAAACCTTTCCCAATTTTAAACTTGAATTAAGAAATGGCTATATCCTAAATCAGTCCGAAGCTTCGCAAGATTCAACTTTTAGCACAAATGATACCCTGATACAATTTGATTATGGGGTGGTAAATGTTAATCCTGTAGCTTTTATCGGAAACAGCATAGAAGTCACTAAATTTTCTTTTGAGAACCCAACGATTTATGCCCATGTTTCCCCTGAAGGGGAGGTTAACTGGGATATTTTAAAAGAGCCTGAGCCTAAAGAAACGGACAGCCTTCCTTCAAAAGATAAGGAACAAAAAGATTTTGACGCCAGTATCAATATCGAAGAAATTTCCATCATCAATGGTACCCTGATATTTGATGATCGCTATAGTGACAATTATATAACAATTGAGGGATTTGACATGAATGTAGCTGCAAAATACAGTCAAGAAGAAGTCCTGCTAAGGCTCAATTCTCAAAGCAATAATGTAATTATTCGCAAAAAAGGAAATACATATACAGATGAATTGACCGTAATTTTGAACACTGATTTTCATATAAATCGAAAAACTAAGGTAATCGATTTAAAAAATGCTGAAGTGGGCATTAATGACATCACATTTGTTGCAGATGGAACCTTATATCCGAACAGGGACAAGAAACAAATTGACGTCGACCTTAACTTAGACCTGGAAGTGCCCAGACTCAATACTTTAATTGATTTAGTTCCTGAAACCATTTTTGACAAAACAGATGATTATCAGGCAAAAGGGGACGTTGCCATCACGGCCAGCATCAAAGGCATCTATAAGAAGGGGGAGATCCCGGCCATCAATGCCAAGTTTCAGATCAATGAGGGTGAAATTTCTTATAAGAACATACCCAATAAAATCGAACTTTTAGAGGCTGAAATTGAGGTTTATATCTCGCCTCAAATCAGAACCGGCTCACATTTTGACATCAAAAATTTCACTTTAAAAGGAGTTGGCACGGAGTTAACTTTGCAAGGCAAGGGTCGAAATCTATTTGATAATGCAGATCTCGACATTACTGCCAATGGGAAAATTGATCTCGGGGCTCTGGAGAATAGTTTCCCGTTTAAGAAAAGTCTAAACCTAGAGGGATCAGGAGAGATTCACCTTTCTTCTATTTTTAACATCAATGACATCCGCAATCAAGACTATGGCAAAATTCAGGCGATAGGCACTCTAAACCTGAATCAGATCGTTTTTGATAATCATACTGATAGCCTTCATCTTCAGCTCGACAGCGCTGATATCCACATAGAGCAGGATCAGAACAGCACCTTATTGACCAATACTTCATCAAAGGTGACCGGTGGAAAAATTCTGGTGGAAAATCTTGAATTCAGTCATGGGATTAAATCAAGTGGTAACCTTGATCAACTGGACCTTAAATTTGCGACTACCTCATTAAAAGATTCCACAAGAGTGGCCATCATGAAGACGTCAATTGTGATTCAAAATGGAAATATTAATCTAGGCGACACGCTAAAAGCAAAATTAAAATTTATCAATGCAAAAATTAGTTTAGAGCCTGATAAAAAAAACGTGAAAGTCCCCTCAATTTATTCCGTATTTCAAATTGATTCGACAGGAATCAGCTCAAAAGGACGATTTTTTGCCATTACAAAAGGTAATTACGAATTATCTGCGACAAAAGCTGGCAATAATTGGCCCATCACAGGTGATATTTCCTTTGACCAGTTGTATGCTTATACCCCTACCTTTCCTCTTTTATTAAAAATGCCAAAAACCAAGTTTAGTTTCAAACCAGGGGTCATCAGCCTGGATCATGCAAAAATTGAAATCGGAAACTCCGATATTGAAGCAACAGGCAAAGTATACGAATTCGGCGATGCTTTCTTTGATGATAAAATGTTAAAAGGAGATTTGGAAGTGAATTCTCAAATGATGGATATCAATCAATTCATTCAAGCTTTGATTGAGGGTGAGCAACCAATTGAAAAAGAGCCAGAAGAGATCTTGGCGCAAAAACAGGAAGCTGTATCAGAACCTGTTTCAACAAAGCCCAGATCATTCGTAGTTCCGAAAAAACTTGATTTGACCTTAAATAGCCGATTCAAAAAGGTTCACTATAAAAATTTTCAGATTGACAATCTGATCGGTGTCATAAAAGTCAAAGATCAAAAAATTGATCTTGCGAATTTGCAAATGACAACAATGGCGGCTAAAATGACGACCTCTGCTGCCTATGTTTCAAAAAAACAAGGATCCGCATCTTTGGATTTTGATTTTAAAATTTTTGACATCGATCTCTCAAAACTTACAAAACTTTTACCAGTACTAGATACGCTTATACCTATGGTGAGTTCTTTTGAAGGAAAGGTAAACACTAGAATGAAAGGAAAAACCATCATCGACAGGAACCTTGATATGAATGCTGCATCCATTGACGCCATTGCTCATGTTACCGGAACAGATCTTGTAATATTAAGTGGCGAAACCTTTGAGAAAATGGCTAAAATGTTATTTTTTAAGAATAAGGAACAGAATACCATTGACACCTTAGATTTCGCCATGATCTTTAAAGACAAGCAGATAGAAATTTTTCCATCGATGGTAACAGTTGATCGGTACAAAGTGGCCATTGGCGGCCGTCATAATCTGGACCTCACTTATGATTATCATGTATCTATTTTAAAATCACCTATGCCTTTTAAGGCAGGAATTGATTTAAAGGGAACCGAAGAGGATATGGATTTTAAGATTACAAAAGCCAAATACAAATACCTGTTTTCTACAAAGGAAAGGCAACAAAAGAAGGCAGACAGCGCCTTGATCAGGAGGAAGAACACAATCATGCAGAGTCTCCCAT
>CAZQRD010000082.1:0-10831 GCA_964595535.1 uncultured Flavobacteriaceae bacterium | reverse complement strand
TAAAACCAGCTGAAGTATCAGCAATTTTAAAAGAACAACTAACGGGATTTGAAGGAAAAGCTTCCCTGACTGAAATAGGAACTGTATTGCAAATAGGTGATGGTATCGCCAGAATCTACGGATTATCAAATGTACAGTATGGAGAGCTTGTGGTTTTTGAAGGCGGACTTGAAGGTATCGTTCTTAATCTGGAGGAAGATAATGTTGGGGTAGTATTGCTAGGTGAGTCTACAGCTATCCGTGAAGGGGCTACGGTAAAACGTACAGAAAGAATTGCTTCTATCAATGTAGGTGAAGGAATCCTCGGAAGAGTTGTTAACACTTTAGGTGAACCCATTGATGGGAAAGGACCTATCGAAGGAGAACTTTTTGAAATGCCATTGGAGAGAAAAGCACCTGGTGTTATTTTTAGAGAACCTGTAACTGAGCCTTTACAAACTGGATTGAAATCAGTTGATGCCATGATCCCTATTGGTAGAGGTCAACGTGAATTGATCATTGGTGACCGTCAGACTGGTAAATCTACAGTGGCACTTGATACTATTCTAAACCAAAAAGAATTTTATGATGCTGGTGAGCCAGTATATTGCATATATGTGGCCATTGGTCAAAAAGGATCTACTGTAGCAGGTATCGCAAAGATGCTGGAAGAAAAGGGTGCTCTTGCTTATACAACTATTGTTGCGTCCAACGCTTCCGATGTTGCTCCAATGCAGTTTTACGCTCCATTTGCAGGGGCTTCGATTGGGGAATACTTTAGAGACACCGGTAGACCGGCTTTGATCATTTATGATGATCTTTCAAAACAAGCCGTAGCCTATCGTGAGGTTTCTTTGTTGTTAAGAAGACCTCCGGGACGTGAGGCTTACCCTGGTGACGTATTCTATTTACATTCAAGACTTCTTGAAAGAGCTGCAAAAGTGATCAATGATGACTCAATTGCTTCTCAAATGAATGACGTTCCTCCTTCATTGCAAGGAAAAGTAAAAGGGGGTGGTTCACTTACCGCGCTTCCTATCATTGAAACTCAGGCCGGTGACGTAGCTGCCTATATCCCAACCAACGTGATCTCTATTACGGATGGCCAGATATTCCTTACCTCAGACTTATTTAACTCGGGAGTTAGACCAGCAATTGATGTGGGTATCTCTGTATCACGTGTAGGTGGTAACGCCCAGATCAAATCAATGAAAAAAGTAGCGGGTACATTAAAACTTGATCAGGCTCAGTATCGTGAACTTGAAGCTTTTGCCAAGTTTGGTTCTGACCTTGATGCTGCCACTCTTAATGTAATTGAAAAAGGTAAAAGAAACGTTGAGATTTTGAAGCAGGCTCAAAATGATCCTTTTGCTGTTGAAGATCAAATTGCCATCATTTATGCAGGTTCTAAGGATTTGTTGAGAAAGGTTCCTGTTAAAAAAGTGAAAGAATTCGAAAAAGAATATCTTGAATTCTTACGAGCAAAACACAGCAAGACGCTAGAAACATTAAAAGCTGGTAAATTGACTGATGAAGTTACTGATACATTAGAAAAAGTGGCTAAGGAGATATCTGCAAAGTATGAGTAAAATATTAAAGTTTTGAATATAAAACATTGAATTCAAAATTTACAACTATATAGAGAATGGCAAATTTAAAAGAAATACGTAACAGAATCGCATCTATTGGGTCAACCATGAAGATCACCAGTGCCATGAAAATGGTATCTGCTGCTAAGTTGAAAAAAGCCCAGGATGCGATTGTGCAAATGCGTCCTTATTCTAATAAATTAACCCAGTTATTGCAAAATCTAAGTGCTACTCTTGACATTGACGACGGAGGAGAATTCACCGAACAGAGAGATATCAAAAAGGTATTGATTGTTGCCATAACTTCTAACAGAGGTTTGTGTGGTGGTTTTAACTCATCAATAATCAAAGAGACGGCTCGTATGGCCAAAGGTAAATATGCTGGTAAAGATGTTTCTATACTTACTATAGGTAAGAAAGGAAATGACATACTATCTAAAAGTTTTACGATTTACAACTTTGAAAGCCATCTTTTTAATGACCTCAATTTTGAAAATACAGTGCCGTTTGCGGAGGATCTAATGGATCAATTTGCAAAGGAAAACTTTGATCGTATTGACCTGGTTTATAACAGGTTTAAAAATGCTGCCACTCAAATTATTACTCAGGAACAATATTTACCTATTGTTGCGGCAGAAGAATCAAACCGAAGCGATGCTGATTATATTTTTGAACCGAATAAAGCGGAGATCGTAAAAGGATTGATTCCAAAATCTTTAAAAATGCAATTGTATAAAGCCATCAGAGACTCATATGCCTCAGAACACGGAGCTCGAATGACAGCAATGCATAAAGCCACTGATAACGCAACTGAGCTTAGAGACGACTTATTACTCGTTTACAACAAAGCTCGTCAAGCGTCTATTACCAATGAGATTCTTGAGATCGTTGGTGGAGCAGAAGCTTTAAAGGGTTAAATATTACAACCATCTATAAAAAAACTCCAAAGATATCTTTGGAGTTTTTTTATACTTGAAATTTATTATTGAGGTACTTTTATCAATGATCCAAAAAGCACGGCGTTCATAAATAATTTATTGGTACCATACCAGGCTCCCCTAAAATTAGGGTTATCTGCAAAAAGAATAATCCTTCCCTTTCCTCTTTTACTTACAACAATAGATGCTGCACCTTTCATAATCTCGAGGTTCTCCTTGCTGATGTATCCATCTATATGAGGTTCATCCTGGTATTTCCCTACAGTGGAAAAACGATTCTTACTAGGGGCCAACCACACACGGTTATTCTTATAAACAGGCACCTTTCTCTCCTGATAACCATAAGCAACAGGATGGGTAATATCGAGATCGATACCAAAAATGGCACCTCCAATATTGTGTTTTTCAATACTGCCTCTGGCCTTTTCATAATTAGTTCTTTTTGTATAAGTAAGGGTATCGGTCTTTGAAGAAATAAGAACTTCCTCTGCAATTTTTTGTTTTACCGCCCATGCACTTCCTTTGGCGGTTGTGATCAGTGTGTTTCCATCAGCTACCCATTGTCTAAGACGATCCTTTTCTTTTTTGTTCAAGAGCCTGTAACTCCCAGACACCATAATGATCACATTATATCGGTAAATATTTGTAAGGTAAAGTCTCCTTTCGGGAATTTTAACCAACGGCATTTTCATTCTGTTCTCAAATAAATGCCATACTTCTCCTGCTTCATAAGGGCTCACCGTGCCTTCAACAACCATCATGACATGAGGTTTTATCGAGGTTTGAAAACTTCTGCTTCCCAACCCATTTCCTTTGCTTGTCATTCCGCCCTTTACCGGATACACCTGAATACCAAATTCAAGGCTTGCCTCCTTGACTCTATTGTAAACACTTTCTGCATCAAGATCAAATTGATCTTGAACAGGCACCATTAATGTTCCTCTGTGAAAATCAAGCTCCTTGCCATCTATATTGAACGAAAAGGGCTTGTTTGACACTTTGACGACCAAACCCTGATCTTGCAGGTCATATAGAAGCGCCGGAGCGTAATAATCATCATAAGGAATGAGATAGGCATAGCCACTTTTTTGAAGCTCATTCACATGAACAAGATTCGTCTCGGCTGTAATTTTTTCGCCGACTGCTGGTAATTTTGCAAGCGGTTGGTATTTCATATTATAGAAATTGACCAAAGACCAGGCAGAAGTGTCATAAAACACACTATCCCTGTAAGACTTAAAGGTCTCAAATAATGATTGTACTAAATAATACTGTTTTTGACCAGTAGGGACCACATAAGAAGTCTCTGCCTTAAAAGTGGTATTGTTCACTGTTAGATTACTCGTAATCGGGTAGGCTTCAATTTGATGCTGGAGCAATACGTCCAGAAATTCCTTATTCCGACTCTTGTCATATGGATCGCCAAAAACATAGCCCTTAATTTTGGAGGCATTTGCCTTTTTTAAGGAATTACTAAAAAAATCGTTCTGATACTTGTACAGAAGTTCCTTGTTTGCAATAGCAGCTTTTAGAGTTGCAATACTCGATACGTATTGGTTCCTAATCGTAAATGCAAATGAAATTTCACCTGTAGGAGTTTCCTGTAAATGTCCCCTTGAGCTTGCTTGCTCAAACAGCAGCGCCAAAGAACCCTGAAGGTCCATATACGTTGACCCGTAACCAGGATAGGTAGAATCATATACTTCACCTGTGAAGTAAAAAGAGCCTATTTGATCGAGGTCGGTCGCAAATTGATCTGCAAATACCTTATTAAGAATATCTCTGTTCTCTGCTGGTGTAATTGGATTTAAAGAGGCTGATTTATTCTTGGGTTCAAAAAAATATGTGCTGTTGGTTCCCATTTCATGAAAATCAGTTACAACGTTGGGATACCAATCGTGATACCATTTCAATCTCCCCTTTGATTCAGGGTTCACCCCTAGAAGGAGATCTCTGTTCAAATCAAACCAGTAATGATTAGTTCTTCCTCTCGGCCAGCCTTCGTTGTGTTCGATGTCAAACTTATCAGCAATTAAAGGTTGTCCTCTGAAACTGTTTGCCCAATTACTATGCCGGTCTCTGCCATCAGGATTAATCGTTGGGTCAAGAAAGACAATGACTTCTTCCAGATATTTTTTTACTGTCTCACTTTCTGAAGCCACCAAAGTATAGGCCATCAACATTGCCGCTTCGGTACTAGAAGGCTCATTACCATGCACTCCATAAGCCAGATTTATAAATAAAGGCAATTTTTTAAAATCACTTACCTGAACATCGGGGTTGACGACTTCGAGATGCTTGCTTTTGATTCGCTCTAAATTCTTAAGATTTGACGGGCTGGCAATTTTAAGTAGTAACAACTTCCTGTTTTCGTGGGTCTTTCCATAAACCTCGACAGATGCCCTGTTTGAAAGTTCAGCCAGCGTATACATATAGGCCACAACCAAATCATGGCGCGTGTGGTATTGCCCGATAGGATAGCCCAAAAATTCCTCCGGACTCGGAATTGCTTTGTCAAAGGGTTTATAAGCTTCAAAATAGTAATCCTGAGCAAGTAAAGGCATTTGGATGAAAATCAATGTCAATAAGATCAGCCTCCTGTATATTCGGTTCATAAATTATTTTTTTTTAAAATTAAGGATCTTTTAATAATTCAGTTCCCATATTTTTGTAAAAAATACTTCAAATGATGAAAGTACTGTTTTTAGACACGAATCACCCCTTCTTGCTACAAGGACTAAAAAATTTGAATTTCGACTGCGACGAAGACTACACTTCGTCGAAGACAGTGGTTGAAAATAAGATCCATCTGTATGACGGGTTGATCATCAGAAGTCGATTTACAATTGATGAGGAATTTATAAAAAAAGCAACTAAACTTAAATTCATTGGAAGGGTTGGTGCCGGGCTGGAGAATATTGATATTGATTTTGCGGAACAACAGGGAATAAAACTTATTGCAGCTCCTGAGGGAAACAGAAATGCTTTGGGAGAACATGCCTTGGGTATGATACTGGCGCTATTTAACAAATTAAAAAAGGCCGATAGTGAGATCAGGCAAGGAATTTGGTTAAGAGAAGACAATAGAGGAATTGAGTTGGAGGGTAAGACCATAGGCCTCATTGGCTATGGCAACATGGGGAAAGCCTTTGCCAAAAAGCTAATGGGTTTTGACAGTGAAGTGATTTGTTATGACATAAAACCTAATGTAGGAGACAGCAATGCTCAACAGGTAACCCTTGACGAGTTTTTCAAAAAAACAGAAGTTCTAAGCCTTCATACGCCTCAAACGGAAATCACAAACCATCTGATAAATACCTCTTTCCTGAAAAAATTTGTCAAAAATATATATTTGATTAATACCGCCAGGGGTTCGGCAGTAGTGACCAAAGACCTGGTAAGTTCGTTGGAATCAGGAAAAGTTCTTGGCGCCTGCCTCGATGTATTGGAATATGAAAAAGCTTCCTTTGAAAATTTTTTCTCCAAAGAAAATACCTTACCTGAAGATTTTCAATATTTGATCAGTTCAGATAAGGTACTTTTAAGTCCTCACGTGGCCGGATGGACCGTAGAATCAAAACTTAAACTGGCAGAAACCATTGTCCACAAAGTTGCCGCCATGCCAGATCAGCACAATTCAATAAAATAATGCAGGAGATCTGTAGTGGTAATGATGCCCACCAGTTTGTCTTCTTCTACAACCGGCAAAGAATGAAATTCTTTACTGGCCAGCAATTTTGAAACTTCCAGAATGGTGGTTTGAGGACTTGCTGTTAATGGTTTTTTGATCATCAGATCGTTGATGTCAAGCATATTATAAATAGGAGTGTCTTCTGTGCCTTCCTTGCCATATGCATCAATAAAACTGACACGTTGAAGATCTGACAAACTAATGAGACCAATAATTTTTTCATCCTGCACAACAGGCATGTGCCTGATATGGTTCTTTTTCATTCTCTTTTCTGCTGAATAAAGAGTATCCTCCAAAGTCAAGGTAACAAGCTCTCTAGTCATGATACTTGAAATAGGTTCATTTTTTTTCATACGACATGGCCTTTAAAACTATTATAAAGTACACCAAAAAATATCGTAAATAAAATGATTTAAATCATGATCAGAAGAAATAGTAAGATCACAATATTATCGGGTTGATTTGCCCTGGCCTCCCGACCTTCTCTTCTTCCAGTAATTGTTCTTACCACTTCCCGTAGACTTAGAAGCCGGTTTGGGTTTCCTTTTATGACCATGCTTACGTTCAGGTTGGAATGATTCATTTTCAAGACTATCATTTATAAAAGGATGATCGTGAATTACAGAAATCTTTTTATTGATTAATTTTTCAATATCCTTCAAATAGGGTCTTTCACTGGCATCACAAAAAGAGATGGCCATTCCGCTGGAACCTGCTCTTCCGGTTCTTCCAATTCTATGTACATAGGATTCAGGCACATTAGGAAGGTCATAATTCACAACGAATGACAACTCATCTATGTCAATTCCCCGAGCTGCTATATCGGTTGCCACCAACAGCTTAATCTTTCCCTTTTTAAAACTATCCAATGCGAGTTCTCTCGCTTTTTGCGATTTATTTCCGTGAATTGCTGAACATTCAAATCCATCGCGAAGTAAAAGTTTAACAATCTTATTTGCGCCGTGCTTCGTTCTTGAAAAAACCAAAACAGAATCCATTTCCTGCACTTGCAATAAATGTACCAGGAGTTTAATCTTATTAGCTTTTGTTACAAAATATAGGGATTGACCAACTTTTTCAGCCGTAGTTTGCTCTGGCTGTACCGATACTCTTTCAGGGTTTCCTAATATCTGTTTTGACAATGCAACAATCTTATTGTGCATCGTAGCAGAGAAAAATAACGACTGCCTGCTTTTAGGCAATAAAGCTATAACCTTTTTAATGTCATGAATAAATCCCATATCAAGCATTTGATCTGCTTCATCCAAAACAAAATATTCAACATCTCTAAGGCTAATATGTTTCTGATTAATAAGGTCCAACAGTCGGCCTGGTGTTGCCACCAAAATGTCTACACCCCTCCGTAAGGCATCAACTTGAGCTCTTTGCTTCACACCGCCAAAAATCACTGTGTTTTTTAAATTTGTGTATTTACCATACACCTTAAAACTTTCAGATATTTGTGTCGCCAATTCTCTCGTGGGTGTCACAATCAATGCTTTTATTTTGCGTCTGCCTTTTGGTTCATTATGCGGTCCGCTCAAATTTTGGAGTATCGGAATAGCAAAAGCTGCCGTTTTACCTGTACCGGTTTGCGCACATCCCAAAAGGTCTCTTCCTTTTAATAAAATAGGGATGGATTGTTGTTGTATGGGGGTTGGCTTTTGGTATCCTTGTTCCTCCAGAGTTCGGAGGATATCAGGTATTAGCCCTAATTCTTTGAAAGTCATCTATTGTATTAATTACGGCAAATATAGTCCTAAAATTTGGATATAAATATCTTTCCATTAATTAGTAGTACTAGGCCATTCTACAAAATTATGATACTATTTATAACATATGGCCCTGACTTATCAAACCATTTGAATTACTTACTAGTAATCAAATTAAAGACCAAATAGAAGGAACTTAACAGCAAAAGAATTCCTGCAATAAGGTAAAATAACTGAGATTGAGATAAGAAATCTAATAGAGGCAAGAGCAATAATGGAGACAAAAACTGTCGCATAAACCAAAAGGTTGTCAACTTTCCGATCTCTTTACCCCTAATTTCTGCTGGTGCCAATTGCATCACCCAAATATTGGCATTTGGTATCATGATACCCATTCCTAGTCCGGCAAATAACATACCAAGCATAACCATAGCATATGAATTTCCCATAGCTATAAAAACATAAGCCAATGCCATCAAAAAATAACCTACAGCAAACAATTGTGCAAAGGAGAACTTATCTTTAAACTTAGCAAATACAATCGATTTATGGCGAAGCACCTTGTTAAGTGTCCGAAAGCACCTTTTTATTTATCGAAGTGAAAAGTGACTTTAATTATTTAATTCAATATCAAACTTATGCTTAAATAAACTTTAGAACATTTAATCTTAAGATCACCTTGTTAACCTTTTTATAACAGCACCGAACTCAGGGTATTCTAAAATCAATATATTTCTATCTGCCATCTCAAAATCAGCAAAATCAAATCCCGGAGAAACAGTGCATCCGGCTAGTGCATAACTATCTGATGCCTCAATCTCTGAAGCAAACCAATCTCCTGAACAAACCACTAATTGAGGCAGCATACCGTTTTCTAAGTCAGCACCTATAACATGTTTTTTATAAATCCCAAGTTTGGATATAACATGGATTGATATCGGTGACCCTGAATAAAAGTGCCAAATTTCATCTTGTTTAATCTTATGAAATGCTGAAAAGTTATTTGAAGTGAGTAAAAAATATATACATGTTGAATAATTCCGAATACCATTATAATGCTCTGGTAGGCATGATGCTTTTATTGTGCCTTCACTTCTGTATGTCTCTTTATAGAATCCTCCCTCTGGATGCTTTTCAAGGCCGAGTTCTTTAACTATTTCATCAATACTTTGCATTAATCTAAAAGTTTAAATCATCAAAAATTAAAGCCCATACCAAAAGTAAAATAATTGCCGTCATCAGAGCCAAACATAGATATATTAACATTGATCATATCTGCTCCCAATAATGCAAGTCCACCACCGTAAGATGTTTTCCAAGAGTTAGAATTTTCACCGTCTAGCCATACTCTACCATAGTCAAAACCGCCAAAAGCTGCTATTTGCATCGGGGCTAATCCGGTTTTGAATTCTTTAATATTGTAGCGTAGATCCGTATTTTGATAAAAGGATTTATTACCGGTAAATCTTTGGTTGCGATAGCCTCTTAATCCATCTTTTCCTCCAATGCTGGCGCCATTGTAAAATTCAAAATTATCACCCCAAACTAAATCCCCTTTTAATTTTGATGACAAGACTAGCTTACCATTTGAAATCAATCTATGTGTCAAAGTCAATGAAGGTGTCATATAAGTAATATCATCAAAATTTCCATTTGTATTGGTTTTCCAACCTGCTTCAAGCTCAAAACTCATACCAAGAGTAGGAAAGGCATTATTGTCAAAATTCTCATAGGAATATTTCCCTTCGGCTCCTAAATAATATTGTCTATCTTCAAGTAAAACCGGAATAGTATTTATAAAACGACCCTCTGTATTTTCCAATTCAATACCTTCAAACAAACCTCCTACTTCTATTTCGGATCCCATTCGCCCAATCCATTTTAACTTTGGATAAGCCACATAAGCACTCGTTTTAACACGATGATAATTATCTCCAAATTCTTCTTCTTCATTGATGGTCTCATTTCCAAAACCGTAAAAATTAATGCTGTAATTAGGGCTAGTTGCGCCAGTAGCTAGAAATAAATTCCATTTACCAAGTACATTGGCTAATTCATAACTATAAGAAATATCAAATCCATTTGTAGCAAAATAATAATGCGCTTTTAATGAATGCTGCGACGAGAATGGGTTTCTGTTAAACCCAAACACTGTAAAGACATTATTAATTCCCAATCTGAAACCATCATCAGGGTTAAAACCTAGGGTCGGAATTAACTGATTCTGACTATATTTGTTCTTCTTAAAATTATACAGATTCATGTCATAATCATTAGACAAACGAATTCTACCCTTCTTAGTTTCAAAATGATTCTTTTTATCTTTAAAGTCATGCATGATCACTTTTTTCCCATTTGATATCTTATAGGTATCCTGATTCTGGCCTCCAATTAATCTAAGTAAAATATACTTCTGACCCTTTCCACTTACTTCAAATTCATCTTCATCATCCAGACCGTAAAACCATATCTCTTTTGTAATGTCAGCAAAAAATGTCTTTTCAAACACTTTAGTCCCGATGCTATCCTTTTTAATATTGAACACCTCTACGGAGGTATCTCCATTTTTTAATCTAGTTATTTTAAAATAATTATCCTTGTCATTCCCTTTTACAACTGGGTATTTAGCCAAGTAATCATGATATTCTTTAGCCGTTTTATTTAAATTTCTCAAACGAACTTTCATTTTCTGAATAAGGTCTTCAACCGTTTCATCCTGCACTTCTATAGGTAGGTTGCTAAAGGATGCTTCGATCAATTCATCACTTATATTTTCCTGAATAAATGCTGCCTGCTCAAGCCAAACTTCCAAACTTGACCGATTGATTAGGGCCTTATCCACAGGAAAAGGATTGGTGTTAAACCACTTTAAACTCCTGAATTCGCCTTCATATACTTGCATTTTTTTCGCTGTAGGAATAA
>CAZQRD010000081.1:0-10913 GCA_964595535.1 uncultured Flavobacteriaceae bacterium | reverse complement strand
CATTCCCAAAAGAACCGATTTTAGAGGTTCCATAAAAATATTGGTGTTTTCAATAGTGTTCAAATCAATCAATGGCCAGTTAAACTGTATACTTCCATCGACCAAAATTTTCCCTACATTGATCTCTTGACCTAAGCCAAATGGAACTACTTTTAGATCCAGAGCGCCATAATTGTAATCCTCAATTTTGATGGATGCATCTATAATGAAATTCTCTTGTGCTAAACAGATATTTGTCAGGGGGATAAAAAAAAGAAAAAGAATTATAGATAATGTTTTCATGAGTTCTATATGTTTCTATTTAAAGTTTCAATAATATATCATGAAATAATTAAAAACCAAATGATATTGTATGAAGGTACTTCTTTATTGTCCGTAAAGCATTATATTTTTATCAAAGGCTTAGTTTTGAAACTTAGAAATATCCCAGCAAAGAAGCCTAATCCCCACTAAGCATAAACATTTCTCTCGCTAACTCCTTAGGATCAATAATACCGGATAAATCCGTCAACACTGTGCCTAAATTGGTCAGAACTAACGTTGTTGACCGTTTTCTTTAGTGAATCCAGAGAAGTATTTAGTGTAAATCATCACTGCAAAGTTAGTCAGTGTCTTATACTGAAATAGGTTGACATAATTTTAGCAATTATTTAATATGATTTAACTATGACAAACTCCTTTTTGTATCTATTTTTGATATAAGAATACGTTCTTTAGAATACTTGTTGGAAATTGAAAGCAACATAAACAGGCAAGTGTTCGCTTACAATGGTTTTTATGCTTGTATTGGATTCTCTCGTCGAAAATTTGCCAAGCAAAAAATCCATTCTAACCTTAGTGGTTTTTTTGTTTTAGGATGTCGACCCTACAAGGTCTAATCGAAAAATTCACTTAAACCTTTAAGTAAAACATAAATCAAATAAATATAAATTTTAATACTCTATAAATCAATTTTTTATATAAAATGAGCGTGTTTTATTTTACCATATTTAGAAGTCGGTTCTAGACAATCTTTTAAAAATAATACAACTATTTCTTGATTTCTTAAAACACTGCATAACTTTATAACAAAATGAGAGTATAATTAATTGTCCTCTTATAGACCATTTATTAAAACCAGAATACTAAAATGTATTATATAGGATTTGATTTAGGAAGTTCATCGGTCAAAGCTGCTTTGATCGAGTCAACTTCAGGAAAAACCATTGGCCTTACAAATTATCCTGAACAAGAGATGGCTATTATTGCCGAACAGACGGGTTGGGCCGAACAAGATCCAAATGTATGGTGGGAAAATATTTGTAAAGTAACTCATAAGCTACTGGCCCAAACAGGTATATCATCAAGTAAAATTGAAGGAATCGGAATTGCTTACCAAATGCATGGAATGGTAATCATCGATAAAAATCAGCAAGTTTTGAGGCCATCAATTATTTGGTGTGACAGTAGGGCCGTTGAAATTGGAAATGAAACTTTCAAAGGAGTAGGAGAAGAAAAATGTGTTTCGAATCTATTGAACTCACCTGGAAATTTCACCTTATCAAAGTTAAAATGGGTTAAAGAAAATGAGCCTGAGATTTTTGACAAAGTGGATAAATTATTATTACCAGGAGATTATATCGCTTTGCGATTAACAGGTGAAGCCACTACAACTATTTCCGGGTTATCTGAAGGCATTATGTGGGATTTCAAACAAAACAAACCTGCAGATTGGCTATTTGATTATATGGGTATTAGTACCGATGTAATTCCTAATATACTTCCCACTTTTTCAGAACAGGGAAATGTAACAAAGAAAGCTGCTGTAGAAATTGGCTTGCCAGAAGGCATTCCTCTTCTATATAGAGCCGGAGATCAGCCCAATAATGCTTTGTCTTTAAATGCTTTTAATCCAGGTGAAATAGCAGCTTCTGGTGGAACTTCCGGAGTGGTTTATGCGATAACAAATAGTACCAAAACCAAAGAAAGTTTAAGAATAAACAGTTTTGCTCATGTTAATTATACCAAAGACAGGCCAAGAATTGGGAAATTACTAAATATAAATGGCGCCGGAATCCAATACAGTTGGATGAAGCAAAATATGGCCAACACCGCAGAATCTTACAATGACATGAATAGCTTAGCTGCATCGGTTCCATTCGGGTCGGATGGGCTAAGGATTCTGCCATTTGGAAATGGAGCAGAGCGGATGTTGAATAATCAGAATAAGGGAGCTCGAATTTCAAACCTGAATTTTAATGTGCATAAGAAAGCGCACTTGTTTAGAGCGTCTTTAGAAGGGATTGCTTTTTCATTTGTTTATGGCATCGATATTTTGAAAAATGATGGTGTTGATTTATCTGTAATCAGAGCTGGAAATGACAATTTGTTCAGGTCTGAACTATTTTCTAATACCATAGCGACTTTGGTGGGAGTTAACATAAATATAATAGATACAACTGGTGCAGTTGGCGCGGCAAGAGCAGCAGGCGTGAGCTCAGGAGCATTTAAAACATTGGACGAGGCCTTTTCAGATAATGAGCAAATCATGACATATCATCCCTTAAAAGATAAAGAAAATTATGCTGAAGTCTATGAAGTTTGGAAGCAGGATTTAGAAAGTCAATATCAAAAATAACATCTACAAATATGGCAGTTTTAGGAAACACCGAATACTTTAAAGGTATCGGAGAAATCAAATTTGAAGGAAAGGAATCAGACAATCCTTTTGCATTTAAGTACTATAATCCTGATCAGGTTGTTGCGGGAAAAACCATGAGAGAGCATTTTAAATTTGCTATTGCTTATTGGCATACTTTCTGTGGACAGGGAGGAGATCCATTTGGCCCGGGTACCCAGAATTTTGCCTGGGATCAATCAACTGATGCCGTTCAGGCAGCAAAAGACAAGGCAGATGCAGCCTTTGAATTTATCAGTAAAATGGGTTTTGATTATTTCTGTTTTCACGATTATGATTTAATTCAAGAAGGAGCGACATTTGCAGCATCCGAAAAGAGATTGTCTACAATTACCGATTATATAAGGAGCAAGCAAGCTGAGTCTGGTATCAAATTATTATGGGGAACGGCAAACTGTTTTTCTAACCCTCGTTATATGAATGGGGCAGCTACGAATCCTGATTTTGATGTGCTGGCTAGGGCCGGAGGTCAGATAAAATTGGCTTTAGATGCAACCATTAAACTAGGGGGTGAGAACTATGTATTTTGGGGTGGTAGAGAAGGGTATATGTCATTGTTAAATACAGATATGGCTCGTGAATTGGATCATATGGGACAGTTTTTAAGAATGGCCCGTGATTATGCACGTGCTCAAGGGTTTAAGGGAAATTTCTTTATAGAACCAAAACCAATGGAACCGATGAAACATCAATACGACTTTGATGCAGCAACTGCCATTGGATTCTTAAGAGAACAAGGTTTGGACAAAGACTTTAAAATGAATATTGAAGTGAATCATGCGACATTGGCACAACATACCTTTCAACACGAAATTGCAACCGCAGCAAAAGCGGGTATGCTAGGAAGCCTGGATGCTAACAGAGGTGACTATCAAAATGGATGGGATACAGATCAATTTCCAAACAATATACAAGAAACAACTGAGGCAATGTTAGTATTTATAAAAGCAGGTGGCTTACAAGGAGGTGGCGTAAATTTTGATGCAAAAATAAGAAGAAATTCAACTGATATAGACGATGTATTTCATGCCCATATTGGCGGAGCTGATACCTTCGCAAGATCTTTACTGATTGCTAACAAAATCATCACTTCTTCTCCATATGAAAAATTGAGATCAGAGCGTTATGCTTCTTTTGATGCCGGAAATGGAAAAGCTTTTGAAGAGGGGAAATTATCAATGCAAGATTTGTACAAAATAGCACAAGATAACGGTGAATTATCCTTAAAAAGTGGAAAGCAAGAATTGTTCGAGAACATTGTTAATCAATACATCTAGTTAAGAAATCTTTATGGGAGCATCAAACTCTAAATATTTAATAAAGTTAACCCTGGTAGCCACCTTAGGAGGATTATTATTTGGGTATGATACAGCTGTAATTTCGGGAACCGTGAGTTCTTTGGAACGTTTTTTTGTGATCCCTTTTGGATTAGAAGAAACTGCAGCAAATGCACGTTTGGGCTTGGTTGTTTCCAGTGCCTTGATAGGTTGTATTATTGGAGGTATTTCAGGTGGAATAATCAGTAGGAAATTAGGACGTAAAAAAGGTTTAATTCTTGCCTCAATTCTATTTTTATTATCAGCCATTGGTTCTGCAATGCCAGAGATGTTTATAAAACCTATAGGTGATGGGGATCACACATTTCTGTATATTTTTATATTCTATAGAATAATTGGAGGTATTGGTGTTGGTTTAGCATCGATGCTTTCCCCATTATATATTGCTGAGATCGCTCCTGCAAAAAGTAGGGGTAAATTGGTTTCAATGAACCAGTTTGCCATTATATTCGGTATGTTGGTAGTTTATTTTGTAAACTATTATATCGCAGGTCAAGGTGATGACACCTGGCTGAATACAATTGGTTGGCGTTGGATGTTTGCTTCAGAAACAATTCCAGCGACACTCTTTTTACTATTCTTATTGACGGTTCCTGATACACCTCGTTCATTAATGCTAAAGTCCCAGCCGGAAAAAGCATTGAATATACTCACAAAAGTGAATGGTGCCCAGGAAGCTAAGGTTATTTTAGAAGAGATTAAAGGTTCTTTAGTGAGTCATTCGGGAAAACTATTTTCATATGGTATACCTGTTATTGTAGTAGGCCTGTTACTATCAATCTTTCAACAGTTTGTCGGGATTAATGTGGTATTGTATTATGCGCCTGAAATATTTAAAAGTATGGGTTCGGGAACCGATACAGCCTTGCTGCAAACGATCATTGTTGGAGCGGTTAATTTATTATTTACTGTTTTAGCCATAATGACCGTAGATAAATTCGGCAGAAAGCCATTAATGATTATTGGTGCTTTAGGAATGGCTATTGCCATGTTTGCTTTAGGAGGAGCCTTTTTTACCGAATCTTTAGGCATGTTTGCTATCATCTGCATGTTGGTCTATGTGGCAAGTTTTGCGATGAGTTGGGGGCCAGTCGTTTGGGTGTTATTGTCAGAAATATTCCCGAACAAAATTAGAGGGCGGGCAATGGCCTTGGCAGTAGCAGCTCAATGGGTTACAAATTATTTGGTTTCCTGGACTTTCCCTATGATGGATAAAAACTCTTACTTGGTTGAAACCTATCATCACGGGTTTGCCTATTGGATTTATGGAGTTATGGGAGTTTTGGCCATGTTGTTTGTATGGAAATTTGTTCCTGAAACCAAAGGAAAAACCTTAGAAGAAATGGAAAATATTTGGCTAAAGAATAAATGATATTAAACTTAATAATTCGATATGATAACTAAAGTTTGCACAAGGTCATTAAGGAATTTAGTACGACTGTATAATTTAGGAATTATGCTGTTGCTAATTGTTTTAAATTATGGATGTGAAGTAAAAAAAGAGTATGAATATAAATTCCAAAACCCTGAATTAAGCACAGAAGAAAGGGTAAATGATTTGGTAAGTCAGATGACCTTAAAGGAGAAGGTTTCTCAAATGAGATATGATGCACCGGCTATTGATCGCTTGGGAGTGCCAGAATATAATTGGTGGAATGAATGTTTACATGGGGTGGCAAGGGCAGGAGAAGCTACTGTTTTCCCACAGGCGATTGGATTGGGAGCGACTTGGGATACAGATTTAATGTTCGCTGTTGGGAATGCCATTTCTGATGAAGCCAGAGCTAAACATCATCGATTTGCGGATACAAACCGAAGGGGTATTTATCAAGGCTTAACTTTCTGGACTCCTAACATAAATATATTTCGCGATCCAAGATGGGGCAGAGGTCAGGAAACATATGGGGAAGACCCATATTTGACTGGCCGAATGGGAGTTAATTTTATTAAAGCGCTTCAAGGAGATGATCCAAAATATTTAAAAGTTGTTGCAACGGCTAAACATTTTGCCGTACATAGCGGACCGGAAAAATCGAGGCATCAGGATAATTATCAAACTTCAAACAGAGATTTAGTACAAACCTATTTGCCGGCATTTGAAGCGGCTATAAAAGAGGCCAAGGTACACTCGGTAATGTGTGCTTATAATCGTTATAGAGATGAAGCTTGTTGCGGTAGTAATTTGTTATTAACTAAGATATTACGTGAGGATTGGAAATTTGACGGTTATATTGTTTCTGATTGTTGGGCGATAAATGATTTTTGGGAGCCCGGAAAACATGAACTCGTTAAAACCCCTGAAGAAGCTGGAGCTTTGGCAGTTAATAATGGTACCGACTTAAATTGCGGGAACGTTTTTGATCCGCATTTAACCGAAGCAGTTTTAAAAGGTATACTAGATGAAGAAAAAATTGATCTGGCATTATCAAGGTTAATGTCAGCTCGTTTTAAATTAGGAATGTTTGATTCGAACGAGGATGTTAAGTGGAGCAAAATACCCTATGATGTAGTGGCCAGTGAAAAACATTATGCAATCTCCGAAAAGGCGGCAAGAGAGTCTATGGTTTTATTGAAAAATGAAAACAACCTGCTTCCACTAAGTAAAGATATCAAATCAATTGCAGTGATTGGCCCTAATGCGAACTCCAAAAGAGTATTGTTGGGTAATTATCATGGAACTCCCCATAACAATATCACACCCTTAAAGGCAATTCAAGATAAACTTCAGGATACCAACGTATACTATGCCAAGGGAAGTGCTATTGCCACCGGGTGGCCTTTATTGGATGTTATTCCTGCTAGTGTACTTAGAAATGGTAACCAACAGGGCCTTAAAGGTGAATATTTTGAAAATCAAAATTGGGAGGGCGAGGCCAGATTAACAAGAAATGATCCTACTGTAGATTTTGTATGGATGCCAAAAAAGCCAATTGAAGATTTAGAAACAGATACTTTTTCGGTAAAATGGACCGGAAAATTAATCCCTGAAGATGGCGGAAAATACAGAATTGGAATTAGGGCTAGCAGCGCCGGGAAATTGTATATAAATGATCTTTTAAAGGTTGATTTTTTTAATGAACATGAACCTTCGATGAGATATGTTGATATCGAATTAAAAAAGGGAAAAAGTTATAGTATAAAAATCGAATACTATAATAAACATACCGACCCTCAAGCCCAGTTACTATGGGCAAAAATGGACGAAGATCTATTAACTTCAGCCCTGTCTACTGCAAAAAAAGCTGAAGTGATAGTTCTGTGTTTAGGTTTATCTCCTGATATAGAAGGTGAAGAAATGCCGGTTTTATTGGATGGTTTTGATAAAGGTGACAGATCAAAAATATCATTGCCACAATCACAAGTTAGATTAATGAAAGCGGTACAGGCACTGGGTAAACCAACAGTTTTAGTCTTAATAAACGGAAGTGCACTGGCCGTTAACTGGGCGGGTGATACTATTCCGGCCATACTGGAAGCATGGTACCCGGGAGAGTTTGGTGGAAAAGCAATTGCCGATGTATTGTTTGGTGACTATAATCCGGCAGGTCGTTTACCAATTACTTTTTATAGATCTGTCGATGATCTGCCAGACTTTAAATCATATGATATGGAAAATCGAACGTACAAATATTTTAAGGGTGACCCTTTATTCCCTTTTGGTCATGGATTGAGTTATACCAGTTTTGAATATTCAAATGTATCATTGCCAGAAACTATCTCTGTTAATAAAGATATTGAAGTAGAAGTTACTATTACAAATACTGGAGCAAGAAAAGGCGATGAAGTAGTTCAATTGTACTTGACTCATAGTGATAAAAAAGAAGATGCTCCAATACGGTCGCTTGTTGGTTTTAAGAGAATTCATTTGGCATCAGGCCAATCCAAAACGGTCAGTTTTACAATAACTCCAAGGCAATATGCATTTATAACCTTGGATGGAAAAGAACTCATAGAACCTGGAATTTTAGAAATAAGTATTGGTGGAAAACAGCCTGGATTTAATGGGCTTGCTGATTCTCGATCAACACAGGTCGTATCAAAAAAAATAAGAATTCAATAAGTCTAAGTTATAATGATGTTACGCTAAGAAAAGTTGGTCAAAAAATTCAAATAACCATCATTTTCCATTCGCAATCTTAAAACCAGATGAAGAATATGGTAACAAAACTGTTTTCAAATTTAGCTCAGACGTTTAGTTGTTTCTCTTTCGATTAAGGAGGTTTTTATTGTTTTTAAGTTGATTTCGGATTCCTCACCTTCAATTTCGTTTAGTCTGGTAGCCAAATAATTCATAGCTATCTCTCCCATAAAAACACCATGCTGACTGACTGTTGTTATTTTTGGCGTAACATGTCTAGGCAGGTCACCATTTGTAAATCCGATAATTGATATATCATCAGGAATCTTAAAACCTTGTTGTATTACAATTTCTACAGCGTTTACTGCCGAAGTTTCTTCTAAACATAATATGGCGTCAACTTTTCTGCTTCCTAAAACAATTTTCAATAAAGTTTCCAAATCATCGTTTTCGGCAACTGTAATAATAAGGTTCTTATCTATTGGAATATTGTTATCTAATAAAGCATTTTTATAGCCATCAAGTCTTAATTTACCAACACTTGTACCGCATATTATTGAAATAATAGCGATGTGTTTACACTGTGTCTGAATAAAAAAATTAGTAGCACTATAAGCCGCTTCAAAGTCATCAACAATTACTTTGTCGCAGTTGACTTCTTTAGTTACTCTGTCAAACATCACTACCTCAATCCCTTGGTTTATGGCATTTGTAAAATGATTGTATCGCTGCTTTTTTTGAGTTTCTTCTGCAAGAGATACGATAAGCCCGTCAACACTTCCGTTTATAAGTAATTGAGTAGCATCCATTTCTTTTTGATATGAGTCATTAGAAATACATGTAATTAAATTATAACCTTTTTCGTTGGCAATTTTTTCTATACCACTAAAAACTTTCGCAAAAAAAAGATTTAAAATATTCGGGATAATGATCCCGACGGTTTTTATTTGTTTATTTTTTAAATTAAGTGCAAAACGATTTGGTCTGTAGTTATGTTCTAAAGCATATTGTTGAATCTTTTCCCTAGTCTGTGAGCTTATATCATAATTATCTTTTAAAGCCTTTGAAACAGTGGCAATTGATACATTGAATTCAGTTGCTATATGTTTAAGGGTAATTCTTTTTTTCATTTCTAAATTCAATTATTCTGTGGACCACGTTGGCTAAATTACTAATATGTATGAAAATTTAAGTTTTTAAAATAGTTTAATACGGTTTTAAACTCAAAGTAGTTTTCGATTGTAGATCTATACGCTGTTGCTTCTTTATATTTGGAAAATCAGGAGCTTAAATAGCACGGCTATTAGTATACTAACTAATATACCAACTCAAATAGTCTTTAAATAAAGAGAAATTAATAGTAAGTTTGACAAAACTAATCATAACCACACCGCTGTGCCTTGTTCTATTAAAAATCGTTTTATGAGACAAAAGAAAAGCATCTTCTATTATTTTTTAATACTTATTTTGTTGGCTGGATGCCAAGATGATCCGCAGCATGCTGAACAAATTACCTTGATAGCCTTTGGTTCTTGTGCATCCGAAAAACATGACCTACCTATTTTTGACAGAATTATAGAGCATAAACCCGATCTATTTATTTTTCTGGGAGATAATATTTATGGAGATACTAAAAACATGGACACGCTGATGTTGAAATACCAACAATTAGCAAATAAATCTAGTTTTCAAAATTTAAGGAAAGAAACTGACATCATTGCAACATGGGATGACCATGATTTTGGTTGGAATGACGCCGGAAAAGAATATCCCTTCAAAGAACAGTCAAAGGATATTTTCTTGAATTTCTTTGAAGAGCCAGATTCTTCCTCCAGAAGAAAACACCAAGGAGTTTATCATTCTTATGAATATGAAATAGGAACAAAAAAACTACAAATAATTCTATTGGATGGCAGAACCTTTAGAGATGGGCTCAAGCCTTATGCTGATGAATTTGAGAAAGATGCCAGGTATGGTTTTTATCAAAAAGACTATGCTCCACATACCAACATTGACGCTACCTTACTAGGTGAAGATCAATGGAGATGGCTGAAAACACAATTTCAGAAACCAGCTGACATAAGATTAATTGGTTCAGGAACTCAATTCGGAATTGAATGGAACGGTTATGAGTCTTGGGCAAATTTTCCTCATGAACAAAAACGAATGCTGGATCTTATAGAGGATACAAAAGCTAGTGGCATTATATTTTTATCCGGGGATGTACATTATTCGGAAATTTCTAAATTGGAAACTAATTTTTATCCAATCTACGACTTCACTTCCAGTGGGCTTTCATCGACCTGGCATTTTCCTACACCTAATATAAATAGAATCGAAGGACCTGTAATGGATAATCATTTTGGATTACTCACAATAGATTGGAACAAAGAAGACCCAATGATAAAAATGGAAACTTGGGACATTACTGACAATCAAAGAATTGAACTCTCCATCAATTTAAGTGAAATAAGTTTTTGATATTTTATTTTGTTCGTTTTTGACGCGCCAAAAAGAACCAAACCCGCCTGCCGGCGTGGCAGGAAGGGCTCTCACTGCACAAGGCAATTACTCATCCCTTTTCTATTGGTTTAAGCCCGCCTGCCGGCGTGGCAGGTATTCGTGATGTGCTCCGCAGTTGCTGCGCACCATTCACTCTTCCGCCAGTAGTCGGACAAGCGCAACTTCATGCTTGTTCTCCCTTGCCTCGCCGGCAGGCAGGCTTTCAGTCCGAACGCACTTCCGTTGCTTCGTTCATTATTACTTCGTGCAGCGCCACCTCCTATAGAAAATTTAATCCTGTCGACATTTTTTCTTTAGA
>CAZQRD010000080.1:0-10972 GCA_964595535.1 uncultured Flavobacteriaceae bacterium | reverse complement strand
AGCTGATATTTCCATCTTTATCGACGCTTACTGATTGTATGTTGTTCATGATCTCAGCGGCAGTTGCGCCCGCTGAAGTCAGGTCCTTGCCAATATTGATCACTTTTCTATCAATTTTTTGGACAATAGTTGAGGTTTCAGCTCTTATTTCAACTTCATCTAAACTTTCTGCATCTTCCTCCAGTTCAATCAATCCCATATCGATTTTTCCCAGTTCAACTTTTAGTTTGTCGGCTGTGATCTCGATGGGAATTGATTTAGTTTTGTAGCCGATAAACTGTATTTCAAGCAAGTAATTGCCCTCAGGGACTTTATTGATCTCGAAGAATCCCTGGCCGTTGGTTACTTCTCCTACAGTGTATGTTGATGATTGACTTTTCAACACAACCGTTGCAAAAGGAATGCCCTCTTTGGTTTTGGTATCGATAATTTTTCCGGAAACTGTTCCCGTTTTAAGTGTATATTTGGTTGTTCCCTTTGCCAATACTCCAAGACTGACAAAGAGAAATATCAGGGATAACTGTATTCTCATTTTTGATTTAATATAGGTTTGGTACTTTAAATTGACGAATAAAAACCGATAACGGTAACACAAAAAACGTATGTTAACAGAAGTTTAACAAATGAAAAGCACATTAATTTTAGGGGCATCACTTAATTTAAACACCTATTCAAACCGGGCGATCAGGAAATTAATAGCGAATGGAATCCCGGTAATAGGGATCGGTATCAGGGAAGGAATTGTTGAAGGAGCTCCCGTGGGGACGAAACAAATTCCTGTCAAAAATCTACATACAATCAGTTTGTATCTGAATCCTGCAAATCAAGCTTTTTATTATAGTTATATACTTGAGCTTCAACCCCAAAGAGTAATTTTTAATCCCGGAGCAGAAAATAGCGAATTTGAATCATTACTCGAAAGTCAGGGGATTGTATTTGAAAGAGCGTGTACCTTGGTTTTGCTCAGTCTGGATCAATTTTAATGGTCAACAAAGATCTGTTTACCTGCCTCCGCAAGTTCTACAGATTCAAATACCTCTTGGCCCTGTTCGAGAAAAAGCTCCAGGCTTTTGTAGCGACTTGAGTAATGGCCAAGAAGTAATTTTTTCACCTTGGCCTTCTTTGCAATAATTCCGGCTTGCTTCGCTGTACTGTGTTTGGTTTTAACAGCTAGGTCATGGTGTTCTTCCAGGAAAGTAGCTTCGTGGTATAAAAGATCAGTTTCCTTAATAAGCGGGACAATGCTTTCAGTGTATTCCGTATCACTACAATAGGCATATGAAAGTGCTTTAGGAGGGTCGAAAGTAAGTTTTTTATTGGCAATGATACTTCCGTCCAAACATTTAAAATCTTTTCCGTTTTTTAAATTTTGATAGTCACAAATGTCTATTTCAGGGTAAGCGTCAATGTTTAACATGTTCAGTTTTCTGGCCTGAATTTTTTCCTTAAACAAAAACCCATTCGTGTATATCCTATGTTTCAGGGGTATTGTATGCACCTGGACCTTGTCATTGTCAAGAATCAATTCACTGCCACTGGCATTAAGTTCATGAAAGTGGAGCGGGTATTCGATCCATGACTTTGATAGTTTGAGCTGTAAGAGGATGATTTCCTTGATCCCTTTTGGCCCGTATACGTGAAGTTCAGTGTTCCTGTTAAGGAGGCTGAACGTCGAAATAAGACCAATAAGGCCATAGAAATGATCTCCGTGTAAATGTGAAATAAAGACGTACTTGATCCTCGAAAATTTGATTTTATATTTTCGCAATTGCCTTTGTGTACCTTCACCACAATCAATTAAAAAACAATCATTATTCATCTCTAAAAATTGAGATGAAGTATGTCCAAGAGTTCTTGGCGTTGCCGAATGACAGCCTAATATGGTGAGTTTAAAACTCATTTAATCACGATCCTCTTTGAGATGACCTTGGTCTTGGTCTTTAAAGAATAGATATAAATACCTGATTCGAGTTCATCTCTAAAGAAGGTGATGGAATTATGCCCTTTTTTCGCCTTTTGTTTTTCAGAAAAAACGGTGTTTCCCAACAAGTCCTTCACAAGAAAATCGATTTCGAAATCTTCGTCCGCCAAGAATCTGATTCGAGTAGCTACGCTAAAAGGATTGGGAGCGGCCACAACTTCGTGGATCCCAAGCAAAGCGCCTTCAAGAATCTGTAAATCCTTAGCATCTTCTTGTGCAAGAAGTGCTGTAGAAAAGGTAAATAATAAAAGAATAGAGAGTAGTTTTTTTACCATAGATTGTATTTATATTCCTAAATCACGTTCAATATCTTCAATTTCAATAATGTCTTCTGCTTCTTTCAAGGTTGGGACTGCTATTATTTCATCTGGGATTTCATCGAACTCTATTCCCACACATACAATTACAAAAGACTTATTATTAATTCTATGCGTTTCACATAACTGCGAAAATAGCAAGATTTTATTTAAATCAAGGTTAATTATATTAGAAAAATCTAAAATTAGATTTACGTTCTTAAAGTTAGTATAATTTTTTAAAAATGCATTAAAAAATTCTTTAAATCCTTCTTCTTTTGAGAGCAACTCATTTTCTGAGAGCGATAATTTGTAATAACTATCTGTTTTGTAAATATTCATCTTTTTGAATCTGTTTAATCTCGTCTGATTTGTTGCGCAAGCAAATATATTACAGCCATTCTAATCGCGACTCCGTTCTCAACCTGGTTTAAAATTATCGACTGCTTAGAATCTGCAACATCACTGGTCAATTCCACGCCCCTGTTGATAGGGCCGGGATGCATAATCACAATATCTTTATCTATGCTGTCGAGTAAGTCTTTATTAATGCCAAAAAGTTGCGTGTACTCTCTAATAGATGGGAAGTACTTCACTTCCATTCGTTCGTGCTGTACCCTTAGTACATTGGCAACATCACACCATTCTAATGCCTTTTTTAGATTTTTTTCATAACTGACTCCCAATTTGGTGATATGCTTTGGAATAAGTGTTGTAGGGCCGCAAAGTTTTACTTCTGCTCCCTGAAGGAGTAGGGCATATATGTTTGAAAGAGCCACTCTTGAATGAAGTATGTCTCCAATGATCACAACTTTTTTCCCTTTGACACCACCAAGTTTTTCTCTAATGGAAAAGGAGTCAAGCAAGGCTTGAGTAGGATGTTCATGTGCTCCGTCTCCTGCATTGACAATCTTGGCATCTACATGTTTTGCCAAAAAGTCGGCAGCCCCTTCATTAGGATGCCTCATCACAATGATATCTACTTTCATTGATAAGATGTTATTTGCAGTATCAATAAGTGATTCGCCTTTTTTGACTGAGGATTGTCCGGCTGAAAAATTGATAATATCGGCAGACAATCTTTTCTCGGCGAGTTCAAACGAAAGTTTGGTACGCGTACTATTTTCAAAGAATAAATTCGCAATGGTGATATCTCTGAGAGAAGGAACTTTTTTGATGGGTCTGTTGATAACCTCTTTAAAATGATCGGCTGTATCGAAAATCAAATTGATGTCTTCAAGCTTCAGATGTTTTATCCCAAGCAAATGGGATACACTTAATTTAGCCATTTCTTTTATTGCGATTGAATTTAATAATCAAGTTTTATATGTTTTAAGTATATGTCCCTCAATCTATGTGATATCCGGACTTACAATGCAAACCTTATCTCTAGGATCGTTTTCCTTCCATTCTACTTTAACCTGTTCATCTTTAATTACATCCACCTGCCGTCCTTTATAATCGGGCTGTATAGGAAGATGCCTGCTAAATCTTCTATCGATCAACACCAGTAATTCAATATTTTTTGGTCTTCCAAAGGCCTGTATAGCAGTTAAGGCAGCCCTGATACTTCTTCCTGAAAAAAGAACATCATCAATAAAAACCACATTCTTATTGTCAACAATAAAATTGACTTCAGTCGTGCTTGCACTTAACGGATCTTCTCTCCTTCTAAAATCATCCCTGTAAAAAGTAATGTCAAGTTTTCCAACTTTGATGTCTTTGACCTGGTAATCTTCAGTCAAAATTTTCACCAAGCGATTCGCAAGAAATATGCCACGAGGTTGCATGCCTATTAAAATGGTATTGCTAAAGTCCTGATGATTTTCGATGAGTTGGCAAGCCAAACGATTAAGAATAATAAAAATTTCTTTTTCGTTAAGTAAGGTCTTTTTGGCCATAATAGCATTAAAGGCGTTAAATATGAAACAAAGTTACAGTTTTTTTTGTGACGGTATATAAAATTTTAGGCTGTTAATTAAATTGTTAAGAAAAATTAAACTCATACTGTTAGCGGGCTTCATTTGACAGTACTTTAGTATCAATTAAAAAGCCATTATATGCAGCATTTTTCAAATAATAATGATAATCAACCTTTATCAAAATTTGAATTGATGTTAAAAACCAATAGCGTATATTTTTTTGATTCCAATGAGTTTGAAGAGATCATCCTATTTTATGTAGACAGCGGAAAATTCTCTTTGGCTAAAAAAGCACTTCATTTAGGACTATCTCAGCACCCAACTTCGGTGATTTTAAAGTTGATTCAGGTTGAGCTTTTGATTTTAGATGAAAAACTCGAGAAGGCTGAAAAAATGCTGGATCAGTTGCAGCAAATTGAACCGTCAAATGAAGATGTTTACATACAAAAGGCGGCTATTTTTTCTAAAAAAGGAAAGCATCAGCTAGCCGTCGATAATCTCCAAATAGCGCTCTTATATGCTGATGAAGACGCAGACATCCTTTCTATGATAGGAATGGAGTATTTATTTTTGGAAGATTTTGATAAGGCTAGATTTAATTTTGCCAAAAGTCTCGATGTTGAATATGAAAATTATTCATCTCTTTATAATATCATCTATTGCTTCGATATGATGAAAAAACATACTGAGGCTATTGAATATTTGAAGAAGTATATTGAAAAGGATCCCTATAGTGAGATTGCCTGGCATCAGTTGGGAAGACAGTACTATATTGTATTTGATTACCAGCAGGCCTTACAAGCTTTTGAATATTCCATTTTGATTGATGAAGAGTTTATAGGTGCTCATTTGGAAAAAGCAAAAACTTTGGAAGAATTAGGACAGTATCAGGACGCCATAGTTTTTTACCATAAAACCATGGAATTAGATACTCCCACTTCCTTTGCATATCTGCGAATTGGGAAATGTTATGAGAAACTTGATTCAACGCGTGACGCCATAGATTTTTACAATAAAACAGTTAATGAAGACCCGCTACTCGACAAAGGGTGGCTGGCACTTACCGATATTTTTATCAGTAGTAAAGACTATCATAAAGCATTATTTTACATCAATAAGGCATTGAGCATTGATGAGGAAAACAACCTGTACTGGCATAAGTTTGCAGAAATAAACCTAAAACTAGATCTCTTTGAAGAGGCATCTCGTGCCTATTATAAATGTATTGGCTTACAAGACGATCGATTGGAGGTTTATTTAGCGCTGGCTGATGTTCTTCATTTTCTGGGTGAGTTTCATGAGGGCATCAGGGTATTGCTGGATGCACGTGAGGTATATAAAGACCAGGCTGAGATCAGCTACCGATTGGCAGGATTGCATTTTTTAATTCAAAAAGAAAAAGAGGGATTGTTCTTCTTTGAAAATGCTTTGAAATCAGATTATGATTATCTGGATGTTTTTAAAGATTTGTTCCCAATACTTATGGAACACAAAGAAGTACAATTACTGGTTTCCAAATTTAAAGATTTGGAAGATTCTTAGTACTTAGAATTCATTTCATTTACCAGAATTAATCCCTTAGCACTGCGCTATTTTAGTTATATTTGGTTCCTAAATTTTTAGCGGTATATTTTGGGAAAAAGAACATTGAAAGACCATTTCGTGATTGCCTTAAAGGGTGTGGCTATGGGAGCGGCTGACGTGGTTCCAGGTGTTTCTGGAGGCACAATAGCTTTTATTTCAGGTATTTATGAAGAATTGATTGGTTCTATAAATAAGGTGAATCTTACAACATTAAAGTTATGGAAGAAGGAAGGATTTTCTTCGATGTGGCAGGAGATTAATGGAAATTTTTTAGTGTCGTTGGTGATAGGTATCGGTTTGAGTATCATTACGCTGGCAAAGTTGATTAGACATTTGCTTGAAACTCAGCCCATCCTGATATGGTCATTTTTTTTTGGCCTAGTACTGGCCAGCATAATTTATGTAGCAAGACAGATCACAAGATGGAACCTTGGTACGATTATGTTACTCTTGATAGGTAGCTTTGTTGCCTATTTTATCACAACGCTGACGCCTCAAACGACTAATGCTTCGTATCCCTATGTATTTCTATCGGGAGCACTGGCGATTTGCGCCATGATACTTCCTGGGATTTCTGGTAGTTTTATCTTGTTGCTTTTAGGGATGTACAAACCGGTGTTAGATGCCATCTATTTTAAGAATTTTGGTTTATTGGCCACCCTTATGTTGGGAGCCATTGTGGGCTTGCTCTCTTTTTCAAGATTATTGAAATGGTTATTTGACCATTATGAAAACCTGACTTTAGCCGTTCTAACGGGATTTATCATTGGCTCGCTTAATAAGATCTGGCCTTGGAAAGAAGTTCTGGCCTCTGAAATGATCAATGGGAAGTTAAAAGTGCTTAAGGAAAAAAGCGTAATGCCGTTTTCATATGAAGGCGATCATCAACTTGGCTTGGCGCTGGTACTAGCTGCTGCAGGATTCTTATTTATATTATTGCTCGAAAGAATGGCTAAGAAAAAGAAGGCGTAAATGGCAGAGAAAACAAGAACATTCTGGGATAAAATATTGCTCTTTATCAAGGGTATCGCCATGGGTGCTGCAAACAAGGTTCCCGGGGTTTCTGGAGGGCTTGTTGCATTTGTAACAGGGTTTTATGAAGAACTGATCTATTCACTTCAAAAGATTAACAGAAAAGCCTTGATGCTGATCATTAATGGACGGTTTAAAAGTTTCTATCAATATGTAAATGGGAGATTTCTTTTATTAGTATTTGCGGGTAGCACCTTTAGTTATTTCTCAGTTTCAAGGGTGCTGGATTTTTTAATTCAAAATTTCGAATTGTATGTATGGGCTACTTTTTTCGGAATGATCCTTGGATCAATTTATTATGTCGCAAAGGATTTTAATGATTTTTCCCGTACCAATCTAATTACCATGGCATTGGGGGTGGCAATTGGAGTTTCAATAAGCCTAATGAGCCCTGCCAAGGAAAATGATAATTTATGGTTCGTATTTTTTTGTGGGATGGTTGGGGTATCTGGAATGACCTTGCCTGGTTTGTCGGGTTCCTTTATCCTTATTTTAATGGGGAATTATGTGCTGCTTCTGGTAGATTCAGTGAACGAATTGTATAAAACGGTGCAAGATGTTTTTACCTTGAACTTTGATTTTATACATGATGAAGTCAGGATGCGGTATATGATGATCATTGGGAGCTTTAGTTTAGGTTCGGTATTTGGATTGGTGATTACTTCGCACATTTTAGGGTATCTACTTAAAAGGTATCATCAGATTATAACCGCCCTTATTATTGGCTTTATCGGCGGGTCTCTTGGTAATGTATGGCCTTGGAAAAAGGCTATATTCAAGATAGAGGAGGGAGCTTTTCTTTTTGATAGTACTGGGAACAAGATCGTGGAAAACTTTGAACGGTATTTGCCTAGTTTAGCGGATACCAGTACCTGGTACGCCATATTTTATATGTTTTTGGGTTTGGCTATCCTGGTCGTTCTTGAATGGGCCGGCCGTAAAAAACTAACCCACTCTTAGATTGACTCCAAATTAGGCCTTTGCCTTAACTTGTAAAGATAGCATTCATAAGTAGCACCATTATTATGATAACTACAGGGCCAAGAATTCCTGCAAAAAGCCCTCCGATACGAAAATCTTTTTGTTCGAGTTTACCTGTACTGAAAGCTATGGCGTTTGGAGGTGTTGAGATAGGTAAAAACAGTGCTGCTGAGGCACTTAATCCAATTACCAAAGGAAGAATTACCTGATTGGAGGAAACCAGAATGATAGCGATTGGTATTAAAATAGTGGTCGTAGCCGTATTACTCATAAAGTTTGAAAGTATAACTGTTAACAAAGAGAATACGATCATTAAGGCATAAAGATTAAGATCATAATTATTCAGGAGACTCACATAATATTCAGCCAAACCTGTTTCTTGTATCGCTAATCCCAAAGATAATCCACCAGCTACAAGCATTAAGGTATCCCATGGTAATTTTCTAACGTCATTTCCTGATACAATTCCTAATAGAGTGAGTAACATAATAGGTAACAATGACACTGCTGATGCAGGAATACCGTGTACATTTCCCGTTAACCAGAGTACAAGGGTCAATAATAGAACACCTAATACTATTTTTCTTTTAATTTTGAATATCCTGGAATCTTCAGGGGTTTCTTTATCAAGATCATCTAGAAAACCCAAATCAATGGTCGATACCTTAGGAACAAACTTGTTGATCAGAAATACCCAAAAAAGTAATACCATGATAACGGCCACGGGAAAACCAATGATCATCCATTCTAAAAAACCAAATTGCACACCGTGATTACTCATGGCATCAACTGCAATAGCATTTGGTGGTGATCCGATAATGGTACCCATACCTCCTAGAGAAGCAGCTGCCGGAATCCCTATCAGTAAGGCTTTTGAAAAGGGTGCATTCTTGTCAAGTGTGTTTATAAAAGGAATAACTGCCGCAATCATCATAGCCGTTGTTGCCGTATTTGACATGATCATAGAGAAAACTGCCGTTACCAACATGATTCCTAATAGCACGTTTCTGGGCTTTGACCCGAATTTAGAAATGGTCATTTTGAAAAGGGTCTTATCCAGTCCTACTTTTTGCATGGCTTCCGCCATCACAAAACCACCCAGCATCAACCAAATCACACTATTCGACCAGGTTTGTACATATTTGGTTACATATTTTGACGCATTTTCAGGATCAATTTCGGCATAATAGCCTCCCAGGGCAAAAACGAGAAAACCAAAGATCAATAGCCCAACCGCAAAGGGCGGCACCGCTTCGGTAACCCATAATCCTATAGATAAAAAGAGCAGGAACAAAACATATACCTGCGCCGTATCAAGCTTGGGTGAGTTGATCCAGTAGGTGAGTACAAAAGCAAAAATAACACTTAGCAGGAAGTAAATGATTTTTTGTTGTATGTCAACTACATGTTGGAATTTTTGTAAATACCGCATGGAAGCGCTCCTTGAATCAGCCATAAATTCAGTCCTTAATTAGTAGATTGCAAAGTTACGGTATATATAACTTGATCTGCATTTTACACAAATATTTTTACGAAAACGTTATATAAGCCAAAAAAAAACCTAAGAAATTCTTAGGTCTAATTTTCATTGAAACGAATAAATTTTACTCAAGAGCACCTAAATATCGCTCTGAGTCTAGCGCTGCCATACAGCCTGTTCCCGCAGCGGTTACAGCTTGTCTGTATTCTTTGTCTTGTACATCTCCTGCGGCAAAGACACCAGGAATTTTGGTTTTTGTTGTTTTACCTTTTGTAATCAGGTATCCAACATCATCCATATCCAATATACCTTTAAAGATCTCTGTATTGGGTTTATGACCAATGGCAATAAATACACCGGTCACATCCAATTGGGTTTTTTCCTTGCTGATGTTGTTAATTGCCATCACACCCTCAACGACCTGCTCACCCAGCACTTGATCGAGCTCTGTATTGTACATCACCTCAATATTCTCGGTTTTAGTCACTCTGTGCTGCATCGCTTTTGAAGCTCTCATATAATCCTTTCGCACAAGAATCGTTACTTTTTTACAGATATTGGCTAAGTAAGTCGCTTCTTCAGCAGCCGTATCACCCGCACCGATCACTACAACATCCTGACCTTTGTAAAAGAATCCATCACAGGTAGCACAGGCAGAAACACCACCTCCGATTAGTCTTTGTTCACTTTCAATTCCAAGGTATTTGGCGGTAGCACCTGTAGAAATTATCACTGTTTCAGCCTCTACAACTTTAGATTCATCGATAGTCACCTTATGAATACCACCAACTTCTTTACTAAATTCAACTTTTGTGGCCATCCCAAACCTTATATCAGTTCCAAAACGTTCAGCTTGATTTTTAAAATCTTCCATCATCGCTGTTCCGTCAGTGCCATTTGGATATCCGGGATAGTTATCTACTTCGGTTGTGGTTGTTAATTGTCCACCCATCTGCATTCCTGTATATATTACGGGATGAAGATCCGCACGAGCAGCATAAATGGCCGCGGAATAGCCCGCTGGTCCTGATCCTATAACCAAACATTTTATTCTTTCAATAGTACCATCCATTCGTATGTGGTTTTAAATTTCAATTCACAAAAATATACAAATCCAAACGTTTAAAATACGATTCAATATCTTTTTTTTCAATACTACCATAACCGTTTTTAATCATTAATTTTGACTTGAGTTTATTGACGAGAGGGCGGAGGAGAACTTACAAAGTTGAGAAGACATACTTTTATACAATGATACGATCTGAAGTAGATTTTAATGAACAAATATCAGCACATACAGGCGTGTTATTTTACTTTGTTACCGCAAGCTGTTCGGTAGGAGAAGCTTTAGAACCAAAGGTAAGGACCTTACTGAGAGAGAAATATCCAAAACTCGTTTTTAGTTTAGTTGATATGAACCAGGCACTTGAGCTTTCTGCTGCTCATCAGGTGTTTGTGGAGCCTACAATCTTATTGTATTTTGAAGGAAAGGAATTCCTGAGAAAAAGCCGCCATATTGGATTGACAGAATTAGATATCGCCATAAACAGGATTTATAAATTGGCATTTGAATAATAATAATTTTTTACTTGAATATGTGCGATTAAGTAGTATATTTGCAGCCTGAAAAATCGATGATCATTCGGGGTGTAGCGTAGCCCGGTTATCGCGCCTCGTTTGGGACGAGGAGGTCGCA
>CAZQRD010000079.1:0-11089 GCA_964595535.1 uncultured Flavobacteriaceae bacterium | reverse complement strand
TATTTTCTCCATCCTTTACCGGAATAATTAACATAGTTGGGCACCTCCTTTCATATGTACTTTACATTTATTTTTTGGGCTGCAAATATACAAATAATTAGTTTCAAAAAAATGTATTATATTTAATTTTTATTCATTCCCTCAATAATGCGACAAAAGATTAAGTTAATATTCAATTCACTCGTGGGCCTATTCTTTATTCTGGTAGGCTTTTATTTTTGGGCATCTTCTCCAAATTTGAGCCTGGTCGACTATAATGACTCAAGGCAATACGATTTTTCAAGCAGTATTTCAAATGATTCGATTCACAGCATCATCACTTATAACATAGGGTATCTGAGTGGGATGTCGAATAATTTACCTGTTGAAAAACCAAGATCTCTTTTCGATCAGAACTTGAACAAAGTGATCTATGAATTGAAAAAGACCGATGCTGATATACTGGCCCTGCAGGAAATCGATTATGATTCAAAAAGATCCTACCATATTGATCAGCAAAAAGAACTGGGTAAACTCGGGTATACGTATGCTGGACGAAATATTAACTGGGATAAAAAATATGTTCCTTTTCCCTATTATCCATTTTCCGTACATTTTGGCAAAATTCTTTCCGGACAATCTATTCTTAGTAAATATCCTATTTTGGAACTGGAGAGAATCGAACTTAAAAGAAATGCATCTAACCCTTTTTATTATGACAGTTTCTATATAGACAGGCTTGCCCAGGTCGCTAAAATTAGAATCAATAACAAAACCTTGATACTCATCAATGTGCATTTGGAGGCATATCATAAAGAAACCCGGAAATTGCAAATGCAACAGGTAAAAAATCTTTATAATAAATACTCTAAAAAATTCCCGACAATTTTACTTGGAGATTTTAACAGTGACATCCACTTTGATGACGCTGGTATCAATATAATTATGAAAATTCCCGAGACCGGCTGTGCAGCATTTGACCCTTCGGTTAGAAAGAATACTTTCAGCTCAGAATCACCTTCAGAAAGGTTGGATTATATTTTTTACAATAAAAACTATATCAAAGAATTGGATGCCCAAATACTGAAGCAATTTGAAACGGCTTCAGATCACTTACCTTTACTACTGAAATTCAAATTTAAAGACCAACTATATGCAAGCACTAGACAACAACCGAACTCTTGACGCCAAAGAATGGGCGTTGACCATTTTTATTTCTTCCCTTCCTTTAATTGGGATCATCATGTTATTGGTATGGGCCTTTAGCGATGACGCCAATATTCACAAAAAGAACTGGGCCAAAGGAACCCTTATACTTTGGATCATAGGATTTATCATTGCATTTGCCTTTTTATTTCTTTTTGGCGGTATTGCCATAATGTCTCAAATGTTTAATTGATACTTTTATAAAAACCGAAGCATTTTAAACACGATGCTTCGGTTGTTTGCAAGATCATTGAGCCAATTTCCATATGAACGACATGTGCTAGTAGTTATATTTATAGGGAGATACGTTTAAGAACCTAGTCCATTTGAATGAAGGGTTAATCCTTTTTTCCAAAAACGCGTTTGAACCAGGATTTCTTTTTCCCTTTTTTGGCTTGTCTTTTAGCCTTTTTAGATGCCTTTTCAAAAGTCATGTTTTTATCCTTGAATATGTTATCGAAGAATTTTTCAATTTCCGAATCATCAATATAATCCGGGCAAGCCAAGGCCGATGCCGCATTTTCAGAAATTGCTACATCCCGAAGATATTTGCGCCTTAGCGTATTATTTTTCTGAACCTTTTGCAAGGTTTTTCCAATAATTGGAAGCGCCAGCGCACTGCCTGAACCATTGGAACCACTTTTGAAGTGTATCACAGGATAACTTGCTCCTACCCTTGTGGCCACAACCAGATCATTAGTGTAGGCCAGAAACCATGCATCTCCATAATCCTGGGAAGTTCCTGTTTTACCGGCCATTTTACTTCTAAGACCATAAACAGAATTCATCGCCCTTCCAGTACCTTCTCTCACAGCTTTCTCCAGCATGGCGGTCAATAATTCGCTGGTTGATTCTTCAAGAACTCGATCATTTTGACCAGCTTTCGGGTGCTTGTACAAGATGCGTCCATTCTGAGTTCTGATTTCTTTGATAAAAACAGGATTGATCTTTTTTCCAGAATTGGCAAATGCTGAATAGGCGATGGCCATTTCATATAAACTTGCCGTTGCAGTTCCTAGTGCAATAGAAGGTTTGTCACTCAGTTCCTGTGAAAATCCCAAAGACTTCCAGGTATCATTCAAGATGTCAAAATCCAATTGAAAATACAAATTTACGGTCGGGATATTCATCGACCTTGACAGGGAAGCTGCCGTAGAATATTTTCCTCCAGAAGAGCGATCATAATTCTGAGGTTGCCAATTCTCGTAGTCTTTTAGAATTACCGCCTCGTTATCGAGATATTGACAAGGCATGGCCCCTTCTTCAAGGGCTGATGCATAAAGTATCGGTTTAAAAGCTGACGCCGTTTGACGTTGCGCAAAAATCTGATCATATGGCTGGGTACGAAAATCAATCCCCCCCACCCAGGCCTTTACAAATCCATCATTGGGGTCAATGGCTATTAGGCCGGCATGCAGCAGTTTTAAATTAGCAGACACACTATCTCGAACCGAAATCGAATCTGAAGAAAACCCCTTCCAGGTAAATATTTCCCTCCTTTTTTTGATATGAGCAACTTCTTCTAATTTTTTTCTTTTCAATTCCTTATTTACCAAAGCATCTAGCAAGGCTTTATCAGATCCCTGAGCATACTGCTTATTCATACGTTGCTGCATTTTTCCTAAATGAGAATCAAAAGCGCTCAGGGCGTATTGCTGTAATTCATAATCCAGGGTTGTTTGGATAATTAAACCACTTTTTTTAAGGTCATAAACCGTATCAGATCGTTTATTTAGGTCCTCCAATATGGCCAGGGCTTCTTTTTTGATCTGTACCAAATAATAATTAGCCGGACCTTCAGATTCAAGATTCGCATAATCCAACAGCAAGGGAAGTTGCAGAAGTTCATCTGTTCTTTTATCCGTCAAATACCCATATTTTTCCATTTGGCGAAAAACAACGTTCCTCCTGTCCAAGGCATGTTCAGGATACAATCTTGGGTTGTAATACGTATTTGCCTTTAGCATTCCAATAAGAACTGCCGATTCCTCGATTTTTAATCTTTTTACGCTTTTGTTAAAAAAACGGTGTGCCGCTGCTTCAATTCCCAAAACATTCTCCCCAAACGGTACCGTATTCAAATAAAGTGTTAGAATATCTTCCTTTGAATACATGCTTTCCAAGCGATAAGCCAAAATTATTTCCTTGGTTTTATTCACAGGCATGGATAGAATTCCGTAGTGCTGCCTTCCAAACATATTTTTGGCCAGTTGCTGTGTAATAGTACTTCCTCCACCTGCATTTTTCTGCTGCAAGACCAATGACTTGACCAATACTCTCAATAAACTCCTAGAATCAACACCTTCATGTTCAAAATATCTGGCGTCTTCTGTTGCAACCAATGCGTGTATAAGTTCTTCCGGAAGCTGAATATATTCGACATTAGTTCTATTGTCGGCAAAAAATTTACCAATAAGCTGGCCCCGATCAGATAATACAAGTGAGGCTGTTTCATTTTTAAATTCTTTCAGCTCCTTTTTCGAATAAACATGGCCAAATACACCAAGATGAATAAAGCCTATAAAAAGCCCGAATAAAAGGCTTACAAGCAGCAATAATTTAATAAAAATTACAATCAGTTTTCTTTTCATATCGCAAAAGGAAGGTTCCTTTAAACTTTTCTAAATCATTCGGGGAACTACAGGTTTTATTATTTTTTAATCACCACTAAGGTAGCGACATAACCTGTTAGGATATTCCACTCTTTATCGGCGAGAAGCGATCCGTTTTCATCTAAAACTTTGAACTCAGCAGTATTTGGTCCTGACGACCCTTGATTCAGCGCCTCAATATCTATTCGGTTAAATCCTTCCTTTAGATCGATGTCAACGCTGTAATAACCGCTCTTCAGAGTAATACTTCTTCGAATTACTTCTTCATTGACGTATAACTTGACACGATCTCCATCCACATAACTATGATCCCTGCAAATGATGCGTATGGTTTTTGAATTTGTTTCCAGTTTTCCAAGCTCCAAAGATGTTTGAAACTTATTGATACTAACATCCTTTCCGTTCCAGTATTTTGACGTGAGAACATCTTTATCTGTTTGACTCAGGCCCCTCATACTCCTTTGCTTCTTTTGTGGAATAACGCTATGTGGTGGAAATTTATCTGCAATCTCCTTTAGCGTTCCAAAAAGAGTGACTGTTTCTGACTTTATCTCTTTGACCTCCGCATCCAGTGGCACAAATTCCATCACATTGTTATCCTCAGGCTGGTACTGAAACACATTGGTTTCCTCCACATCGTTATTGTCAATCTGAGCCAATAACCCTGCAGAAAAGGAAAAAAACATAAAAATTGCGAAGATTTTTTTCAAAAGTTAAACAGCATTTAATAAAATTTTTCGGGCAGAAAATTACAAATTAAAGCCTACCTTTTTATTAAAATTTTATTAAAATTTAAAAGCTTTCCTTAACTAGGACTGATTCTTTTCGTAATTACGTTGTATCTTTTTGATCGCATTATCAATCGATTTATCAGGCTCTATAACGTTGAGCTCTCCCCAGAATTCAGGATCAGAAAAACCAGAGGTCTTGTCTGTCAGGATTACATTTTTTCTCATTCGATTTCTATTCCTTACAGCTTCATCCTGATCGTTAACCTTCCAGTCGGTAATCGCCATCTCAATAGCAATATTGTAGATCGAATTGAATAATTTTTTATCCCATTTAACTTTAAAGCTCAACTCGATACGGCTATAGTTGTAATGCCATTTACCATTGGTTTGTTTATAATCAATGATGTATTTTGTATCCAGAGGAATCACGTCAGCATTGGCTGGTTTTTTCTTAACAAAGAACTTCTTCGCTTTGATGAGGTTTTCCAGATTCAACCCGAAAACTGACTTGACCAAGGCAAAACTCTCAGCATCGATATACAGTTTTCCTTTGTAAAAAGGTTCCACCATGCTGCGCTTTTGAACAAAATCGATCACATAGACCTTTCTTTTGTCCATATTGATCATTTTGTCAAAACTAAACGTATAGATATCAAACATATCAGCTGAGAAAAACAATTCTTGATTTCTCATCATATCCATGCTTAAATTGTTATAAGGGCCTCCCTGTAACTTGATCACAAGGGTATCGATCTTTCTGTAATCAGTACTTTTTCTTACTTTGTCTAATACTGCATAGTCCCCTTGACTCCCTCTCGTATGTTTATACACGTCAACAACCGCTTCAGAAAGCGAGGCGTATGTTTTTCTTTTTCTAATGGATTCCCTGTAAAACACTTTTGCAATTATAGGTTCATTATACGAATTTAATTTTCTTTGCTTGATCACTTTTTTAATGACCATCATTGGATCAGCATCTACCAGATTAACATCTGGAAGTTTTTCAAACGACTCTTCCATGGCAAATGTCATTACATCTGAAGAGAAGGAGTTCAAAGAAATAATTTTATTTTGGTAGCCCAAATAACTGATCACCACCTGTTCATTTTCCAGAGATTTAGGAACCTTGAGCAAAAACACACCGTCTAAATTAGAAATTGTCGAGATATTTGAATTGGTCACAGATACAGAAGCGTATTCCAATGATTTTTTCGTTTTCGCATTAATCACAGCACCTTTATATTGTCTGAAACTCACCGTTTCTTCACCTTGGGCAGATACCGAAGGCTGCATCAACAAAAAAGCCAGTGCATACATACAGCTGGTAAAAAATAATCTAAAACTACTGTCTAACTTATTCTTATTCAATCCCATAATAATTTTATTTACATATAATTTCAACAATTGAAATTAAAGATTATTGATCAATTAGAAAAGAACTTTAACTTAAATATAACACTTGTTTTATTTCATTCATTTGCGCTAGCTTATCTTGTGAATGATTGGATTAAAAGCTTTTGAGGCAATCAATACCTTGTCTCCAATTTCCAGAGCTTCTGCTTCTTGATCATTCGCGATCACCTTAACCAGATCTTTACCGATCAAGACAGTAACGATCACAATAAAATCCTGTTTCACCATGCTTATGATTTCACCGGTAAATTGAAATTTAGCGTTTACTCTGTCATGAGTAAACAGGTTGGCAGGATCTCCTTGTCTGATTATCTGACCCTGATCAAGTTCTATCATAAAATCTGAAAGTCGAATAATCTCAGAAACGTCATGACTTATCAGAAGGGTAGTAAGACCGAATTCTCTATGAGCTTTCAGTATGTATGACTGTAGTCTCAGTCTCATTTCATGATCAAGGGCTGAAAGGGGTTCATCGAGAAGCAGCAATCGGGGTTTTCTAACCAATGCCCTGGCAAGTGCAACTCTTTGCTTTTGACCTCCCGACAAGGTGTTTGGCTCCCTGTTTTGTAATTGTCCCAGATCTATAATTTCTACCAGTTGGTCAACAATTGAACTTGGCTGCCCTTTCTCTTGGGCGAAAAGAAGGTTCTCCCTCACTGTCATATTCGGAAAAAGTGCGTATTCCTGAAACACAAAGCCTATTTTTCTTTTTTGCGGGGCCAACACAATCTTCCTGTCTGTATCTGTCCAAATTTCCCCTCCTACTTTCACATATCCTTTCTCCGGATCCATAAGCCCGGCAAGCAACATCAGTAAAGTGCTCTTACCGGCCCCGGATTTGCCGTAAATTGTAATCAGTTTACCTTCTTCAAGTTTGATCTGAACATTCAGATTCATCTGACCCGCTGATGACTTTAACAATTTTTGAAGTGATATTTCAATCATGACCTTGCGTTTTATTAAAATAACCTCCATTGATCAGATAAACCATAAGAAGAATCGTAAAAGTGATCCCAAATAGGATTAAGGAATATGTATTTGCAGCCTCATAATTCAAACTTTCAACTTCATCATAAATAGCGATTGATGCCACCCTTGTTTTTCCCGAGAGATTGCCTCCAATCATCAAAACCACACCAAATTCTCCAATGGTATGCGCAAAGGCCAAAATAATTCCCGTAATCAATGATGGTTTAATATTAGGTAGCAAAACCCTGATCAAGGTGGTCAATTTAGATTTACCCATCACATAGGAAGCATTTTTCAGGGAAGGAGACAAATTGGCAAAACCAGCCTGAATTGGATGTACCATAAAAGGTAAGCTATAGATTATAGATCCAAGAACAAGACCTTCAAACGAAAACACCAAACGGAGTCCGAACCATTCATCCAACCAGTTTCCAAACCCATTTGAAGGACTCAATGCCAACAGCATATAGAATCCAATTACAGTTGGGGGTAACACAAGAGGCATGCTCACAAAAGTCTCTGCTATCGGTTTTATACGAGAACGGGTATTTGCAAGCCAATATGCAATAGGAATCGCAATAAGCAGCAATAAAATCGTAGTGATCAATGCCAGTTTAAAAGTGATCAATAATGGATTCCAGTCTATCATTTTGACAACATCAATTCATTGGTTTTTACCATCGCTGTAAGCTCAAGCCCGAGAACAATTTGCAATTGTTTAACGGCATTTGAAGTAATGATGGAAGTGATTTTTCCGATATTGGTTTCAAGGGTCACCTTACTCAACAAGGTGTCAGATTCAATATGACACACCTCTCCCTTTATTTTGTTTCTAAGACTTATTCCACTCATATCTCCTACCCCAAGAATAACCTCAGTCTCTTTAAAAATGACACTTACCTCGTTCTCAAGTTTCAAATAAGGAGCCGTTTCAGGTGTATCTATAAGGATCGTGGAAAAAACTACTTCTCCAATTTTCACCTTAACGATCGAAAGATCACCGTTAACTTTAATGCCGTTTATGTGTCCTTTTAAAATATTCATTTAAATTCTATACGATAACCAAACTTATGCAAAATTTCCTTGCCTTCCTTGGAAAGCATAAAATCCATGAATTGAATCGATTTTGTTTCGAAGGATTCTCTGGCTTTTAAAATAACCATCCCCTGGGCCATTGGCTGGTAAAGACTCGTGTCAACTTCTTTCCAGGAGCCATGGTTTTGCATCTGAGGAGACATCACAACCGATTTTGAGGTAAAACCAATATCTGCTGCCTCTGAAATTATAAATTGATTCGTCTGTGAAACGCTTTCCCCAAATACCAGTTTATCCCGAATTGACTCTTCAATACCCATGCGATTGATCACTTCCATGGCCGAAACACCATAAGGCGCCGTTTTTGGATTGCCTATCGCAATATGCCGTACATCTTTTAAAGTGAGGGATTCTAAATCTGGATTAATATCCTTTTTTAAGGTCCATAAGATTAGATTTCCATAGGCATAGATAACCGGTTTTTGTACTGTAAATCCTTTTTTATAGAGTTCTTTTGGATATTTTAAATCAGCCGAAAGGAATAGGTCAAAAGGAGCCCCTTCAACAATTTGAGCCGTCAGTTTTCCGCTAGAACCAACAATGATTTCACATTCCAAACCGGTTTGATCAGAAAATTTAACAACAAGATCTTCCATGGCAAATTGCAAATTAGCCGCTACCGCAATGGTCAATTTATCATCTTGTTTGGATCCGCAGGAGATCATTACAAAAAAGACTATTAGTGAACCTAAAGAAAGTATTTTGTGAGAGGTATTTCCAGAAAGCATTTGACGCCTATTTATATGTAAAAATACAAGAACTTTTCTAGTTGAGTTCCCTATTTCACAAAACAAAATTTAAGAAACCCTATCCTTGTACGTACTAAAAAATTTGTCTTGACTATGTCAGGTCATCCGTAAAATGATTGTTCTTGAGGTCTCTTGAGAACATGGATTTATTAAAATCACTCGAGCTGCCTTTGGGTATTGACAAACTAAGCCATGCTTCCTTTTTGATCATCTTAGCCAATATTACTATTTGCCCTATATGTGAAGCGTAATGTGCCAACTGCCTGTTGATTGCTTCTGAAACTGAATGACCAGTATTCCTGATATAAACTGTTCTAGTCATATCGCTTCCTTTTAGCATATTCAATGTCGAAAACAAACAACCCCAACCTTTGTTCCAGATCTCCATTAGCTCGCTTTTTGATTTTAGGTCAGTCTCAAATTCACTGTCTCGGTCTCTCCATTCTTTTTCGCCATCTGAACTTAAAAAATCGGTCCAGCGAGAAAGCATATTTCCAGAAATATGTTTGACGATTACAGCAATACTATTGGAATTAGGGTCAGATTTCCAAAAAAGGTCTTCCTCCTCAACCTGTTCCATAGCCTTCTCTCCCAAAATTCTGTAATACTCAAATAGTTTTATGATATCCTTGAGATAAGCTTCTTCCATAAGGTTAAATTTAAAAGGAGTTGATCGTCAAAATGACCTTAGCAACTCCTTTTATAAAATATAATCTATTTTTATGCTTCTTCCGGTGAGAGGTATTTATATACGATTCCGGCCAGTACAGCGCCAATGATAGGTGCTACCCAAAATAACCATAACTGTGCTGTTGCCCAATCGCCTACAAAAATAGCCTGACTTGTGCTTCGAGCAGGATTTACAGAAGTATTGGTAACGGGAATACTTATCAAGTGAATCAAGGTCAATGCCAATCCAATGGCCAATCCTGCAAATCCCTTTGGTGCTTTTGAATGTGTTGCCCCTAAAATAACAATAAGGAACATAAAGGTCATTACGATTTCTGAAACGAGTGCGGCGGTCATACTATAGCCCCCTGGAGAATGTTCTCCAAATCCATTGGCCGCAAACCCACTGCCAACGAGGTCAAAACCATCCTTTCCTGAAGCAATTAAATACAGTATTCCGGCACCTGCAATTCCTCCAAGAACCTGAGCAATAATGTAAGGAACAAGATCCTTCTTATCAAAACGACCTCCCATCCACAACCCAATGGATACAGCAGGGTTTAAATGACAACCCGAAATATGACCTATTGCATATGCCATCGTAATGACAGTTAATCCAAACGCCAGGGCAACCCCGACAAAACCGATTCCCAATTCGGGAAATCCTGCGGCAAGAACGGCGCTTCCACAACCTCCAAGCACGAGCCAAAGTGTACCAATAAATTCTGCTACTAATTTTTTCATTATTATAAAGTTTAGTTAATATTATCTCCAGGATCATATCAGTAATTGATCAAAGAGGTTTAGTTGATGTCTAATTTAAACATTTTTTTTTAACCTCGAACTCCATTTGATTGGCTTGACATCTACGCTCCAATATAATTTCAAAACCCTTTGATTCAGGAACTCCCCGATCGCTTAAAAACTATCATTTGAAAGCAAGTTGCATCTCCTCTTTATTTAAAGGTCAATGGTACTTATTTTACGGTTATTATCCGAATATCTTTGTTCGCTGGTGTATAATTATTTAATATTACATGGCTTTAAATAACGGGTAATTAAGATCAACAAAATAACCTTGTTCTAAAAGTCACCTTTGACCAATTAATTTATGTGATTCGGGCAATGATTTTATCTAAATAAAAATTCAAAAATGGAAAAATTCGATTCAAGTAAAAGACTTATTTCACTGGATATGCTAAGGGGGCTTACCATTGCATTAATGATTGTTGTTAACAATCCTGGTTCAGGGGAACATCAGTATTGGCCTCTTGCTCATGCTTCCTGGCACGGAATTACAATTACAGATTTTGTTTATCCCTTCTTTATTTTTATCGTAGGTGTTTCTATTATACTTTCCTCCTCTAAACAACTTGCTGCAGGAGCCGATAAGGGAAAAATGAGAAAAAAGATATGGATCAGATCATTGAAAATATTTGGATTGGGAATCTTCCTTAACCTCCTTCCCCATCTTGATTTTATGGAATTGAGAAACCTAGGCGTTTTGCAGCGTATTGCTCTGGTTTATAACAGCTTTATTGAAATAGATTTTATGGAATTGAGAATTCCCGGTGTATTGCAGCGCATCGCTCTGGTATATTTGGTATGTGCCCATATTGGTTTGGCCACCGGCTGGAAAGGTCAGGTTAAAATCGCAGTCACGCTT
>CAZQRD010000078.1:0-11240 GCA_964595535.1 uncultured Flavobacteriaceae bacterium | reverse complement strand
ACCGTGTCTTTGTAATCTAATTTTTACTGACATAAATTTTTAAATTTTTAGGTTCACGACCTAAGTTATTAATATAATAGTACTACTTTCTCGAAGTAGGGCGCAAAATTACTAAATAATATTGAATCTCAGATTAAAAAAATGATTTATTATCTATCTATAAATCAGATTTAGACGAGACAAATAGGCTTATACTGATTATACGTATTTGTTGATAAAATTACGCCCTTAGACTTTCAAGGGATAGGTCTAAATACCTATTTTTATAGCTTTGAAATCCTCTCAAAACTATTCACTGCATGTATTTAATTTTTGACACTGAGACCACAGGTTTACCCAAGAACTGGAACGCACCAATAACGGATGTCGACAACTGGCCTCGTTGTGTACAGATTGCATGGCAGTTACATGACGAAATGGGGAGAATGGTTTCTCATGAGGATTTCCTGATTATTCCAGATCATTATAAGATTCCTTATGATGCTGAACAGATCCATGGAATTTCTACTGATTTGGCTGTTCAGCAGGGTAAATCACTTGTTGAAGTGCTTAATTTATTCAATGAAGCCTTGTCCAAAACCAAGTTTGTTGTGGGGCAGAACCTGAAGTTTGATTTGAATATTATGGCTTGTGAATTTCACCGGTCAAATATCAAAACGGAACTTAACAATTTATCGGTCTTGGACACCTGTACTGAGAAAACAGCCTTATTGTGTCAAATTCCGGGGGGCAGGTTTGGGAAGTTCAAGCTCCCGACTTTAACAGAATTGCACGAAAATCTTTTTAAAAAGCCTTTTGAAGAGGCTCATAATGCAACTGCCGATGTTGAGGCTACCACAAGATGTTTTTTTGAGTTGCTGAGAAATGGTAATTATTCACAGGAGGAATTAGAAGTTGACAGCTCGTATTTTGTTGATTTTACAAGCCATAATACAGAAGTCTTTCCTCCGGTAGGGCTAAAACATCTGAACTTAAAGAAGGAAAGTGAAAAAATTCGGAAAAAAACCGAAAAATCGAATGCCAAAGATTCTGTTATAAGTTCTGATGTGCAGGAAGCCGTTCAAAATGCTTCATTTGCTCATTTACACAATCATTCACAATATTCCATATTGCAATCGACTTCGAGTGTTAAAGAACTGGTTAGTGCCACCATCGAGAATAAGATGCCAGCGGTCGCTTTAACCGATACAGGAAATATGATGGGGGCTTTTGTATTCGTCAAGGAAATATTGAATCATAACAAGAATAGTGATCAAACAATAAAACCTATTGTGGGATGTGAATTTAATGTTTGTGAGAATCATTTGGACAAATCTTTCAAAGACAATGGTTATCAGGTTGTACTTCTTGCCAAGAACAAAAATGGATATCATAATCTGGCCAAGCTTGCCTCAGCAGCATTTATCGATGGATTTTACTACGTTCCCCGAATAGATAAACAATTGATCCAAAAATACCAGGAGGATGTTATTGTTTTAAGTGGAGGAGTCAATGGAGAAATACCTAATAAAATACTCAATATAGGAGAGCATCAGGCCGAGCAGGCATTGTTGTGGTGGAAGCAGAACTTTAAAGATGATTTTTACCTCGAGATAAGTGACCATGAGCAGGAAAATGAAAAACATATTAATGAGGTACTGATCGGGTTTTCGAAAAAACATGATGTAAAACTTATCTCTACCAACAACACTTTCTATCTTGAGAAATCAGATTCTATTGCTCATGACATATTATTATGTGTGAAAGATGGTGAAAAGATAGCTACACCAAAGGGCAGGGGGAGAGGATTTAGATATGGCTTGCCGAATGATGAATACTATTTTAAAGGGCAGGATGAAATGAAAGCCATTTTCAAGCATGTTCCGGAGTCAATTTTAAATATTCAAGAAGTCATTGACAAAGTTGAGATTTATGATCTTGCAAGGGATGTGTTACTACCTAAGTTTGACATGCCCGAGAAATTTTATGACGCTAAAGATGAGGAAGATGGCGGGAAAAGAGGAGAAAATGCTTATTTAAAACACCTGACTTATAAAGGGGCCAAAGGCAGGTACGAAGAGATTTCAGAAGCTATTAAGGAGCGTCTGGATTTTGAATTAATGATCATTGAGAAAACGGGCTATCCAGGATACTTTCTTATTGTTGAAGATTTTATTAATGAAGCTAGAGAAATGGGCGTTTCAGTTGGCCCTGGGCGGGGATCTGCAGCTGGATCGGCTGTAGCCTACTGTTTGGGTATTACCAATATTGACCCTATAAAATACAACCTTCTTTTTGAGCGTTTTTTGAATCCTGACAGGGTCTCACTCCCTGATATCGATATTGATTTTGACGATGAAGGAAGACAAAGTGTGATTGATTACGTGATCAATAAATACGGTTCGAATCAGGTGGCTCAAATCATCACTTATGGAACCATGGCCGCCAAATCATCCATCAGAGATACTGCCAGAGTGCTGGACCTTCCTCTTTCAGACGCCGACCGTATTGCGAAACTGATACCAGGTTTAAAGTTGAGCAATATTTTTGGTACCGATGAAAAAAGCATTGCCAAGGTAAAGGGATTAAGAAGTGAGGAAAAGGCCAATGTTGATGAATTGAAAAGAATGGCTGAAGGAAATGGGATGGAAGCTGAAACCATCAATCAGGCCCGTATGCTTGAAGGTTCAGTTAGAAATACCGGAACTCATGCCTGCGGAGTGATCATTACACCTGAAGACATAACGAACTTGATTCCGGTAGCAACGGCCAAAGGAACCGACATGTATGTTACCCAGTTCGACAATGGTGTTGTTGAGGATGCAGGTTTGCTAAAAATGGATTTTCTGGGCTTAAAAACACTAACGCTGATCAAGGATACCGTTAAGATTGTAAAGGCGCTTCACAATGTAGATCTTGTGCCAGATGATTTTCCTCTGGATGATGAAAAGACTTATGCTTTGTTCCAGAAGGGTGAAACGATAGGGATATTTCAATATGAATCTCCTGGAATGCAAAAACATATGAAGTCTCTTAAGCCGACTGAGTTCGCAGACCTTATTGCAATGAATGCCTTGTACAGACCCGGCCCAATGGAATATATTCCATCTTTTATTGATCGTAAACACGGTAGGGAAGATATAGCATATGATTTGCCTGACATGGAAGAATATCTCAAGGAAACATATGGAATTACAGTTTACCAGGAACAAGTAATGCTTTTATCGCAAAAACTGGCGAATTTCACTAAGGGTCAGGCGGATATGCTTCGTAAGGCAATGGGGAAAAAGATCTTTGCCCTGCTTGAAAAATTAAAACCTCTTTTTATAGAAGGAGGTAAAAAGAATAATCATCCGGAAGAGATTTTGGAGAAGATTTGGAAAGACTGGGAGGCATTTGCCGCTTATGCCTTCAATAAGTCGCACTCTACTTGCTATGCCTTTATAGCGTATCAGACAGCATATTTGAAAGCGCATTATCCTGCAGAATACATGGCCTCTGTACTGAGCAATAATATGAATGACATTAAACAGGTATCTTTCTTTATGGAAGAATGCAGAAGAGCTGGAATTGAAGTTCTCGGACCAGACATTAATGAGTCCTATTATAAGTTCTCTGTAAACAAGCAAGGAGCTGTTAGATTTGGTATGGGTGCCATAAGAGGGGTAGGAGCTGCCGCCGTTCGAGCCATTGTTGATGAAAGAAAAGAGAACGGCAATTACCGTTCGATCTTTGATGTTACGAAAAGGGTCGAACTCAGGTCTGCGAATAAAAAGGCCTTTGACGGAATGGTGCTTGCAGGGGGCTTTGATTCTTTTGAAACTGCCAACAGGTCACAATACTTTGCCCTTGATGAAAGGGGAATTACCTTTATTGAAAAAGCAATACGCTACGGGAGTAAGTTTCAGGAGAGCAAAAATTCGGCCCAGGTATCTTTGTTTGGGGAAGCGTCGGAAGTGCAGTTTGAAGAACCGATTATTCCTCCTTGTGAACCATGGAATGTAATGGAGAAACTTTCCAAGGAAAAGGAAATGATAGGAATTTATATTTCGGGTCATCCACTTGACGATTTTAAAACAGAGATTAAATATTTTTGCAACGCCAGGGTTGATGCTTTGCAGAATATCAGTCAATTGGAGGGTAAGGAATTGGCTTTTGCCGGGATCATTACCGACGTACAGCACAAGGTAAGTAAAAACGGAAAGCCTTGGGGCATGTTTGCTTTTGAAGATTACAGCGATACGTATGAATTCAGACTTTTTAATGAAGATTATTTAAAATTCAGGCATTTTTTGATCCCTAACACATTTTTATATCTTAAAACCGTGATGCGAAGAGCTTGGCAGAATGGAGATGTAAGAGTGCAGATCTTAACAATCCAGCAGTTACAGGATGTTTTAGGGAAAATGGCAAAAAAAATAACCTTACAGATACCAATTGACAGTATCGATGAAAAAGCTGTGCAGGAATTCGATCAAGTTTTTAAGAAACACCCGGGGAGTCAGCATCTCAACTTTATGATTATCGATCAGAAAGAAAAGCTTAAACTCAATATGCCCAGTAGAAGTTCAAAGATCAATATTACTAAAGAACTACTCGACGAACTACTTGAAAACGAATGGAGCTTCAAATTGAATTAGCGATTCAAGAAATCGGCAAGCAATCTGTGGAAATGATGTACTCCTTTCTCTCGTTCAGGTGAAAATCTTCCAGCCTTGTAGAAGGAGGAAAGTATCCCTTTTTGAACATTTTCCACTACGAATTCATCTTCCCGCTCTACCTTATCCAATGCTTGTCCGGCTCCTTTTTCAAGTTTATCCGGGTCAAGTACATACGTGATGAATGAAACCTTTGTCCTGTTTATACTAACGGGTTTTACAATATTGATCGAAAGGCCCCAAGGATAAAAATTAAACATCATATTAGGAAAGATCCAGTAATAATAGGCGGCTACATTTTTGTTGTGGTCTATATGTCCTTTAGGAAAGTTAAAAGTCTCATTGGCTTCATCAGTATACCCAATCTGAAGATTACAATGCTTATATACTTCGGTTGAATAACTTCCATAGTCGAGCACCTTGTTTAGTTCTTCATGCACAAATGGTACGTGAAAACCTTCGAGGTAATTATCACAGTACAGAGCCCAGTGAGCCTGAACCAGATATTCTTTTGACAAGGAGGCATCAAACCTTAATTCTTTTAGAGGCAGAAATCCAATACGTTCTTCCATGATGCTGATTACCTCACCGAAATCAAAGGAAGGGTCTAAACCTGTGAACAATAAGGGTCCCCATTGCTGCAATTTAAACTGGTGCAGATTATCGCATTCACGCGGAAAATTCTTGGCCTTTTTGAATTCTGGCATATGTTCGAAATTACCCCTAAGGTCAAACCTTCTTCCGTGATACATGCAAGTCAGTTTTTTATGCTTTCCACTTCCTAAAACTACAAGATTAGCCCTATGAGTGCATACATTGCTCATACAACGGATATCTCCGTTTTCATCTCTTGTGAGCAGAAGAGGCTCCGTTAAATACCCTTTCAGTAAAACAAAGGGATGTGCCGATTTAGGTAATTTCACCAGTTCCTCATCTCCAATAAACTGCCAGGACTTTAAGAAAACTTTTTCCCTGATATCTTCAAATACATTCTGACTCCTGTAAAAGGAAGAAGGTAAAGTACTGGCCTTGCTTATATCAGGATCAACGGTGAATCTTTGACTCATGCTTTTTATACTTTAATTTGTTGTATAATTGTCTAAAGTAGTAATTAATACATAATTATAAACCAACAATATTCTATGGATTTTTTTTTATTGCCTGGAATTCCATTTTAGGTACTGATGACCTACAATTTAAAGAGAAGAAATGAGTAAAACATCCCATACAGATTATCTTAAACTCGAAAGGGTTCTAATCAAACCCGCAGCTGCGGCATTTCGTTCTGATCTTATGATCTCCGAACAGTGGAAAGCATTGAATTTTCTTGAGAAGCCTACCCTGAAAATTGCAATTGAAGAATACAGTAAATTTGAAACTATTTTGACCAACCAGAAGATTGAAGTGATGCGTTTGCCTGAAAATGGGTCATTGAGTATGGATTCAATGTATTGCAGAGATGCTTCAATTGCTACAGATTTTGGTATGATCTTATGTAATATGGGAAAAAACGAGCGAATGCAAGAGCCCGAAGCCCAAAAATTATATTTTAAAAAGAATAACATTCAGGTTTTGGGAGAAATTAAGTTTCCAGGAACACTTGAAGGGGGTGATGTTGCATGGCTAGATCGAAGTACACTTGCCGTTGGGCATACTTACCGAACGAATGAAGAAGGAATACAACAGTTGAAAAATCTATTGGAGCCTAAAGGCGTGCAGATTGTTGTTGTTGAACTACCGCATTATAAGGGTGCTGAAGATGTATTCCATCTTATGTCAATTTTTAGCCCGGTTGATGCAACTCTTGCCGTTGTATATTCGCCTTTGATGCCCATTGTTTTTAGAAATGAACTACTCATAAGAGGTTACGATCTTGTTGAAGTTCCAGATGAGGAGTTTGATTCTATGGGATGCAATGTGTTGGCTATTGGTCCGAAAAAATGTTTAATGGTCAAGGGAAATCCTCTAACTCAAAAGGGATTGATTGATCATGGTTGTGAGGTTTATACTTATAAAGGAGATCATATAAGTGTGATGGGAGGCGGAGGTCCAACTTGTTTGACCCGACCTTTAATACGGTTTGATCATGAGTGATCATTAAGAATATTTTCAATCAAAAGCTTCTTAATTTCGATATCAAATAACTTAATTCAACCACTTAAATTTGTATTTTTACCCAACTAATACCTTAGAATGAACATACACTTTATATCAATAGGGGGCAGTGCAATGCACAATCTGGCTTTGGCACTTTATGACAAAGGAGATCATATAACCGGTAGTGATGACGCCATATTTGAACCATCAAAATCAAGGCTTAAGTCCAAAGGACTTCTTCCCGAATTTTTAGGCTGGTTTCCCGAAAAGATACACCCTGAATTAGATGCCATTATTTTAGGAATGCATGCCAAGGCCGATAACCCTGAATTGATCAAGGCACAAGAATTAGGGATAGAAATCTATTCATATCCCGAATTTTTGTACGAACATGCCAAAAACAAGACGAGGGTTGTTATCGGAGGTTCACATGGTAAGACCACGATTACTTCGATGATCCTTCATGTGTTGAAATATCACGGGATAGAGGTTGATTTTATGGTTGGTGCCCAGTTGGACGGCTTTGACAGGATGGTTCATTTAACCAATGAAAATGAGATCATTATACTCGAAGGAGACGAATATTTGTCATCGCCCATTGATTTGAGGCCTAAGTTCCATTTATATAAAGCCAATATTGCTCTAATAAGCGGTATTGCCTGGGATCATATTAACGTATTTCCCACCTTTGAGAATTATGTTGATCAGTTCAGAATATTTGTAGATACTATGGTAAAAGGTGGTATGATGGTTTACAATGAAGAGGATGCAGAGGTTAAAAAAGTTGTAGAAGAAACTTCAAATCAAATTAAAAAATACGCATATAAAACTCCTGAGTATACGATAGAAAATGGCGCAACGCTTCTTGATACAGCTGAAGGGGAGATTCCTCTGGAGATATTTGGTAAACATAACTTACAAAACCTGGAAGGAGCAAGAAGCATCTGCTTTCATTTAGGGGTGAGTGAAGAGGAGTTTTACGAAGCTGTTGCTGATTTTAAGGGAGCAAGTAAAAGATTAGAAAAAATTGGTGAAAACGAGCAAACTGTGATCTTTAAAGATTTTGCACATTCTCCTTCCAAAGTTGAAGCAACTACAAATGCAGTAAAAGAACAATATGAAAACAGAAAACTACTGGCTTGTCTTGAATTGCACACCTATAGCAGCCTTAATGAAGATTTTCTAAAAGAGTATGTGGGTACTCTTGATAAAGCCGATGAGGCTGTAGTTTTCTATTCTCCTCATGCCGTTAAGATCAAAAGATTAAAGGAAGTTAGTGAGCGACAAATAGCAAAGGCCTTTAAGAGAGATAATCTGATTATTTATACTGATCCTAAAGCCTTTAAAGAATTTTTATTTAGTAAAGATCTGGTTGATACAGTGCTACTTTTGATGAGTTCCGGTAATTATGGAGGTCTTGATTTTGAAGAAGTTAAAGAATTGCTTTAAATCAATCTTTATAGCCAAATCTCTTTAACTGGCTGTTACTACTTCTCCAGTTCTTATTGACTTTCACATAAAGTTCCATAAATATTTTCTTTGCAAAGAATTTTTGAAGGTCCATACGAGCTTCGGTACCTACTCGTTTTAGGGCAGTTCCCTTATGGCCAATAATAATCCCTTTTTGGGTATCCCTTTCAACCATAATTACGGCTCTGATCCGTATTATTTTAGCCTCTTCCTTAAATTCTTCTATTTCAATTTCAACCGAATAGGGAATTTCTTTTTTATAATGTATCAGGATTTTTTCCCTTATGGTTTCACTAACAAAGAATTTTTCCGGTTTGTCAGTTAGCTGATCTTTTGGGTAGTAAGGTGGAGATTCTGGAAGCAAATCAACTATTCGCTTCATCACGGTCTCAATATTGAAGTTTTCAAGTGCAGAAATTGGATGAATTTCAGCATTTGGCAAAGTTTCTTTCCAATAACTAACCTGATTTTCCAAATCCGTTTGAGAAGACTGATCAATTTTATTTAAAAGTAGCAATACAGGGACCTTTACATTTTTAATTTTATTAAAAAATGCTTCATTTTTCAGATCTTTTTCACCTGTTTCAACCATATAAACCAAAACATCTGCATCTTCAAAAGCGGTTTTAACAAAGTCCATCATTGATTCCTGAAGCTCATAGGCCGGCTTAATAATTCCGGGTGTGTCTGAAAACACCACCTGATAATCTTCTGCATTTACGATGCCGAGAATTCTGTGTCTGGTGGTTTGAGCCTTTGAAGTGATTATTGATAATCGCTCCCCAACCAGGGCGTTCATCAGGGTAGATTTTCCAACATTTGGATTTCCAATGATATTGACGAATCCTGCTTTATGTGTCATGTATGCTTAGATTAGAAAGCAAAGGTACTAGGTTTTCATCTTCCTTAGCATAGGAATGTTGTTTTTCTGTACAGTTTAGATCATGGCAAAACCCAGGATTAAATAAAGTATCGTTGTAATGAAACCACCTAAAAGAGCGTAAGGAAGTTGTGTTCTTACGTGATCGATATGATCACTTGCCGAAGCCATTGAGGAGATAATTGAAGTGTCTGAGATGGGTGAACAATGATCTCCAAAAATACCACCACCCAAAGTAGCAGCAATAATCAGCGTAAGCTCTGCTCCATGTATGTTCGCCATCGGTATGGATATGGCCAACATAATTGCAAAGGTTCCCCAGGAAGTTCCGGTGGAAAACGCGATAAAAGAACTAATGATAAAAACCACAGCTGGTAAAAATTCGGGTGACAGCCAATCTTTTGACCAATTCGCAACGTATTGCCCGGTACCTAATTCGTTACAGGCATCACCAATGGCAAAGGCAAGTAGCATCAAAAGGGCCAGCGGCATCAATTCGCTTATTCCTTTAAGAATAAGATCGACCATTTCTTTTAATTTCATAATGCCTTGAGTTCGATACAATATCATGGCCACCAGAATAGAAGTGATGACTGCATATAAAACCGAAGATGACCCAGATCCATTACCTATGGCCTGAGAGACATGATCCCAGAAAGAATCAGCTTTTTCAACCTTCGACCATCCGGTATAGGTAAGATTCACAGGCATCATGATTACCATTGTCAACAGAGGAATAACCATATTATAGGATTTTGCTTTTATTCCCTCTTTTGGTTTAAACGAAGTAATCACGTCTGAAATCAATGGTTTAGAGCCTTCATTCATCAATTTTCCGGTAGTGAGGGTTCGCTTTTCGGCCTTGGCCATTGAGCCAATGTCTTTTTTCGAAATAATCACTATAAACAGTATAATGAGTGCCAATATCGGATAAAAATTATATGCGATAGACGCCAACATAACTCTAAACGGGTTTTCTATATTCTGTGTAATCAAAAGCCCCATAATAAAAGCTCCCCAGGCATTAAAGGGTATGAGAATAGAGGTTGGAGCTGAGCTCGAATCGGCAATATAGGCCAGTTTTTCTCTTGGAATCTTTAATTTGTCAAAAACGGGTCTGTACAGAGTTCCTACTGTTAGTGAACTAATACTGGTTTCCACAAAAAGCACAATTCCGGTGAGCATGGCTAATAATTGTATAATCACCCTACTGTATCCGGTATGTTTATTTTCAAAATATTGGATGAGTTTGTTGAGTTGGTTAACAAATCCTTCCACGCCTCTTGAGTATTGAATAAACAGGAGTAGTGCACCTACTAAAGCACTGAACATAATGGTTCTTGTATTTCCTTCCGATTTAAAAACATTGACCATTCCTTCTATCGTGGCAAGGGTTCCATCGAGAAGGTTCCAGTCACTCATGATGAGCCAGGAAAACCAAATTCCAAAAATAAGAGCGACATAAACCTGTCTGGTTTTTAACGCTAATATGATGGCAATTACAGGGGGTAGAACGGATAAAAAACCGTAGTCGTTCATATATAAAAAGAGTTTTCCGTAAATATAGGAAAACTATGTATAGATGCGTAAAATCATCTTAAAATGTATTGGGTCGTATGAATGAGAATAGAAAAGTTTTTAGCATAAATAAACCTTCCAGTAGTCTGAAAGATCTTGCTAGTAGCTACTGTTAGTCTCCCGATTGAGGGGCGGAATCAGACTGAGCCTGATACGCTCGAACCAGCGTCCGTCAGCTGACGGATATGAGCCCAACTTGACCTAGATTTGATCTATATTTTCAGAATTTGATCTTTTATAAAGACCCTTCCTCTTGAAGATTTTAATTGTTTTTCTCTTTTCATGGCAGAAGATTTATCACTAAAAAACTCGACATGGATCACGATCCATGGTCTAAACTTTTTAGTAAAGCCTTTATTTGATAGTTTATTGTGAGATATGAATCGTGCAATTAGATCGGAAGTATATCCTATATAAATCTTATTGTGAAGTTCGGAGTATAAAACGTAGGTGACAAATTCTTGCATAAAAAAAGCCTCTTTAAAAGTTAAAAGAGGCTTTTGGACTAGTAGCGGGAGCTGGACTCGAACCAGCGTCCGTCAGCTGACGGATATGAGCCCAACTTGACCTAGATTTGA
>CAZQRD010000077.1:0-11363 GCA_964595535.1 uncultured Flavobacteriaceae bacterium | reverse complement strand
CTTCAAGAAAATATATTTTAGACGCACAGGCTGTAAAAATCGGTGATCGAACTGTTATGGCTATTTCCTTGTATTCTAAAGAAGGAAACCCTCTGTGGGAAGAATATTCTACAATAGTTGTGGCAAGTACCTTAAAATCTTACTCTGCACAGATGTTTGATTATCCTTATCACAAAGCTATTTCGGTACATGCAAAACATCAGGGTATGGAATACCCGATGATCTGTTTTAATTACGGAAGGCCAAAACCAGATGGAACCTATTCAGAAAGAACCAGAAACGGAATGATCGGAGTCATCGTTCACGAGGTGGGCCACAATTGGTTTCCAATGATTATTAATTCTGACGAGCGCCAATGGGGATGGATGGATGAAGGCTTGAATACGTTTGCACAATTATACGCTGAACAAGATTTTGAGCCAGGCTTTCCTTCCGATGGATATCCAAAAGATGTGGTGGACTACATGGGAGGAGACCAAATGAGAATAGCACCGATCATGACCCAACATGATAATGTTTTTGACAGTGGAGCAAATGCTTATTCGAAACCGGCTGCCGGCTTATATATTTTAAGAGAAGTTGTATTAGGACCCGACCTATTCGATTATTCCTTTAAAGTTTATGCAGAACGTTGGAGATTTAAACATCCTACACCTGCTGATTTTTTCAGGACAATGGAAGATGCTTCAGGTACCGACCTGGACTGGTTTTGGAGAGGATGGTTCTACACCACTGATTATAACGATATTGGCATAAAGGATATTAAAAAATATCAAGTTACAGAAGAACCAACTGAAAAGGCATATCAAATAGCAAAACGATATGGAATGACGGTTGATCAATTAGGAAAAAACCTTTACCTGGTTGAAATGGATGCTACTGCAAATAACAATAATTCAGCGGCAACTTCCTTTAAAGATATTCCAACTTTAAACGAATATCTTTCAGATAACTTTTCAAAAGAGGAAAGGGCTGATTTAAAGGACACGAAATACTTCTATGAATTGGTTTTCGAAAAACCCGGAGGACTGGTCATGCCTATTTTGGTAGAAATCACTTATGCTGATGGCTCTAAGGAGAATAAATACTATCCGGCTGAAATATGGAGATTTAATGATAAAGAAGTCAAAAAGATATTCGGTACAGAAAAGGAAATCACTGGAATAAAGATTGATCCTAATGAACTTACTTCAGACGTAAATCTAGAAAATAACAGCTGGCCAAGAAAGGAGAATGAGTCAAAATTTGATACGTTCAAAAAAGAAACTATTACTCAATAAATTATAAACTTTATTTTTCACATTCATGAATTCCATAATAAAAAGAACGCTTATTACCCTATTCTTAATGTGCTCCGTACTGATGATTGGTCAAACTCAATTTAAGACCGACACAAGGTCTTCGTTGGTAAATTGGAAAGGGTTTAAACCTACAGGAGAGCATTATGGCACTGTTAAACTAAAAAGTGGTTATTTCACTGTTCAGAATAAAAAGATTGTAGAAGGAGAATTTGAAATAGATATGAATTCTATTGAATGTGTTGATCTACCTTCCGACAGTGAATCGAATGCAAAGCTGGTCAGACATTTAAAAAGTGACGATTTCTTTGGTGCCGAAAAGTATCCGGCTGCCATATTTAAACTAAGTTCAACTGAAGCAAAAGGCGAGAAAACTTTATGCAAGGGAAATTTAACAATCAAAGGAATCACGCACCCGGTATCTTTTCTTGCAACTATCGTTCAAGAGGGCGAAAACCTGAGTCTTAAAAGTGAGGCTTTTAAAATAGATCGGTCAAAGTGGAATATCCAGTTTAAGTCAAAGTCATTCTTTAGTGACCTGGGAGATAAATTTATTTATGATGACATTGAATTATCTGTTGAGGTTGTAGCTGTCATATGATAGTTTGATCATAAATAAGCAAAAGGTCCTTATGGGCCTTTTTTTACTTGAATTCTATAGCATGTGTATTCTTAACCTCGTTGATGATAAAAGTACTGTGTGCACTTCCAATATGATCGAGATAGGTTAACTTATCATTTAAAAACTGATGATATCCCTTCATATCCTTTACTGTAATTTTTAATAGATAATCATAATCTCCACTTACATTATAGCACTCTAGAACTTCCGAAAATTTAATGACTTCTCTTTCAAACTTCACCAGATATTCGTGCCTGTGTTCCTTTAGTTTTATCTGACAAAAAACAATAAATCCAAGATCCACAAGGTCTTTATTGATTCTAACAGAATAGGCCTCAATAATTCCCTTACGCTCCATTTTCCTGATCCTCTCATAAATAGCAGTTCCCGAAAGAGCCAAATGGAATGACAATTCTTTAATCGTAATTTTACTGTCCTTTTGTAAATGAGTCAAAATACTTTTATCCAGGGTATCTAACATAAGTGATATTTTTTCTAACAAAGTGGTTATTATACATGAGTTCTTACAAATATATCTATATATATTAATAATTATAGTTTTATTTTCGGTTAATAAAAGTTTTAATTGATTTATTTACTATAATTACCTACTTTTACGCTATATATTGTTTAATAAATCATACTACTATGGAATTTAATCCAGCTGACAACATTCAAGACCTGCAGTATTTCGGTGAATATGGAGGTGTAAATCCGTCAATATCCGATTCTTCGACCTACACTTTTTTAGCCGCAAAATCAATGATGGATACTTTTGAAGGCAACTTGGAGGGATGCTATTTATATTCACGCCATTCAAGTCCATCCAACTTGTATTTAGGGCAGGCGTTGGCAGCCATGGAAGGTACCGAAGCTGCGAATGTCTCTGCCTCAGGAATGGGTTCAATTTCATCTGTATTGTTACAATTGTGTGAACAAGGCGATCATATTGTTTCCTCAAGAACAATTTATGGTGGAACCTATGCCTTTCTCAAGAATTTTATACCAAAATTTGGCATATCTACTTCGTTTGTAAATATTACCGATCTTGACAAGGTAAGAGCTTCCATCAAACCGAATACAAAAGTATTGTATTGTGAAAGTATAAGTAATCCTCTTTTGGAGGTTGCAGACATTCATGCTTTGTCAAAAATCGCTAAAGAACATAATCTTAAACTTGTTGTGGATAATACCTTTTCTCCCTTGCAAATTTCTCCTGCTGTTTTAGGAGCGGATGTAGTGATTCATAGCCTGACCAAATTCATTAATGGTACCAGCGATACTGTTGGTGGAGTTATTTGCGGTTCCAATGAATTCATTGAAAGTTTAAGAAGTGTTAATGATGGAGCGAGCATGTTGTTGGGCCCTGTAATGGATAGCTTACGTTCGGCCAGTGTGCTTAAAAATCTTCGTACCCTGCATATTAGAATGAAAAAACACAGTGAAAATGCCATGTATCTTGCAAAAGAATTTGAAAAAGACGGGTATACGGTAATGTATCCTGGTCTGGAAAGTCATCCCGGACATGAGCTTTATACGTCACTTTACAATCCGGAATATGGATTTGGAGGCTTACTGACTCTGGATGCCGGATCGCTTGAAAAAGCAGATGAATTGATGGAAATGATGCAAAAAAGAAATTTGGGATATTTGGCAGTAAGCCTTGGATTCTACAAAACCCTTTTTAATGCACCTGGCACAGCAACTTCTTCCGAAATACCTTTAGAAGAACAGAAAAAAATGGGTCTTACCGATGGGCTCATCCGTTTTTCGATAGGACTTGACAATCATATTGAAAGGACCTACAAGGAAATGAAATACTGTATGAAAAGCCTGAATGTAGTAACTCTGGCTAGGCTATAGTTATTTAATAAGTGCGGTTTGCATGTAATTAAAATGGAATCTTTTTGACTAGTCAAGAGATTTTAAGAAGACTAACACGTTTTGTTCAATCCTTTGTAAAATATCATTCGTGCCTGCCTTTTCAAATACTTTGCCGGTAATATTTTCATACAATTCAATATAACGCTCGGAAATCTCCTGAATCTTAGTGTCTGACATTTCAGGAATCACCTGACCTTCCAGGCCTTGAAAACCATTGCTGATGAGCCATTGCCTTACAAATTCCTTCGAAAGTTGCTTCTGCATCTCACCTCTATCTTGTCTGTCCTGATACCCTTCAGCATAGAAATATCTTGAAGAATCAGGAGTATGAATCTCATCTATTAAGACGATCGTTCCATCGCTGGTTTTCCCAAACTCATATTTAGTATCAACCAGAATCAAATCTCTTTTTGCTACCAGCTCTGTTCCTCTTTGAAAAAGTTTACGCGTATAATCCTCGAGCACCAAATAGTCAGCCTCCGCAACTATCTTTTGAACTATGATATCCTCACGGGAAATGTCCTCATCGTGTAAACCATCATCTGCTTTGGTTGACGGGGTGATTATAGGTTGTGGAAATTTGTCGTTTTCCTTCATGCCATCCGGCATTGGGACACCGCAGAGTATTCGCTTTCCATCCCGATATTCTCTCCAGGCATGTCCCGATAAGTAACCTCTGATCACCATTTCAACCTTAAAGGGTTGAGCCAAATGACCAACCGCAACATTTGCATCGGGGCAGCCGATCAACCAATTCGGTACAATATCTTTAGTAGCCTCCAGCATACTTGCCGCAATCTGATTCAAAATTTGACCTTTATAAGGTATTTGGCGCGGCATGATCACGTCAAATGCTGATAAACGATCACTGGCGATCATGACCAGATATTTGTCTTTGACATTATATACTTCCCTAACCTTTCCTTTATAAACGGTCTTCTGTCCTGGAAAATTGAAATCTGTATTATTAATGGTATTCATTTCAATTGAATTAATCTTTGTCTTAATCTGTTTCTATGTTTTTATAAGCGCCAATTATATCTTTTACCAATTGGTGTCTGATCACATCATTTTCATCAAGGTGAACGAATCCGATTCCATTGAGCCCTTTTAGAGTCAATAAGGCTTCTTTCAAACCCGAAATTTGCCGGCGCGGCAGATCAATTTGACCCGGATCTCCATTGATTATGAATTTGGCATGTTTGCCCATTCTGGTCAAAAACATTTTCATTTGATTATGCGTTGTATTCTGTGCTTCATCAAGTATAACAAAAGCACTGTCTAAGGTGCGTCCCCGCATAAAAGCTAAAGGTGCAATTTGGATGGTTCCGTTCTCCAGAAATGATTCCAACTTTTCAAAAGGAATCATATCCCTCAAGGCATCGTATAATGGTTGCATATAAGGATCGAGTTTTTCTTTGAGATCCCCGGGTAAAAACCCTAAATTTTCTCCCGATTCCACGGCAGGACGTGTAAGAATGATTCTTTTCACTTCTCGTTCCTTAAGAGCCCTTACAGCCAAAGCCACCGCCGTATAGGTTTTTCCTGTTCCCGCCGGTCCAATAGCGAAAAGCATGTCGTTATCCTTCATCAGATCCACCATTTTTCTTTGGTTTACTGATTGCGCTTTTATGGCCCGTCCTGAGACACCGTGTACTAATACCCCGTCGGAAAGTTTTGAGTTTTTGTGCTGTACAGCAGTTGTAAGAATGCGCTCAATACTGTTATCGTCAAGTTTGTTATATCGATGAAAATAAGTAACCAATGAATTGAACTTCTTTTCAAACTCGTCAAGCATCATGGATTCTCCATAGATCCTGATCTTGTTTCCTCTCGCAACAATCTTCAACTTGGGAAATGACTTCTTGACCAACTCTATATTGCGATTGTGAGGGCCAAAAAATTCATTTGGAGCAATATCATCCAGTTCAATAATTCTTTCGTTCAATCCTAAAATGTTTAGTTTAAAAATTAAGCCTTAAGTGCTTTTATACTATATTAATTTCATTAGATTTGTACAACAAAAATAGCACATTTTAACAGCAATATACCAATTGTTAAAAATAATATATTCCTCTATCCGGAATCATTAAAAAAAATATGCCGATCATAACTTTAACAACCGACTTTGGTACTAAAGATCACTTTGTTGGTGCTGTCAAAGGTTCTATCTACAGCGAATTGGAGGAAGTTAGAATTGTGGATATCTCTCATGACATCACTCCGTTCAGCATCACAGAAACTGCATACATTCTTAAAAATACTTACAAAAACTTTCCCGCTGGAACCATTCATATTGTTGGGGTAGATTCAGAGATCAGTATTGAGAACAAACCCCTTGCGATCGAAATGGATGAACAGTTTTTTATTTGTTGCGACAATGGAATTCTTTCGATGATCACGAACGAGATCAATCCGGAAAAAATCGTTGAGATTACGATACAGGAACCCGAAGAAGTCGAATTGCCTGTTCTGGGAATGTTTATCAAAGTAGCATGTCATATCGCAAGAGGTGGAATGCTCGACGTGATCGGAAAAAGAATTACTGAGATTAAGAATATTCTTGAGATACAACCGCAGGTTAATGTAGAAAAAAATCAAATTGTTGGAAGCATTATTTATATTGATAATTTCGGAAATGTAATCAGTAATATCTCCAAAAATACCTTTCATAATGTCGGCAAAGGCAGGGAATTTGAAATTGTTGCCAGAAATTATAAATTCACAAAAATTCAGGAAAAATATAACGATATTGTAGATTTCACAATACCTATTGGGAAAAGACAGGATGACGGTAAAAAACTAGCGATGTTTAACTGTTCCAATTATTTGGAAATTTCAATTTACAGAAGTAATTTAAAGACGGTTGGTGGCGCCTCTAATTTACTCGGGCTGGACTATCGCGACAACATAACCGTACGTTTTATTTAATTGTTGAATATATGCTCGTTAGAATTGTAAAAATGACCTTTAACGCTGATAGAACGGCTGAATTTCAAACACGTTTTCACAGCATCAAACACAAAATTCTCGAATTTGAAGGTTGCGATTTACTTGAACTTTATCAGGACAAGAGTAATAAAGCTATCTTTTTCACCTATAGTTACTGGCAATCAGAAGAACATTTAAACCATTACAGAGATTCAGATTTTTTCAAGGAAGTTTGGAGCAATACTAAAAAGATGTTCTCAGAAAAACCTGAAGCATGGAGTGTAGATAAAATTGTAAGTTTGCGTCATCCTAATAATTCATAATTAAAAAGCTGATGTTAGCTATTTTAAAAAAAGAACTTAATTTGTTTTTCGTCACGCCAATAGGATATTTGGTGATCGCCATATTTCTTTTGATCAACGGGCTTTTTTTATGGGTTTTTAAAGGTGATTATAATTTGTTGAATGCCGGTTTTGCAGATCTCAACAGCTTCTTTTTCATTGCGCCCTGGTTCTTTATATTTATGATTCCTGCGATAACGATGCGAACATTTTCGGAGGAGATTAGGTTAGGGACCATAGAAATTATAAAAACCAAGCCTATTAGTAGCTGGGATATCATTATTGGTAAATATCTGGGGTCTTTAATCCTTATTTTTGCTGCCCTTATTCCTACTTTAACTTATGTGTATACAGTTGGTCAATTGGCTGCAACTCCCGAAAATATTGATTTTGGAAATATTATTGGCTCCTATATAGGTTTGCTGTTCTTGGCAAGTGCCTTTACGGCCATCGGTTTGTATACCTCTACCCTTTCCAATAACCAAATCGTTGCCTTTATTTTGGGCGTGGTTGTTTCATTTTTTATGTTTTACGGCTTTGAGGCCCTTGAGGGAATTATAAGTTTAGGAAATTATGACGTGAAAAAGCTAGGGCTTCATGCCAGATTTGAAAATATTGGCAGAGGTGTGGTTGACACAAAAGATCTTTTATATTTTATCAGTGTTACTTTTTTCTTTCTCTTTTTAACCAAAACCAATTTCGATTTAAAACAGTAACAGACAGAGGGTTCCATGAGCAAAAATAATCCATATATTAAAATTTTAATTGTTTTTATCATTTTGATTGCTGTCAATATTCTTGGTTCATACGCTTTTAAAAGGTTTGATTTGACCCATGACAAAAGATATACACTTTCGGCTGAAACAATAAGATTAGTCGAACAAATTGAAAAGCCTTTGCTTATAAAGGTATACCTGCAGGGTTCATTTCCTGCAGAATTCAAGAGATTGCAAGTAGAGACCAATCAATTTTTACAGGAACTTAGTGAGATCAATGACCACGTTAAGTTTAGATTTATTGATCCCCTCAGTTCTTCAAAAGATTTGATCAAAAAAGGGCTCCAGCCAAGTCGTTTAACCGTTCAGGAAGATGGTAAAGTTTCGGAGGCTGTAATTTTCCCCTGGGCTCTTATCAGTTATGGCGAAAAGGAAGAGAATGTACCTCTTTTGGTAAATGCCATTGCACCAAGTCAGGAGCAGCAATTGCAAAATTCCATAGAAAATCTGGAATACGAGTTTGCAAATGCCATCCACAAAATAAGCGAAGATAAACGCAAGACCATTGCGATACTTAAAGGCAACGGCCAGCCTGATGACATCTATCTATACAGCTTTCTTAAGAGCCTTGGGGCGTATTATAAGCTGGCAGAATTCACCCTTGATTCGGTCGAAATTAATCCGAACAAGACGCTAAGTGAACTTTCAGCTTATGATTTATCAATCATTGTCAAGCCCTCGCTCGCATTTAGTGAAAAGGAAAAACTTGTTTTGGATCAGTATATCATGAAGGGAGGTAAAACAATGTGGTTGTTAGACAATGTTTATGCCGAAATGGACAGTTTGATGATGACCGGTAAATCTCTTGCCTTTAACAGAGATTTGAACCTCACCGACATGTTATTTAGTTATGGAGTAAGAATCAATTATAATGTGACTAAAGACCTCTATAGCGGCACTATCAGATTGGCATCGGGCAACACGGGTAATCAGCTGCAATACCAGGATTTTCTCTGGCATTATTTCCCGCTTATCTTTGCCGACAACACACATTCGATTAGCAAAAGTATCGACCCGGTTTTACTGAAATTCCCAAGCAGCCTGGATACGCTTACTAATCAAATACGTAAAACCATCCTTTTACAATCTTCTCCCCTGGCAAAAACAATTGGTACACCTACAAATGTAAGTTTGAATGAGATTGCAATCGAAGCTGATAAAAAAGAATTTAAAGATTCGGAGACAAATTTTGGTGTTTTACTGGAAGGAGCTTTTACCTCGGCCTATGGAAATAGGATAATGCCATTTGATGCTGAAGATTTCAGCGCATTGGGAATTGAAAACAAAATGATTATCATAGCAGACGGAGATCTGGCGGTCAATGAAGTTCTGAGAGGTGAGCCGTTGCCACTTGACAAAGATAAGTGGACAAATCAAAACTACGGAAATATAGAATTTTTGCTCAATAGTGTGCACTATTTGTTGGATGATAACGGCTTGCTCAACCTTAGGTCCAAATCTTTACAAATTCAATTTCTTGATAAAGAAAGAGCCTTTGAAGAAAGAACTTACTGGCAAGTGTTAAATCTTGCCATACCACTTGTCATTTTATTTATTTTCGGATGGGTTTTTAATTTTTTGAGAAAACGACGATACAATTAGATTAAGGCCAATTTCTTAAGGTGCTGCCTCTTCATAAATTTTTGTTAAAAAAATGACGAATTCAAATGGTTAGCCTATAATTCATGTAATTTTAAAAAATTATTAACAAAAACCATTATATATGCAAACTAAACTAATTACCCTATTATTACTTTTTGGCGCTTTTACAATACAAGCGCAAATTAAAACCCCACAACCAAGTCCGTCATCTAGTGTTCATCAAAGCATTGGTCTTTCGGAAGTATCTGTAGATTATTCTAGACCTGCCATTCGAGGAAGAGTTGTTTTTGGAGATCTTGTACCCTTTGGAAAAATATGGAGAACCGGAGCCAACATGAGAACCAAATTTACTACTGATTCGGATTTGAAAATTGATGGAAAGGATCTTAAAAAAGGTACATATGCTATTTTAACTGTTCCCAATAAAGATGCCTGGGATATTATCTTTTATACAGAATATCAGACCGGAGGTGCTCCAGATGAACTTGATGAAAGTATGGTTGCTGTGAAAATTTCAGCAAAGACTTATCCTATGGAATATCCTGTAGAGAACTTTACCATTGGTTTTGGAGACCTTGCCGATGGTGTTTCAGGTAACATGTACATTATGTGGGATAAAACTATGGTTATGACCAAAATAGAGACTCCAACTGATAAGATGGCAGTTGAAAGTATTGAAAAGACAATGGCAGGACCTTCAGCCAATGATTATTTCAGTGCGGCTTCATATTACAGAAGTTCAGATAAAGACTTAGACAAAGCCTTGGAATGGGTTACAAAAGCTGTTGAGATGAATCCTGACGCCTTTTGGATGTCACGACAAAAATCATTGATCCAAGCTGATCTTGGTGATAAAAAAGGTGCCATTGCGACGGCAAAAATTTCTTTGGCCGCCTCTGAAAAAGCTGATAACGGCGATTATGTTAAAATGAATCAGGAATCCATTGCGGAATGGAGTAAATAATGCTAAAAATGAAAACTTTTAATTTATTATTGACCTTGTTTTTTGTTGTATCAGTAAGTTGTGCGCAAAAAAGCCCGAGGTTGGAAGCAAAAGGATCTGTAAATGAAACACAGATCATGATTGATTATGGAGCCCCTAGCGTGAAAGGAAGAACTGTTTGGGGAGGATTGGAAAAATACGGGCAGGTATGGCGTGCCGGGGCCAATGAAAATACTACGATTTCATTTGACAAAGACGTTAAGATTGGTGGCAAAGCCCTTGCGGCCGGAAAATACGGTTTTTTCATTATCCCGAATGAATCTGGTGACTGGGTGGCTATTTTTAATAAGAAAAATGATGCCTGGGGTTCTTATTCTTATTCAGAAGCTGATGACGCTTTAAGAGTCATGGTGAAACCTGAATTTGACAGCGAGGTTCAGGAAAAACTAATGTATGCCGTTGATAATTCAGGTATTGTTTTTGCCTGGGACAAGGCTCGTTTGCATCTTTCAGTAGAATAAAATTTACATAAATCTAACTAAAAGCCCCGTTAATCCCGGGGCTTTTTTAATGCGCTTGAATTTTCTTCTGTTTGGAAAAAAGTTGCAATAGTATAGCCAAAGACATGACCAGAACACAACCTAACAGATTTAACCATAAATAAGGTAATACATCTATAAAATAAACCCATATAATCAGCACTTGGGTAATAAGAGCGGCAACGAACACTGCATTCCCCTTCACGTATTTGATAAAGAAGGCAATCAAAAATATGCCCAATATGTTTCCATAAAAGATCGATCCTATAATATTGACCAGTTGAATGAGATTATCAAATAAATTAGCAATACTGGCAACCATAATTGCTAGTATACCCCATCCTAATGTAAACCATTTTGTTGCAGACACATAATGCATATCATTTCTTTTATGCTTGTCATTCCTCTTATACAGATCGATAGTGGT
>CAZQRD010000076.1:0-11853 GCA_964595535.1 uncultured Flavobacteriaceae bacterium | reverse complement strand
TAAATAATTTACGATTAATTCCATTTTTAGTGTCCTATTTTTTAGTGATTTGAATAATTGAGGGGCTAAAAGTAATCAATATTATGTGATAAAAAAAACCCCCATTCAGATAAATGGAGGTTTGCTGTAAAAGCTTTATTTTATGTCTTTTTACTATATTGTAAAGGTTCTTTTTTTCTTGTGATCACTATCGTCATAACGCTTCACACATTGGTGATATATCTTTATTGCTTCCTCCGCATTTCCCCATCCTCCGGTATCGACTTTTTTTTCTTCAAGATCCTTATACACCTGAAAAAAATGTTCAATCTCCTTCAACCTGTGAGGGTTAAGATCAGCGATATCCATTCTCTTGCTGTAGATAGGGTCATTCACAGGGACACAAATAATTTTTTCATCCGGGCCTTTTTCATCAGTCATGTGAAACACTCCAATGGGTCTTACCTCCATCACGACCATTGGATAGGTCGGTTCGGCTCCTAAAACCAGCACGTCTAGGGGATCCTTGTCGAGGGCAAGAGTTTCTGGAATAAAACCATAATCTCCAGGGTACATCATGGATGAGAACAACATTCTGTCAAAGCGAATTTTATGCAGTGTAAAATCATACTCATATTTGTTTCTGCTTCCCTTTGGTATTTCAATTAATACATCAAATGTTATGGATTTTTTAGCACTCATACCTTTATTTTTTTTGCAAAAATACAACTTTAACTGACTTAGGCTTGTGAAAACCACAGAATTTAAAGGTTTTTTGAAAAATAATTTCCCTGAATCAATTGATTTTGCTGCGAATCTAAGGTCAGGTTACATACTTTTTAACAAATTTTGATCCAATTATTTTGTGTATTTCAAAACTTATTTAGATATTTGTCTAAATAACTAAATTAATGATGAACTCACTTTTCAAGGCACTAAATGACGAAACTCGAAGAGAGATTATAGAATTGCTAAAAGACAAGGACATGAATGCAGGAGAAATAGCCAACAAGTTTCAAATCTCAAAGCCAAGTATATCGCATCATTTGGATATTCTCAAAAGAGCAGACCTTATCACCCGTGAGAAAAAAGGTCAGTTCGTTATATATTCTCTAAACACCAGTATCCTGGAAGACTTACTTTCATGGATACTTACTTTAAAAACATAAGTATGAAATCCACTATAAAACAAGAATTGCCACTCATTGTAATCGTCCTTATTCCCTTCATTTATTTGGCTTATGTTTGGGACAGCCTTCCTGAAAAAGTTCCTCTTCATTGGAACATAGAAGGAGAAATTGACCGTTATGGTCAAAAATCAGAATTGATTTTAATTCCTGTTCTTTTACCCCTTCTCATCTATGTTCTGTTTACTATAATTCCCAAAATTGACCCAAAAGGGAAAATCAAAAATATGGGAAACAAATATGCAGTTTTGAAAACAGCTATGACCATATTTATGTCTGTCTTGTCACTATTTATTATCTATATCGTCATGAATGAAACCTTATACAATCCAAACTATATCATTTTGCTGATCGGTGTTTTATTTTCGGTATTAGGAAATTACTTAAAAACATTAAGAGTCAATTATTTTATTGGAATCAAAACCCCTTGGACACTTGAAAATGAAATCGTTTGGAAGGAAACTCATAAATTGGCTGGTAAGTTGTGGTTTGCTGGTGGGATTATAATTGTTTTGACGAGTTTAATTCTAGACAAAAAGACAAACTTCACTCTATTTGCTGTAATCACAGTTTTGATAATTGTTATTCCAGTGCTGTATTCATACATTAAATACCGGAGCCTATCTCAACCCAATTTAAACCATTAAGTGATGAATATTAGTTTATCCTAACCAAAAAAAATGATTGCGAAAATTGACCATTCCAACTTGAAAATAAGCGAATTAATCTATCGTGTTTTTCAAAAATCCTATGCGGTTGAGGCCCTCCTTTTAAGGCATGAGGATTTCCCTCCTTTGAAAAGGGGAATAAATGAAATTCAGCAAAGTAAAACTTCTTTCTATGGATTCTATTCACAAGAAGAATTGTGCGCAGTCATGGAATTGGAAATCTATGAGAATCACATTCATATTCGCAGTCTAACCGTTGCTCCGGAATTCTTCAGGAAAGGTATCGGTTATCAACTATTGTGTTTTGTTCGCGATGAGTTTAAGATGGATCTTCTTACAGTTGAAACCGGTCATGACAATTTTCCAGCAGTGAATTTTTATCTGAATTTTGGCTTTAAGAAAAACAAGATTTGGATGACTGAGGTCGGCATCGAAAAAATTTCTTTTACATTAAGCAAAAGTCCTTAAAGACTTTTAGCCTCTGTGCTAGGTGGTATCATCTCACTAATCTTTTTGAAGATCTCAAATTCCTGAAAAACAGGAATTCATGGATAATAATGTATCTTGCCGTATCTGAATTTTTTCAAATCTTCAACCAATCAAACCCTATCATGAAGAAACTAAAATTTCCTACTGCACAAACTATTTTGTTCGCCATTGCAGGTATGGTAGCGCTTTTAACATGGTTTGTTCCTGCAGGTGAATATGATAATTTAAGCTATAACGCTGTAGATCATACTTTCGAAAGAATCAATTCGGAAGGTTCTACCAGTTTACCTGCTTCTCAGGAAACACTGGAAAAACTGAAAATCAAAATACCCCTGGAAAAATTTACCAGTGGAGATATTTATAAACCCATAAGCATTCCAAATACCTATAAAAATCTCGACTCGAAACCACAGGGGTTTGCTGCATTTGTGCAATCTCCAATAAAAGGAATTATCGAAGCGGCAGATATTATCTTTTTAGTACTGATCATTGGAGGCCTTATTGGTGTGATGAACAAAACCGGTGCGTTTGACGCCGGGATTTCCTGGTTGGCCCAAACTCTTGAAGGCAAAGAATATATCCTGATCATCCTTGTGACCACCCTTATAGCAGCTGGTGGAACTACTTTTGGATTGGCAGAGGAAACCATCGCCTTCTTTCCTATTTTGATACCTGTTTTTCTGGCGGCCAAATATGACGAAATGGTTGGCTTGGCATGTATTTTTCTGGGCTCAGCCATAGGGACCATGTGCTCAACCATCAACCCTTTTTCTGTCATTATCGCCTCTGATGCGGCAGGAATCAACTGGACCACAGGGCTCAATGGAAGAATTATAATGCTGACCACTTGTCTTGTCATAACGATTTTGTATATCCTTCGATATGCAAAAAGAGTCAAAAACGATCCCACAACTTCCTTGATTTATGAGGAGAAATTAAAATCGCCCATCCATCATTTTAAGGCTCTTGATCATTCTTTGAAGCTAAACATGCGTTTAAAGGTGATCATCCTTATTTTTTCCTTGAGCTTTATGGTAATGATCGTTGGAGTATCGGCTTTAGGCTGGTGGTTTGTAGAAATGACTGCGACCTTTCTGGTTGGAGCCGTTCTCATCGGTTTTGTGAGTAGGATGAAAGAAAATGACTTTGTAGATGCATTTTCCAAAGGAGCCGGAGAATTGCTCGGCGTTGCGTTTATCATCGGTATCGCCAGAGGTGTTTCTGTACTTATGGATGATGGGCTGATAAGTGATACCATGCTTTATTATGCCAGCTCAGTGACAGAGGGAATGAATAAAGGTGTTTTTACAAATATGATGTTATTTATCTATGCAGGTTTATCATTTTTTATCCCGTCCTCATCTGGAATGGCCGTTTTAACCATGCCTATCATGTCTCCCCTCGCTGATACTGTAAATGTTGGAAGAGAGGTCATTGTAAATTGTTATCAATATGGAATGGGTCTTTTCTATCTGATTAACCCTACAGGGCTCATACTTGCTTCTCTGGCCATTATCAAAGTAGGCTATGACAAATGGCTAAAATTTGTGATGCCTCTAGCCATTATTCTTATAGTAGTAACGATGCTTTTTCTGACCTTGTCAGTTTATTTGTAAAAGCCTATGCTTCCATGGCAGCACTATACTTTCTTGAGCCACATTTGAGATTTACCTCTGGTCTCAGGATATGTTATTCGACCCCTCTCTACTTCCGTCTAACCCAGAAGATGAGGATTCTAACCTAGCAAGTATCTAATTTTTCAATTTGATTTGTACATTTACAAATAGAATCAAAATGTCATATTAAAGTAAAACTCATTCTATGAAACATCTGCTTGCCACAATACTGCTTTTCACCCTTTTTATAGCCTGTGAAAAAGAGAAAAAAAAAGAAGTAAATGAGACCATTCAAAAGGAATCTGCCATAGTTGAATCAAATGACTGGATCTATCTTTTTGATGGTGTCACAACTAACGGCTGGAGAGCCTATAACGGAGAAACTTTACCTCCGGGTTGGGTTGCCAAAGACAGTGTTCTTTCGTTTGACACTGAGCTTGGTTTGGAACAGGATTATGAGGGTGGAATAGACATCATTTATGGATTGGAAGAATTTGACAACTTTGAACTCTATGTTGAATGGAAAATTCCAAAAGGAGGTAACAGTGGAATATTTTATCATTTAAAAGAAGGAATTCCCGATGCCCTACCGCAAGATATTTCTCCGGAATACCAACTTATTGATGATGAAAATTATGCCTCAATTCATGATCTGACTGAATACAATACAGAGATGGGAGTAACTGAAAACATCGAAGATTTACAGGATTGGCAAAAAACTGCTTCAGACTATGCCATGCACCCTGCTGATGGCTCTCAAAAAATATTATATCCGACTGGCCAATGGAATTCAACCCGGATCATCTTTACCCCAGAAAAAGTAGAGCATTGGCTCAATGGTAAAAAAGTAGTATCTTTTGTTCCATGGACAGAAGATTGGGAAAAGAGAAAGAATGCCGGTAAATGGAAGGACGCCAATCTTTATGGATCCTTTAAAACAGGTTATATTGGATTTCAGGACCATGCAAGTGGTGTTTGGTTCAGAAACATCAAGATCAGAAAATTATAAAATCACAGCACATGAAAAAAAGAGACTTTTTAAAGACTACAGCAGCCCTCACCATGGGTGCTTTTCTTCCATCACCCATCTGGGCCTTATCAAAGACCGACCGTTTAAGAACTGCTCATATAGGTTTAGGTGTGCAGGGGGTTCAAGATCTTAAAGCTACGGCTGCCCACAAGGCGGTAGAGGTTGTAGCCCTGTGTGACGTAGATTCCAAATTACTTGCGGATGCTCAGAAAATGTATCCTGAGGCAACTATATATGCCGATTACAGAGTCATGTTAAAGGAAATGGCCAGTAGTATTGACGCTGTAGTTGTATCAACACCCGATCATACACATGCTCCGGCTTCTATGATGGCTATGGAAATGAATAAACCCGTTTATTGTCAAAAACCACTAACCCATCATGTAGCAGAAGCCAGAGCTATGCGGAAAATGGCAAGCAAGAAAAAGCTGGTTACACAAATGGGCATTCAGGTTCATTCGTTTTATGATTATAAATTGGCCACCAATCTTATTCAAAGTGGTATCATTGGAAAAGTGGAACGCGTGAGAGCATGGTCTCCTAAAAACTGGGGCTATGACGGTCCTGCACCACAAGGGTCTGATCCTGTACCAGATAATCTCGATTGGAATCTTTGGTTGGGTACCGCGCCTGAACGACCCTATAAAGAAGGTTATTACCACCCAAGTAACTTCAGGAAAATTCTTGATTATGGTTGCGGAACTTTAGGAGACATGGGGGTCCATATTTTCGACACTCCTTATAATGCTTTGCAACTGGATGTACCAAGGACTATTAAAAACAATTGCAGACCACCTAATGGATTTGGATTCCCTGAAAACAATATCGTTACCTATGAGTTTCCAGGCACAGCGTATACAGCCGAAACATTGACCTGGATCTGGAATGATGGTCTGGGGGCTCCTCAGGCTCATGATGATCTAAATTTACCAAACAATGACAAACTTCCAGAACAGGGAGCCATGTTCATAGGAGAAAAAGGTCGCTTACTTCTGCCACATTTTATGCAACTCCCAAAACATATTGTGGATGGCAAATACATAGATCTTGACCTTTCCAATGTGAAGGATAAAGATGCATTAGGTGCTCCTACAGGTGATTATAATTTGGAAAGCAATAAGCACTACCACCAGTTTGTTGATGCCTGTTTAGGAAATGCCGAGACCAGTGCACCCTTCTCCTACGCCTCCAGATTAACGGAAACAATTTTACTGGGTGTAATTGCAGGTCGTTTTCCAAATAAGACCCTGCATTGGGATAATAAAAAGGCGCGATTTTCTGAAGAAGAAGCAAATACTTTTTTGGACGCACCTTACAGGGATTTTTAGTAGCCTGCACAAAGCAAATTAAAATAGTCGAATCCCCATATAAAAGGGGATTCGGTTTTTTTACAAGACTTCAAATACTATTGAGTTTAAGACAATAAGTTCAGATGTACACAGCCATGTGCTATCATTAAACTTGTCAGGAAATTCATTTTAAAATTAATAATTCATGAATATTCAACTCATCATTTATGCCTCTGTTTTTTTCTTTATTTCTGAAATGCTTTTATTGGTTTTAAAACGTTCAAAGAATAAAATCCAAAAATCAGAAAACGACAAAAAGTCCTTGCTCTATATTTGGGTCTCCATTGCTTTTAGTATGACATTTGGTTTCTTTTTGGCAAATTTTCAACAATGGGATTCGTCAAATAAAACAATCGCCACTATCGGATTGCTTATATTTATTCTGGGCACTGTGATTCGCTGGGTTTCCATATGGCAACTTAAAAAAGAATTTACAGTAGATGTGGCGATCCAAAATGACCACCAACTAAAAACCGATGGCTTCTATTCATATGTTCGTCATCCCAGTTATTCCGGACTACTACTAATTTGTTTGGGCCTATCCATTGCTATGAATAGTCTGCTTTCAGTTTTAGGGATTCTTCCTGTAGTATTTGCCGTTCTTTATCGAATTAAGGTGGAAGAAGCAGTATTAATTCAGGAATTTGGAAAGACTTACAGGGAGTTTAAGCAAAAGACTTATAAATTAATCCCTAAAATATTCTAAAGGTCCTTGTCTTAAACAAATTTTAATAATGTCAATTCACATGCGCCAAAAGCCATAAAAGGTCAAACTAATTGCTGTAGCTTTTTCAGAATTTCAATTTTTTAATATTCCTCACAATAGCCTAACTTTAAGTCAAAATTTAAAAATAATATTCTTTTCTATGACAACCCGACGAAAATTTATTGCAAATGCGGCACTTACATCGGGAGCAGCACTTGTATCGACCAAATCATTTGGGCTTTCCAAAAATAGCGCAGGGGTCGAAAAAAAACTGAAAATTATTGTAGCCGGAGCTCACCCTGATGATCCCGAAACAGGAATGGGTGGAACCATTTGCAAACTCACCTCTTTAGGGCATGAGGTAATATGCCTTTACCTGACCACTGGCGAGGCTGGAATTCCTGGCGTTGCACATGAAAAAGCTGCAGAAATTCGAAGGGGAGAAGCACTGGAGGCATGCAAAATTTTAAAAGCCCGCCCTGTATTTCTTGGACAAATTGACGGCAGTTGCGAAATTACTTCAAGCTGGTATCAAAAAATGTATGGGCTGATAAACGAAGAAAAACCTGATATGGTTTTTACCCATTGGCCTATCGATTCGCACAGAGATCATCGTATCTGCTCAAACCTTGTTTTTGACGCATGGAACGGCACAGGGAGAAAGGCTTCATTCTATTATTTTGAAGTTGTTACAGGTAGTCAGACTCAAAATTTTCAGCCTGATACTTTTGTGGATATATCGTCTGTCATAGAAACCAAATGGAAGGCTTGCTTTATCCATAAAAGTCAAAAGATAAAAGAATATTACCCTGACGACCATGCGAAAATGGAATTGTTCAGAGGAATCGAAGCCGGGGCAACGTATGGAGAAGCCTTTGTTCATCATTGGCAAAGCCCACATGCAATGCTTCCCTAAAATAACTAAGATTAGTTTTCTTTTTGGTTTTTAATTACAACATAGACCCGTTTTATTCATAGGATGAAATTTTCGTTTATGTTAAAAGAATGGATTTAAACTAATACTTATCTTTGATCTTAAAACAAAAGAAAGGCACAAAATGAAAGAAATAAAAGTAATTGCTTTTGACGCAGACGACACCCTTTGGGTCAATGAGCCTTATTTTAGAGAAGCTGAAGAAAAATTCAGCAATCTATTAGAAGACTTCCTGCCACATCACAGCATTCAAAAGGAATTGTTTAAAACCGAAATAGATAATCTTGCCTTATACGGTTATGGGGTCAAGAGTTTTATGCTTAGTATGGTAGAAACTATTGGAAGGGTGACCAATGACTCTGCAGATATTAAATTAGTCAACAGGGCGATAAATTTGGGAAGAGACTTACTTAACAAACCAATTGAAATCCTTGATGGAGTCGAGAAGGTACTCTCTCAATTAAACGGATCATACAGATTGGTAATGGCTACCAAAGGTGATTTGCTTGATCAGGAACGCAAGCTGATCAAGTCAGGGCTGGAAAAGCACTTTCACCATATTGAAATCATGAGTGATAAGAAAGTTTCAGACTATGCAAAACTATTGGAACATCTCGATTGCAGACCCGAACATTTTTTGATGATAGGTAATTCTGTAAAATCAGACATCATCCCCGTTTTGGAACTAGGAGGTTTTGCAATTCACGTGCCTTATCATACCACCTGGGCCTATGAAAAAGTGGATATCAAAATAGATGACCCGAAATTCTTTGAAGCCGCGACCATAGAAAATATTGTTGATTTTCTTTAACATCTTATAACATACTAGACTGATTAGAGAGCTATCAATAAAAAAACAATCATGATGAAAAACATTGCAATTTTTACCCTAATAGGGCTGATACTATTAGGCTGTAAAGAAAAAATTAAAGAGACAAAAAGTGAGGCTAACATTCTGGACGTAGGCTATATTGAGGTTCTTGACCCGGAGCTGAACAAGGTTCTTGACCCTGCAAATCAATTGGAAATTCTATCAAAAGACCACAGCTGGACTGAGGGTCCTGTATGGCTGGAAGATCAAAAAACGCTTCTCTTCTCTGACATTCCAAGAAACGCAGTTTATAGCTGGAATAAAGAAAACGGTATTAAAGAATACTTAAATCCTTCGGGCTTTACAGGCGAAAATTTTGAAGGTTCAGAACCAGGGGCCAATGGTTTGCTTCTCGACCCAGAAGGTCATCTGGTTCTTTGTCAGCATGGCAACAGACAAGTTGCACGTATGGATAGTAGTCTTGATGATCCCAAATCGGAATTTACAACTTTGGTCAACTCCTATGAAGGAAAAAGGCTAAACAGTCCTAATGACGCAGTTTTTGATTCAAAAGGCAGCCTGTATTTTACAGATCCGCCTTATGGTTTAGCAAAACGTATGGAAGACCCTCAAAAAGAATTGGATTTTCAGGGAGTATTCAGATTGCTCAAATCAGGAGAATTATCTGTTATTGATCATGAGCTCAGCCGACCCAATGGCATCGGATTTTCCCCTGATGAAAAAGTGATGTATGTGGCAAATTCAGATCCTGAAAATGCGATTTGGATGGCATATGAAATGGATGAAGCCGGCGATGTGGTTTCAAAAAATATATTCTTTGATGCAACTGCTCTCGTCAAAACTGAAAAGGGGCTTCCTGACGGTTTAAAAGTGACTACGGAAGGGTATCTTTTTGCTACCGGACCTGGAGGTGTCTTTATCTTTAACCCTTCCGGCAAGCATCTTGGAACCATCAAAACAGGCCGGGCAACGTCAAACGTGGCATTCAACTCAGATCAAACAGAATTGTTTATGACAGCTGATAGTTATGTGCTAAAATTAACTCTTGATTGATCCTGATGAATGATTAACTTTAAAGGCTTACAAAACCAAATCATATTAAATGAAATCATCCCTTATTTTATCTGTTTTGATCATGTCAATATTTACCCAATGTACTTCACAAACTCTGGAAACCGTAGCCGAAGTTGATATAGAAAAATATGCAGGGACCTGGTATGAGATTGCCTCTTTTCCACAGCGATTTCAAAAAGGTTGCCACTGTACAACTGCTACCTATACTAAAACTGACAAAGACTATATCGTTGTAGAAAACAGGTGTCGAAAGGATAGCATCAATGGCAAAGAATCTTATATTAAGGGAAAGGCATTTATTGACCCTGGAACGGGAAATGCCAAACTTAAAGTTCAGTTTTTCTGGCCTTTTAAAGGTAAATACTGGATCATCGATCTGGCAGATGATTATAGTTATGCCGTAGTTGGCCATCCAGACAGAGATTATCTATGGATTCTTTCAAGAACCCCAAAAATGGATAAAAATACTTATGACGAAATAGTGGCCAGAATTAAAGAAAAGAAATTTGACGTTAGCAAGCTGCAAAAGACTGTTCAAATAGCGGTGGATTAAAGAGGTGTGCTAAATCAAAAACCCTTTTAACCTTTTAGATTGTCTTATCTTGCCACACAAAACCAACTTTATAATTTCCATGCCTGATAAGAAGAAAGAACATCCTGCGCAAAAAGAAAGATTGCATAAACGAAATAAGCATCGTGAGCGCTACGATTTTAAGTTGCTCATTGACAGCTGCCCTGAATTGGCCCAATATATCACTGAAAATAAATACGGGGATGAAACCATTGATTTTTTTAATGCAGAAGCTGTAAAAATGCTCAACAAGGCTTTGCTTATGCATTATTATGGCGTGACTTATTGGGATATTCCCAAAGATTATCTCTGCCCGCCTATTCCCGGAAGAGCAGACTATATGCATCATATTACAGATGTTTTAAGCAGCAGTAATTTTGGAAAAATACCAACAGGGAGTAAAATTAAATGTCTTGATATCGGGGTTGGTGCAAATTGTGTTTATCCTATCATCGGCAACAGCGAATTTGGCTGGTCTTTCATAGGCTCTGATATTGACCCGATAGCCATAGCCTCAGCCAATGCTATAATTGACTCAAATCCAAACCTAAAAGGACAGATTGAATGTCGCTTGCAAAAGAATGCCTCAGAAATATTTACTGGAATTCTTGAAAAAGATGAACGCATTGATGTGTCGATTTGCAATCCTCCTTTTCATGCCTCTCTTGCTGAATCACAAGCTGGGACACTTCGAAAACTCAGCAATCTGAAAAACAAAAAAATCACAAAACCTGAATTGAATTTTGGGGGGAAAGACGGGGAGCTTTGGACCGAGGGTGGCGAGAAAAGGTTTATACTTGATATGATCAAGCAAAGTGTGAAATTCGGAAAATCCTGTTGTTGGTTTTCTTCGATAGTGTCAAAACAATCAAATCTCAAATATATTTACGAGGCATTTGATAAATTTGAAGTTGAAGAATACAAAACAATCCCTATGGGTCAGGGAAACAAAACAAGTAGAATTGTGGTTTGGACCTTCTTGAACCTGGAGGAAGAGAAAAATTGGGTAAAAACTCGATGGAAGAATTAATGATGCATTTAATGAAAACAGATTTGAAGCATTCCTTCTGCACATGTTTTAAATCCAAATCATTAAAAGATATGTTATGGGTATAATTTTTTTATTCGAGATTTTCGTTAAACTCCAGTTTAGGTAATATTGTTATTTTTTTCTTTTGAATTCGCTGCATCTTACGAAGTACTTTATCAAGCATTCTAACAGTTTTTTCTATATAAGGGCCTTTATTTAGCATTACGCAGTCTGCACGCTGAGCCATAGCGGCATCTGTAATTTCCGCTCTGGTAGGTATCCCTTTTTTAGCCAAATTCTCTAAAACTTGTGTCGCCCATATATCTGGTAAATGTGCCGCCTCGCAAAGTTGTAATATTTCTTCCTGAATAATAGCAAAATTTTTCCA
>CAZQRD010000075.1:9437-11989 GCA_964595535.1 uncultured Flavobacteriaceae bacterium | reverse complement strand
ACTTGCGTGAACCCTTATAAAATCTATATTTGTTCTGCTATTGAAAGGCAAAAAATGAATATTTAACCAATTTTAAAAATTTTAATTATGAACAAATCAGATTTAATTGAAGCAATGGCTTCTAACGCTGGGATCTCAAAAGCGGCTGCCGGAAAAGCTTTAGACGCTATGATGAAGAGCATAACGGGTGAACTAATGACAGGTGGTAGAATATCATTGGTAGGTTTTGGTTCTTTCTCAGTTTCTGCTAGAGCTGCTAGAGATGGTAGAAATCCTCAAACTGGAGCAACTATCAAAATCCCTGCAAGAAAAGTAGTAAAATTCAAAGCAGGATCTGAATTAAAAGATTCAGTGAACTAATCGAGTTCTAAAAAATTATAATTGAAGAACCCTCCATTTTTGGAGGGTTTTTTTATTAATTTATTTTTTGTACATTTATTCGCAACCAATTTAATATGACAACAATAAAACCAACAAAAGGCAAATTGCTCGTGGCAGAGCCCTCTATATTGAGCGATAGTTCTTTTAACAGATCAGTCGTTTTGCTAACTGAGCATAATAATGATGGTTCAGTTGGTTTTATTTTTAACAAACCTTCTCCCTACAACATCAGTGACCTGATTCCTGATATAGATTCTTCCTTAAAAGTTTATTTTGGAGGTCCGGTTTCAGAAGACAACCTTTATTTCGTGCATAAAGTTCCTGAATTGATTCCAGACAGTATAGAAATAGCTGATGGTATTTTTTGGGGTGGCGATTTTGAAACCATTCAATCACTACTGAAAGATGATATTTTATCTAAACACGATATCAGGTTCTTTCTTGGGTATTCTGGCTGGAGTCAAAAACAACTAGAGGAAGAGTTGCAAACCACTTCATGGCTTATCGTCGAAAATGAATTTAAAAATCTGTTTAAGATTAACCCCAGTAACTTCTGGAAAAATGAACTTCTTAAATATGGAGGTATCTATAAGCTTTGGGCCAATGCCCCAAAAGATCCCGGGTTAAATTAATTTATACTTTTATAACAGAAGTAAAATACTTTTTAATTTCTTCAGTTTTTTCCTTTGCATAGCTCTTTTTTCGATACCGATCAACTGATTGGATCTCATGAATAGAATTTGTTAGAAATACCTCATCCACTTTTAAAAGGTCAAATGGCGAGATACTCTTCTCTTCAATCATAAATATATCGTTCTTCCTAAGAGCTTCAATCAGTTTTTTTCTAATGATTCCATTGATACAGCCTGTATCCAGAGATGGAGTCCAAACCTCAGTACCTTTTACCAAAAATATATTGGAATTAAGCGCTTCAACCAACTCTTTCTTTTCATTGATCAAAATGCAATTTTGGTATTTATTCTCTCTGGAAAATATACTTCCCAATACATTGATCAATCTGTTGTTGGTCTTTATGGTAGACAAAAGTCCGGAAGCCAATGGGAAATCCTTAAATAATTCTATTTCCACAACTCCTTTATAATTTTCATTCAAAGGATTTACTTCAATTAGAAAATCAACTTCATTTGTTAGTGGAGCGTATAAACCCCCATCTTGTCTAAAAACATTTACCCTAACCCTAGCGTATTGACTTAGATTATTTGCATTCAATGTCAACCTGATTTGTTTTTCGTAGTATTCCTGGGTGAAATTCGTGGGAATCCTCATTCTTAGCATCCTCATTGATGACATCAATCGAAAATAATGATCTTCTAAAAAATGTAAAATTCCATTTTCTAATTTTAAAGTGTCAAAAATTCCATCTCCATATTTAAAAGCCCTGTTCTCAAGGCTTAGCTTAAAGTCTTTCTCAGAAACTAAACTTCCTTTTTGATTGACCATATCGTTTGTATTAATGAGGTAAAAATAAAAAAAGCCTTGAATTATCAAGGCTTTTCTAATATGTATACAGTTGATTATCCTCCGATAACATGTTTTAATTCAGCAATTTGATTTTCCCAGAACATTTTAGATTCTTCCACTTCATCCTCCTCCGCAAAATCAACGATTAAAAGAGACACATCCTTAGTGAGATCATCGACTTCAATTCGCAATTCAAAATAAGAATCTTCATCTTCATCTTCTTCCCATTTAAACCTGATGAATACATCTGTTTTTTGGGCAATTCTATCAGCAACTTCCTCAGAATCATCCCACATAAAGGTATACTTCTTACCTCTTGAATTTACGTTATCGGCAAACCACTCGCCCATACTGTCGGGAGTTGAGATATACTGAAACAAAAAACTAGGTGAAGCATGTATAGGAATTTCTAAGTCTATTCTAACTTTGCTCGACATACTTGATTTTTTTATGGAAGCAATATATAGATTATCTATTTCTAAAAAAAATATATTATTTAAATATTTTTGGGCTCTTTACTTGCCATAAATGAATTTGTTTTTATATTTGCAAACTCAATTTTATAAAGCATTTTAAGCTTTTTTACAAAGAAAATGGCGAGGTAGCTCAGATGGTTAGAGCGTCGGATTCATAACCCGGAGGTCTCGGGTTCAATTCCCGATCTCGCTACTGCAAAAGACTGTATTTTT
>CAZQRD010000075.1:0-9337 GCA_964595535.1 uncultured Flavobacteriaceae bacterium | reverse complement strand
ACAGTCTTTTTTTGTTTTTGTCAGGGGGTGACTTAAGTGAGCCCTTGACTTAAGTGAAACCTTCATTCGTTATTCATTTCAGTAATCAATTCAAAACTATAATCATCTTAAATATTTATTCATATAGTATTGTAAATAAGATAATTAAGTTGAATTATGATTTAAGGATTCATATCCGTCAGCTGACGGACTCGGGTTCAATTCCCGATCTCGCTACTGCAAAAGACTGTATTTTTACAGTCTTTTTTTGTTTTTGTCAGGGGGTGACTTAAGTGAGCCCTTGACTTAAGTCAAGGGCTCACTCCAATTTAACTCAACTTTTTAAACATCATAAAATGAGGGCCTACCTGAGGGACCTCAAAAACATCTCCCCTTAATTCATATCCTAATTTTCTATAAAAATCCAGGGCCTTTACCCTGGCGTTGCACCAAATAACGTCAACACCTTTTGATGTAAGCATCTGTTCAGCTTTATCCATAAGAAGTTTTCCATAGCCTTTCCCTTGAAAAGCTATTGAGGTTCCCATCCCCCTTAATTGATATTGCAAACCATTAAAATCAGCTTTTGAAGATTTCATAAAACTTGCTACACAAACCAATAGATCATATTCGAAAAGACCAAGGTGCAAGCTATCAGCCTTGAGATCTCCATCCATTTTATGGCTTAGTGTCATCCCTTGCCTTAAAACAGTTTTTCTAATCTCATAAGTGTCTTTAGCCTTTATTTCGGTTATTCTTATCATGATTGTTTACTTGCCTTTCTGCTGCCCGAATACATCTCGTATTTCACAAATTTACATTCCAGTTTTCCATTAAAAACCTTAATTCTTCTCGAAGTTCTTAGTCCCACATTTTTAAGGCCCTCTTCAAAATCTGAAGTAATTAGCCAGGCAGAAGTATCCGGATAATGCTGTTTTAATGTATCCCCTATTTGGCCATAAAAAACGGGAACATTCACTTCGAGCCGTTCGCCATATGGTGGATTGAATACTACGATGACATTCCCTTCAACAGGACTTACTTCTTCAAAGAAGTTTTTTCTTTCAACCTTTATAAATTCTTCAAGAGAAGCATTTTCTATATTGCCCTGAGCTTTACTTACTGCGGATGGTGCCTTATCAAAACCGATTATCTTCTTATCAGTATTTCTAATTTTCTTCAACAATGAATCATGAATCAACTTAAATAACTCTTCATCAAAATCGGGCCATTTTTCGAATGCAAATTCTGATCGGTTTATATTGGCCGGGATATTATTTGCGATCATGGCGGCTTCGATTAAGATGGTACCACTTCCGCACATTGGATCCACAAAATTTTGGGTTCCGTCATAACCGCTCAACAGCACCAATCCAGCCGCTAGGACCTCGTTAATAGGGGCAATATTGGTGTCGGTACGATACCCCCGTTTATGAAGGGATTCTCCAGAACTATCAAGTGATACCGTACAGGTGTTCCTCTGAATATGGATATCAAACTGAACATCCGGATGCTTTAAGTCAATGCTTGGACGTTTTTGGTATTTCTTTCTAAAATAATCTACAATGGCATCTTTACTTCTCAGAGACACATAGTGTGAATTTGAAAATACTTCAGAATGCACAGATGAATGAATCGCTAAAGTGGCATCCTCATTTAAATACTTTTCCCAGGAAATCCTTGACAGGTTTTGATAAAGATCATCTTCTGTATTCAAGGTAAAAGTTTCTATGGGCACCAATATTCTAATAGCCGTTCTGAGCGCCAAATTGGCCTTATACATAAAGCCTTTGTCACCTTTAAATTGAACATTTCTAACGCCTTCCCTCACATTTTGAGCTCCTAAATTGCGCAGTTCACGTGCCAGTACCGATTCGAAACCGTACAGGCATTTGGCCAACATATCATAATTTTCATTCATAGCACAAAAATACAGTAAAGATATTAGTCATAAAACAATTCTTTTAAAAACTAAAAGTTTCCTTATCAATTGGTTAAATTTTATATTTTTGTTTGATTTTAAAATTATGAAGAAAGAAAAAGAATGGTTTGAAAACTGGTTTGACACTTCCTACTATCATATCCTTTATGACTATAGGAATGATGATGAAGCCAGATTATTCATGAACAATCTCGTAAATTTTTTGAAGCTGCCCAAAGGAAGTAAGATTCTTGATCTTCCCTGTGGTAAAGGAAGACATTCCTTGTTTTTAAATGAGCTTGGCTTTGAAACAACTGGAGCAGACCTGTCAACGAACAGTATCGAACACGCGAAAAAATTTGAAAAACAAGGTCTTTCATTTCAAATTCACGACATGAGAGAGCCTTTAAATGGAAATTATGATGCAATTTTCAATCTTTTTACCAGTTTTGGCTATTTCGATCAGGAAACAACCAATATTAAGGTGCTGAAGAATTTTAAAAAATCATTACGACCCGGAGGTCATATTGTGGTGGATTTCCTAAATCTGGATAAGGTTGTTCGCGAATTGATTCCAAAACAACATTTTTCAAAAAAAGGAGTAGATTTCACAATCAGAAAAAGTGTTTCTGATGGATTTATCATTAAAAAAATAGAAGTGAACGCTGATCAAAACACGCATCATTACCTTGAAAGAGTTCAAGCTTTGGATCTTGATAAATTCAAATATTTGGCTGCCTTTGCCGGTCTTGAAATTCAAGCTGTATTCGGTGATTATGAACTGAACCCTTTCGATGCATTAAAATCTGACAGATTAATACTTGTAATGAAATGATATATATTGCCCTTATCATACCTGTTATTGCCGGTTTTGCTTTAGTACAGCTTCTTAAGCCCAATTCTAAGCATTTGCAATTATTCCTCTCTTTTAGTGGAGCCTTTTTGTTGTCGGTTACGGTTTTACATTTACTTCCTGAGGTGTTTACACATCAACAAGAGCATATTGGTCTATTCATCCTTTTGGGAATTGTACTTCAAACAGGATTGGAATACCTCTCTAAAGGAGCTGAACACGGACATATTCATGGTCATGATTTTGAAAACAAGATTCCTTGGTTATTACTTGGAAGTTTGTGCTTGCATGCCTTTCTGGAAGGAATGCCCTTAGGACTGGGTGAAAATCAGAATTTATTGTATGCCATAGTGATCCATAAACTACCCATAGCAATTATCCTGGCAGTATTTCTAAAGAATTCCTCCTTATCTAAGGCCTATGTGTTTCTTTTCCTTTTCCTCTTTGCGATTATGAGTCCTTTAGGAAGTTGGGTATCGGGAAATTTTTCATTTATTCACCTCTACGAAGATCAACTTAATGCTTTGATCATTGGAGTCTTTCTTCATATTTCAACGGCAATTCTTTTTGAAAGTTCAGAAAATCACAAATTTAATCTGCAAAAATTCATTGCAATCCTCATAGGTTTTGCTGTTGCTTTCTTAAGTTTATAAGTTAATATTTTTGGGGAACAATAGTCTGATTAACGAATGGAGTTCTTATATACCCTTTGTCATCCTTTCGAGGAGGTAGTGTTATTTCTTCTCTTTCAACTTTCTGATAATCAATACTACTCAACACATGACTGATACAATTCAGTCTGGCACTTTTTTTATTATCAGCGGGCACTACATACCAGGGAGATTGTTTGGTATCGGTATATTTAAACATCTCGTCTTTCGCCTTGCTGTACTCCAACCAATGTTCCCTTGATTTCAGATCCATCGGACTTAGTTTCCATCCCTTCATTGGATCGTTGATCCTGGATTTGAACCGTCTTTCTTGTTCATCGTCGGAAACAGAAAACCAATATTTAAGTAATATGATTCCAGATCGAATTATCATTCTTTCAAATTCAGGACAGGTACGCAAAAATTCATTGTATTCAGTTTGGTTACAGAAGCCCATAACATGCTCGACACCAGCCCTATTGTACCAACTTCGATCAAAGAGGACTATTTCACCCGCGCTGGGTAAATGCGGCACATACCGCTGGAAATACCATTGACTTTTTTCCTTGCTGGACGGCGTCCCTAGGGCCACAATCTTACATACTCTGGGGTTAAGGCTTTGGGAAATTCTCTTAATTACCCCTCCTTTTCCGGCAGCATCCCTGCCTTCAAAGATTACAACAACTTTTAACTCTTTATGTTGTATCCAGTCTTGTAACTTGACGAGTTCAATTTGAAGATTTTGCAGTTCTTTTTCGTAGAATTTAGTGCTCAACTTCTCGGGTTTTATCTCGCTGTTTTTTGAATTTTCAGATTCGTTAGTCATAAATAAAAGTTCTTTTTCTTTTGGTTTGATTAATTGGCAACTTCACTAATAAATTTGATCCTCATTAAACGCAACTCATCATCATCATAGTCCCCGTCGAATTCATCAAGGGCCAGTTGAATCTTATCACTATCTGCCTCCATAAAATATTCTAAAATCTCCTCTTGTTGATCTTCATCAAGCAGTTCATCTATACTATAATCTATATTTATCCTTGTTCCCGAATAAATGATCTGTTCCATCACTTTCACTAATTCAGGCATTGTTAATCCTTTGGAATGAGCAATATCAGTAAGAGGTAATTTTTTATCAGTATTCTGAATGATATACAATTTCAAACCCGAGTTAACGCCGGTGCTTTTTACAATAAGGTCATCGGGCCTTTCAATGTCATTTTCCTCGACATACTTTGCAATCAAATTGACAAAGTCCTTTCCAAATTTCTTGGCCTTACCGTCTCCTACTCCATGCACATTTGACAATTCCTTAATATCAATCGGATATTTGAGGGTCATATCTTCTAAAGATGGATCCTGAAAAACCACAAAAGGCGGTACCCCTAACTTTTTGCCAACAGTTTTTCTGAGATCTTTTAGCAAAATCATCAACTCTTCATCAATGGTTGAACCAGCACCTTTGGCAATCGATACAATGTTGGCATCATTCTCTTCACTATAGACATGGTCTTCTGTCATTAAAAAAGAATGCGGTTCCTTAATGAACTGTTTACCTTCATCTGATAGTTTTAACACCCCGTATTGTTCAATTTCTTTTTTAAGCAAGCCTGATACAATTACCTGTCTGATCAAAGCCATCCAGTGTTTATCATCTTTATTTTTACCTACCCCAAATATTTCCTGCTGATGTGTTCTATGCGAGATCAAAAGTGCATTCTCTTTTCCTACTAAAGTGTTGATAATCTCTTTTGACCTGTATTCTTCCTTGGTTTTTTTGACAACTTCGAGAAGCACCTTTACTTCCTTCATGGCCTCAGTTCTCTTTTTGGGATTTCTGACATTATCATCCATGTCAGCCCCTTCTCCATTCACTTCGTCAAATTCTTCACCAAAATAATGCAACAGGAACTTTCTTCTTGACATGGAAGTTTCGGCATATGCCACTACTTCTTGAAGCAAAGCGTTCCCTATTTCCTGCTCTGCTACAGGCTTTCCAGATAAGAACTTCTCCAGCTTTTCAATGTCTTTGTAAGAATAATAAGCAAGACAGTAACCTTCTCCTCCATCTCTTCCTGCTCTTCCTGTTTCCTGGTAGTAACTTTCTAAACTTTTGGGAATATCATGATGAATCACAAATCTCACATCGGGTTTATCGATTCCCATACCAAATGCAATGGTCGCCACAACAACATCAATATCCTCCATCAAAAACATATCCTGATGCCTCGCCCTTGTCTTGGCATCAAGACCAGCATGATAAGGCACAGCTTTAATACCATTGACTTGAAGAATCTGGGCGATCTCTTCCACCTTTTTCCTGCTCAGGCAATAAATGATACCTGATTTACCTTTATAATTACTGATAAATCTAATGATATCCTTTTCAACTTCGGTGGTCTTAGGTCTAACTTCATAAAACAAATTCGCCCTGTTAAACGAGGCTGTAAATATTTTGGCGTCACTAATTCCTAAATTCTTCAGTATATCCTCCTGAACCTTCTGTGTTGCTGTCGCAGTGAGACCGACGATTGGAAAATTACCGATCTTGTAGATGATATTTCTTAAATTGCGGTATTCTGGTCTAAAATCATGGCCCCATTCAGAAATACAATGTGCCTCATCAATAGCAAAAAAGGTAATTTTTTGTTTCTTTAGAAATTCAATATTCTCTTCCTTCGTCAATGATTCAGGAGCCACATAGAGCAATTTGGTGACTCCATTTTCTATATCGCTTTTTACCTGGGCTACTTCGCCCTTATTTAAAGAAGAATTCAAGACATGGGCAATTCCGTAATCGGCTGATATCGCGCGAATAGCATCCACTTGATTCTTCATTAGTGCGATCAATGGAGATACTACAATGGCCGTACCATCTAAAATAAGTGCAGGTAATTGATAAATTAATGATTTTCCACCTCCGGTAGGCATTACAACAAAAGTGTCGTTTCGTTCTATAAGACTTTCAATTGCATCTTCCTGTAAACCTTTAAACTTACTGAATCCAAAATATTTCTTCAAATATCCCTGTAAGTTAATTTTTGTTACTTTCATCCTCTTATTAATCTATTTTTGAATATTTTTGCACCTATAGTGCCAAAATTATTGAGGGGGATTCTATGATTCTAATTTAACAACTGTTTAATTAAATTCAATCATACCATAAATATAATATTTTTAAACAATAAATACAAACTCTTGATTAAGAATAAAAACATAGTGCAAACAGCAAAAGACACAATTCTTATTGAAGCTGAGGCAATAAAGATGCTGGCAGATTTAGTCAATGAGGACTTTGAAAAGGCAGTGATGTGCATCTATACATCGGAGGGTCGTGTTATTGTTACGGGTATTGGTAAAAGTGCCAATATAGCCGCTAAAATTGTGGCTACGATGAATTCGACCGGGACTCCGGCCGTATTTATGCATGCGGCAGATGCCATTCATGGAGACCTTGGAAATATTCAAAAGGATGATGTGGTGATCTGTATCTCCAAAAGTGGAAATACTCCCGAGATTAAAGTATTAGTACCCCTTATTAGGAATTACGGGAACAAGATCATAGCCATCACGGGTAATGAGCAGTCCTTTTTAGGTGAACATGCCGACTTTACTTTAAGCTCTTTCGTTGAAAAGGAAGCCTGCCCTAATAATCTGGCTCCAACCACCAGTACAACAGCTCAATTGGTTATTGGAGATGCACTTGCCATATGTTTATTGAATTTAAAGGATTTTTCAAGCAAAGATTTTGCCAAATACCATCCGGGAGGTACCTTAGGGAGAAAGCTGTATTTAAGAGTGAGCGAACTTGCTGCCAATAATGATATTCCTAAAGTAGAGAAGAACGCGCCTGTGAAGGACGTCATCATTGAAATATCGAAAAAAAGGCTGGGCACAACTGCAGTTGTTGAAAATGATATAATTATAGGAATCATAACAGATGGTGACATAAGAAGGATGCTTGAAAATACAATAGATATTAGCGAGTTGGAGGCCAAAGATATTATGAGTTCCAACCCAATAACTGTCGAATCAGATACCATGGCGGTAAACGCACTTGATATTATGCAAAAGAACAACATTACACAAATTTTAGTTACAGAAAACGGGAGGTATGCCGGTGTGGTGCACTTTCATGATTTATTAAAGGAAGGTATCATATAAAACATAAAGGCTTTTCATTGCTATTCAAAAAACTAAATTATGAGTGAACAGACCGAAGAAATGTCTTTTTTAGGCCACTTGGAAATTTTAAGATGGACCTTGGTAAGATCTTCTTTAGCTATTATTGCATTTGGAATGGTAGCCTTTATGATGAAGGATTTTATCTTCAATACCATTTTACTGGCTCCGAAAGATCCGCAATTTTTTACGTATAGATTTTTATGTTCGGTTTCTAAAAGTTTTGGCACTGATGGATTCTGCATTGATGAAATTCCTTTTATCGTACAAAGTCGAACGATGGCAGGTCAATTTTCTGCGCATATCTGGACGTCCATTGCTTTTGGTTTTGTCATGGCGTTTCCTTATATCATTTGGGAAGTTTGGAAATTTATAAAACCTGCTCTTTATGAAGCAGAAAAAAAGAGTGCCAGAAGTTTTATCATTATCACCTCATTCCTGTTTTTTTTGGGAATTTTATTTGGATATTATGTGATTACGCCACTATCCATAAACTTTCTGGGCAGTTACAGAGTAGCTGATGAAGTGAGAAATAATTTTGATCTAAGCTCCTATACCGGTCTTCTTAAGGCTTCCTGTTTGTCGGCCGGCTTTATATTCGAACTACCTGTTATCATCTATTTTCTAACAAAAATGGGGCTTGTAACACCCGAATTTCTTAGAACCTACCGAAAATATGCATTAGTTCTTGTTTTGGTCCTGGCCGCCGTTATTACGCCACCTGATATCATTAGCCAAGTCATTGTGGCCATCCCCATGATCATTCTTTACGAAGTGAGTATAAAAATCTCTAAATTTATCATCGGAAAACAAAAGAAAGAAGAGCAGGAATCCCTGACCAAGAATTAATTCATACGTATTGAAACCAAAAAATCATCCCTTGGATCAACCAAGGAAAAGGGGGTTCATGTATATAAAAACAAATAGGAAACTATGATCTTACGAGCGGATAACATAATGAAAATGTACGGTAGCAGAAAGGTGGTAAAAAACATTTCTCTTGAGGTACAACAGGGCGAGATCGTAGGATTACTAGGCCCTAATGGTGCAGGTAAAACGACTTCCTTTTATATGATTGTGGGCATGATCAAACCCAATGAAGGAAAAATTTATCTTGATGACACCGAGATTACCCATGACTCTATGTACAAAAGAGCGCAAAAAGGAATCGGTTATCTGGCACAGGAAGCCTCTGTGTTTAGAAAACTCTCTGTGGAAGATAATATCTTATCTGTGTTGCAGTTCACTAAACTTAACAAATCTGAACAAAAGGAAAAACTTGAATCTCTGATCGATGAATTCAGTCTGGGACTGGTTCGAAAAAACAGAGGCGATCTCTTGTCTGGAGGTGAAAGAAGGAGAACCGAAATTGCAAGGGCACTGGCATCCGATCCAAAATTCATCTTACTCGATGAACCATTTGCCGGAGTGGATCCTATTGCTGTGGAAGATATTCAAAGTATAGTGGCACATTTAAAAGACAGAAATATAGGAATATTGATTACTGACCACGATGTACAGGCCACCCTTACCATTACAGACAAAACATACCTTATGTTTGAAGGTGGTATTCTTAAAGAGGGAACGCCAAAAGAATTAGCTGATGATGAGTTGGTTCGAAAAGTATATTTGGGGGAAAGTTTTGAACTTAAGGAAAGAAAGAAAAAACTGAATTTGTAAAAAAAACCCTATCACCAGATGGTAATAGGGCATACATACAAACAAATCTGAAAAATTTATTAAAAATTTTTC
>CAZQRD010000074.1:0-12504 GCA_964595535.1 uncultured Flavobacteriaceae bacterium | reverse complement strand
TGGCATATGTTATAAATCTTTCTCCATTGTTAATATTAACAATATGAACTTTCTCTCCTTCAATAATATTAGCTGCATCCATAAGATCTTCATCGATTGTGATGCTTCCAATATAGTTCAAATCAGACCCCGTAATCCTTACGCGATGTATTTTTGATTTTACAACTTCAATATTCATTTTTTGCTTTGAATTTTAACGCTGCAAAGTTACTCAATTTAGAGCTATGTTGTCAATTAATCTAACCTGACCCGCGAAAACAGCAATAAAAGCCCTGTATTTAGAGCCTGGCACTATGTCAGACGCTGAGCTAAGTGTTTCATTATCAGCAATCTCAAAATATTCTAATTCTAATTCTTTACATTGGACAATCTCATTTTTAACAAAACTTTTAACTTTTTTCAGGTCGTTATTTTCAAAAATCATTTTGCTTTTTAATAAGGTTTGGTAGATTTCTGGAGCTTCAAGACGCTGATTTTTAGTGAGTCTGGTGTTTCTGGAACTCATGGCTAAGCCATCATTTTCTCTGAAGATATGAACCGGAACGATCTGAACTGGAATAGATTCAACTTCGACCATCTTTTTGATGATCAAAAGCTGCTGAAAATCTTTTTCACCGAAATAGGCTTTATCTGGCTTCGTGATCAAAAATAATTTTTTTACAATTGTGGCGACCCCGTCAAAATGGTCGAGCCTGTATTTACCCTCCATTACCTTATCCAATAATCCAAAATCAAAAGAATCTGCTCTTAGATTTCCCTGATATACTTCTTTCGCGTTTGGCATGAAAACAAAATCGCAGCCAATTGATTCAAGTGCTTCAAGGTCAGCTTGTAAAGTGTTTGGATAATTGACCAAATCTTCCTTTTTATCAAATTGAGTGGGATTTACAAATATGCTGACAATCACAAGATCATTTTGCTCTTTTGCCCTTTTGACTATTGAAAGATGTCCTTCATGAAGTGCTCCCATCGTAGGGACAAGTCCTAAGGTGGATTTTACAGCTTTATGAGTTAAAGATAGCTGAAGAGATTTTATGGTTTTAAAAACCTCCATATTACTGTTAAAAATTGTTAATTGAGCCGTCAAACTTAAGATTTTAAATCGAATTTCGCATATATTTTTGTAATTTTGCAGCAATCCAAAAAAGAATGACAAATGAAAGATAAGAGAATCCTTTATATTTCGTCTGAATTAACCCCCTATTTGCCCGAAACTGAAGTGTCAAAAATGGCATTTGAAGTGCCAAAGGAAATGCATCATCAAGGTGCTCAAATTAGGATGTTCATGCCGAGATTTGGAGTGATAAATGAAAGAAGACATCAGTTACACGAGGTAATAAGATTGTCTGGGATGAATTTGATTATAAATGACATGGACATGCCTTTGATTATTAAGGTAGCTTCTTTACCTAAAGAAAGAATGCAAGTTTATTTTATCGATAATGAAGAGTATTTCAAAAGAAAGGCTGTATTCACTGATGAAGAAGGAAATCTATTTGCTGATAATGATGAAAGAGCCATTTTTTTTGCAAAAGGTGTGATAGAAACGGTTAAGAAATTGAACTGGGCACCAGATATCATTCATATCCATGGATGGATGGCTTCCCTGTTACCTCTTTACTTAAAAGAATATTATAAGAACGATCCATTATTTGCGAATAGTAAAATTGTAACTTCTGCATTTGATTATAAAACTTCTGGTGTACTTAGCGGGAAAGAAATGATTAAGAAGATAAGATTTGACCAGATCGCTGGTGAGAAATTGGAATCTTTCGTTAATGGAAATGGAGACAGTTTTGTTAAAATTGCCATGGAGAATTCAGATGCCGTTATCAGGGGTAGCGAAGATTTGAGTAAGGAGGTTTCTGAGTTTATAGATAAACTTGATATTCCTGTGCTTGACTACCATCCTATAGAAGGTTTTACAAAGGCGTATGCCGACTTTTATCTTAATAAAGTTTTATAAAAATTCCCTTAAACATTCAAGAACAATTTATGTCGTTTAAAAGAATAGCCATTTTTAGAAATATTGGTATAGGATTCTTATTTTTAATTGGAATCATTTCATGCGAAAGGGATTTGGAGGAGATAGGGGTTGACCTTACCGGTCAAAGACCCTTCAATGTTGGAGATACCATCCTTGAAGTTATAGCCTATCATCGTAATATCGATTCTTCTCGAGTTGATAATAACGATATCAGTAAAATTCCGCTGTACCTTTTGGGTGTTAGCAACTCTAGTGCTTTTGGTAGCTTAAAAAGCGACCTTATTTCACAAGTATCGTTACCGCTTAATGGATCAGACTTTGGAGACAATGCTATAATTGACACAGTAATACTCGACATTCCTTATTATTCGACAAGAGATGGTGATCAGAATGTCGTTGATCCGATTACAGGATTGCCTATTGAAAATGAGGCAGGCGACACTATTCAAGCACCCAATTTTAAATTGGATTCTATTTATGGGAATACAGATCTTGATTATAAAATATCGGTTTTTGAACTGGGGACCTTTTTGAATGCGCTCGATCCGGATGACCCAGCAAAATCCAAATCTTATTATTCGGATAAAGAGTATGTTTTAAACGACAAATTGTACGAAGGGGATTTTATCCCAAATAGGAACGATACCGTGTTGTATGTAAAAAGAAGCAATCTGGACGGTGATCCAAATACAGTGAATGATATTGATACCATCGTGGGTGTAAATTCTGCTCCCTCAATGAAATTTGTTCTTGATGAGCAATTCTTTAAAGAACGATTTGTAGATCATACTAATTCATCTGATTTTGATAATAATGCGAATTTTACTCGTTATTTCAGAGGCTTGTATATAGATGCTGAAGGCTTTGATGGTTCACTGGCCAATCTTAGGGCCTCAAATGCAAGCATGACAATATACTATACGAATGAAGCAATTGGAGATGAACCTGATGGGGAAGATCTTAACTATAATGGGGTCACTGGTGAATCGGATGTATTAATTAAAACAAAACGGGCGAAGGTATATGGTTTTGCCGGAGTGGCAACGGGGCACTATGACAGGTCTTATGTGGGCTCTCAAGCAGAGGAAGCTGTGAGTAATCCGGATAAGGTGAACGGAGAATCTAAACTTTATGTTCAAGGAGCAGCAGGCTCTGAAGTGATATTAGATATTTTTGATCAAGAGACCTTGGATTTTTTACAGCAACAGGACTTATTGATCAACGAGGCAAATTTAATAGTCTATATTGATGGTGATCAGCAAGATGTTCCTAATCAGTTATTCCTTTATAAAGCAGATTTTAACTCCTTGATAAGTGATTATTTCAATTTCAGGTTTGGACCTGATAGTTTTGGAGGAAAACTTGAATATGATGATGAAGGAAATCCTGAGAAGTATATGTTCAGAATTACAAATTATATTTCAAAACTGATTAATCCTGAGGATTCGGAACCAATTTCAAAGTTGGCTCTAAAGAATTATTTGAGTACAGATGCATTACCTACATCCGTGGATACCCTGGTTCAGGATTGGAACTGGACCCCAAAAGGTGTAGTATTGTACGGAAATAGACCTATGGATAATGATAAAAGGGTTAAATTAGAACTGTTTTATTCAAAATAATTATTTAATTTCGTCTAAATTGACATCCTGACAATTGTAAGGAATTCTCAACCTTAACAATACATTGTCGGGTTTTTCGTTTTTTATAAAAATGTAATACTCAAATAATATGTGTGGAATAACGGGTTATATTGGTTATCGTGATGCTTATCCTATAATCATTAACGGATTGAAACGCCTGGAGTACAGGGGCTATGACAGTGCAGGCGTGATGCTTTTTGACGGTGAACAGATCAATCTTTCAAAGACCAAAGGAAAAGTATCCAGTTTAGTAGAAAGAGTTGAATTGGAAATATCAGATAAAGGTTCTATTGGAATAGGGCATACGCGATGGGCTACCCACGGTGTCCCCAATGATATAAACTCTCACCCCCACACGTCTCAATCTGGAAATCTGGTAATTGTTCATAACGGAATTATCGAAAATTACGATACGATAAAGCAGGAATTGATCAGCAGAGGCTATATATTTCATAGTGATACAGATACTGAGGTCTTGATCAATTTAATTGAAGAAATCAAAACCACAGAAGACGTAAAGCTCGGAAAAGCTGTACAAATTGCCCTTAATCAGGTGATTGGAGCATATGCTATTGCAGTTTTTGACAAGTCTAAGCCAGATGAAATTGTGGTTGCAAAGTTAGGAAGTCCTATAGCCATTGGTGTAGGAAAGGATTTTGAGGAGTTCTTTATTGCCTCTGATGCCTCTCCATTTATTGAATACACTAAGAATGCAATATACCTGGAAGATGAGGAAATGGCCATTATAAAAAAAGGGAGGGAGGTCAGTGTACGAAAGATCAAAGATGATGTAGTGATTGATACTGATATCCAGCAACTGAAAATGAATCTGGAACAAATTGAGAAAGGTGGTTACGAACATTTTATGCTGAAAGAGATTCATGAACAACCCAGAGCAATTACCGATACTTTAAGAGGAAGGTTACTCGTTGATGAGGCAATTATCAAGCTTTCTGGTTTGGAGAATAATATGAAGAGATTTCTGAATGCTGAGCGAATCATTATTGTAGCCTGCGGAACCTCATGGCATGCCGGTCTTGTGGGTGAATATATCTTTGAAGATTTCGTAAGAATACCAGTTGAGGTTGAGTATGCCTCAGAATTCAGGTACAGAAACCCGGTGATTAGCGAAAGAGATGTTGTAATCGCTATTTCTCAATCTGGGGAAACAGCGGATACTCTGGCAGCCATAAAACTTGCCAGATCTAAAGGAGCATTTGTTTTTGGTATTTGTAACGTTGTGGGCTCATCTATTACCAGAGAAAATGATTCGGGTGCATATACACATGCCGGTCCCGAAATTGGAGTCGCTTCAACCAAAGCTTTTACAACACAGATTACAATTCTATTGATGATGGCATTAAGATTGGCCAGAGCCAAAGGAACAATGTCAAGTGCAGACTACAGAATGAATTTACAAGAGCTGGAATTGATTCCGGCTAAAGTGGAGCAGCTATTAAACATAGACGAACACGTAAAAGAAATTGCCAAAGAATACATGCTATCAACTAACTGTTTGTATTTAGGCAGGGGATATAACTTTCCGGTAGCTTTAGAAGGCGCATTGAAATTGAAAGAAATTTCTTATATCCACGCCGAAGGTTATCCAGCTGCAGAAATGAAACATGGCCCAATTGCCTTAATTGATGATAGAATGCCTGTTATTGTTATTGCTACAAGTAAGGGACATTATGAAAAAGTTGTGAGTAATATTCAGGAAATCAAATCCAGGAAAGGTAAAATTATTGCTATCGTTACGGAAGGAGATACTACAGTTAAGGGAATTGCCGACCACACTATTGAAATACCGGAAGTGTCAGAAGCATTTACGCCATTGTTGACTACTATTCCCTTGCAATTATTGTCTTACCATATTGCGGTAATGAGAAATTGTAATGTAGATCAGCCAAGAAATTTAGCTAAATCTGTTACGGTGGAGTAACACAGATAGGGGGTATTTATTTAAGTTCTTCCATTCTCATCAGAACAAATGGATACATATAAAATCTATTTAACCCTCTTAAATCTAAATAACTTTAAAACCCAATTTGGTAAGGGGTGATTTCCTCTTTTTCTGAAATCAATATACCAGCCTAATTTTTTTATTAATGGGATTTTATGGGTTTCAACAAATTCTATTAAAGTGCCTTCCGGGGCTTGGATATAAGCAAAATTTCCTGCCGCATCTCCCATATCAAAAGTATCCATTGCTCTAGCACTATCAACCGTAAATGGGAACCCATGATCTTTGGCCTTTTCTCTTAAAGCATCCATTCCATTTATATCATAACACAGATGAATAAATCCTGGGTCTCCCCAGATTCGACCTTCATAGATACTTTTAGGTTTTCTATTTTTTACCTCTACTAATTCAATTTCAGATTTTCCAAAGAGCCCGCTAAAGGCGCCATTTTTAACATCTGAATGACGCAATAGTACCCTTCTAAATTCTTGTTTACCTCCTGGAATTCCTACAAAGTCATTAAACACTCCAGTCTCATCATATACCATCTCATCGAAGGCTAAAACATCTCGATAAACTACCAGGCTTTCCTCAATATTCTTAACACCTATAACGGTTCCAAAAACACCTCCATTAACTGCTGATTCTTTTTTAAATACTTCGGGATGTTCTTTAACTTCCCAAATATTTTCATAAGGATCTTTTAAAAAGAAATGTTTATTATTAGAAGGAGTTTTAGAAATTTTCGCCAATAAATTTAAACCTGAATCTTTATATTTTTGATAAGCAGCTTCAATATTGTCGGTTTTTAAAACTCCAATATTTATACCCAAATCTCCCAGAAGAATCTCAGATGAAATTTGAGTTGGTTTTTTCTCGGTGTGCTGCCAGATTTCGAATCCGCCACCACCTTGCATATTTAAGGCTAAAATTGCATGTCTTGCCCTGGGCTTTCCTTCGGTATGTGCCAGCATTAATTCTGCAACAGCTTCTTCATCAAACATTAAAATATCCATAGAAAAGTGTTCACGATACCATTTCCAGGCCTCATGTACATCTACGACTCCTACTCCTAATTGCTGAATTCCATTAATCTTCATAACAAATCATTTTTTTGCTTCAATTACAATGGTTGAACTTTAGTTGATAAATAGTAATACAATCTAGGAATAAACCTTCGAATGTGAACCATTATTAATTCTTTTCCCCCTACTAATATTTCTTTTTTCTCCTTTTCTAATTTTTTTACAATAAGGCGTGCTGTTATCTCCACAGAAAGACCTTTATCTAGTCCTGCATCCATTTTGTTATGCGCTTTTCCATCCTTGTCTAAAGCATTAACCGAAAGATTTGTTTTTATTCGACCAGGAATAATCATAGAAACTAAGATATTATTTGAAATATTTTCAGCTCTTAAACTTTCAAAAAACCCATGTAATGCATGCTTTGTTGCAGCATACGAAGACCGATATGGGAATCCGAATTTTCCAACAATACTCGTTGTTACAGCAATTTGACCTCCTCCATTTGCAATTAGAATTGGCATTATATTTTTTGTAAGTTCAACGGTTCCAAAAAAATTAACATCAAAAATTTTTCGATCAACACTTATCGGTGTATCATTTGCAAAAGAGCGCTGACTAATACCTCCAAAATGATATAATCCATCAATGTTGGTTTCCATTTCTAATACATCTTTTACAGCCCGATTAATAGAATCTGAATCCCCTAAATCAAAAGGTATTACCAAAGTAGTGCTGCCATTTTTTTGACAAATTCCCGCTACTTTTTCTAAATCATCTTTCTTTCTTGCCGAAAGAATTAAATGACATTTCTTTAAGGATAATTCAATGGCAACCGCTCTTCCTATACCTGAAGAGGCCCCGGTAATCCATAAAGTTTTCCCAGTAAATTTCATTTAAAGATATGTTCAGAGAGCCACGAAGATAATAGATATATTTTGCTTTATTTTAAAAGTTAATTGAAAATAGTTAGATCTTTTAGTTATTTAAGACTAATGGCCATGTGGTTTTCTTTTGTCCAAAGAGGTTCCCCAGATCAGTTTTCTAAACTTGAAGAAAAATAAGTGTTAATTCAGTACTTGACATCTAATGTAAAGCCTAAACCCATTCCCTTGAGCGTTTTTTTCATTCTTGCTTGTTTAGAACGACGTTCATAGGTTCCGTTAGTCATTAAGCCAACAGAAATTGCTAATGCCTCTGTAGGTTTTATTTCACCTTCATTATCTACCCATTCGAGCGTAACAATTACATCTTCACGAAGCACAATGTCATATTTTCTTAAATCAGTCGAAATCATGCCTGTTTGCTTTGTTTGAACGGGAATGATAATATTTTCTGGAAGAATATTTCCGACAGGTTTACCATTGACTAATTTGTATATGTTCAATCTAAAAAATGATTTCGCACTAAATCTATTATGAGAAACATGGAAGTTGAATGAATTAACAAATAGAGGTCGTTTTCCAACGTTTATTCGTATGCCCATCTCTTTTCCAAGTTGTTGATAATAAAAAAGATGACCTATGAATGTTGACTGTGTTTTATTTCCTAAAGTTTTAGTTTTCCATGTTTTCGCTCTTATAACTATTTCGTTTAATTCAGAAATTTCCTCCTTCATGTCAACTTGAATTTCCCCTTTTAGGTTTAAAAGATTTTTGATCAATAAAGTTTCCTGATTATATCCAATCCTGGAAATTCGAAGTGTATCATTGAAATTTGATTCTAGAATCTGAAATTCAAACAACCCTTTCTTATTGCTCACAGTACCCAATTCTTTATTCGCGATGCCAATATTGACATAAGAAAGGCCTGTTTTATTTTTTGAGTCTCTAATGATCCCTGAAAGAATTACAGACTTTGGTTTTTCTGTGCTGTATTCGTAGGGTTTGTTAGTGATTTTATTGTGCTGTAAAAGTTGGTCATAATAGTTCTTAAATTTGTGTTGATTATACAAATGTTCTTTAAAGAATAAAACGGTAGTTTCCATAATTTGTTCGGAGAGCTCGATTTTCCCCTCAGAAGTTTTTAGCGCCCATGCTATCGAGCCAAAATCTTCATGCTTAGCATCCGTAAAACGCAAATAATTTTTTGTGGAGTTTATCTTTTTGAAATAGTGATATTCGCCGGTTGGTGTAAATTCATCCAGTCTGTCTCCTGCTTCAATATGTAAATATGGCGTAGAAACCTTTTCAGGATGTAAGATATCGGCATCATAAATTTCTGAGAGAAATTCATCATCCTGATCTGAATCTCCATAGTAAAAAATGTCGGTACCGTCAAGAGATACCATGGCTCCAAATTCGGGATGTTCATCCAGCATGATGATACTGCTCATCCCTCCCCAACTTAAACCTAAAAGGCCAACCTTTTCAAAATCAACATTTAACTTGTCATTACGTTTTAATGTTTGTAAGGCAAACTCTGCGTCATAGACCTGCTCCATGGTGTCAAGGATGTCATTAGTCATGTCTCCGGGGTACCTACCAATTGAAGAAATTGATACCACGACAAAACCATTTTCGGCTAAACTCTCCAATAATCGATAATTTTCCCATCCCATCCCATTATATCCAGCCATATAGATGACCATCGGGAAAGGTCCATTTGCAAGGGTATTATGTTTGTAGCTGTTGGTATGAACTTTGAGCAATCGTTTTCCTTCTGTCGCCTCAACTCCAAATCCGGCAGCTAAATAAAGAACAAGCTCTTCTGAAAAACCTGTGTAGTCGGTTTCATTTTGGTATTTGTTTGCCCGTTCTTCATGTAGACCAAATAAGTCTTCAAAAAGTAACTTTTTACCTTGTTTCTCTCTTGAAGGGTACCAAATGTCTAGATCGATAGGTCTATAATGCAACGGATCAGTCTCAATTGAGTTCTGCATATATATTCTCGATGAATCTATAAGGCTTATTGTCTTAAAACCTGCATAATACTTATCAGTCTTTGCAACCTGAGAAATCCCATAGAATGAGATTATAATAAAAAGAAGGAAGGATAGTTTATGTTTCATGCAACCAAAATACTTTATCAGTATTTTTTTGTTTGCAAAATTATGTTAAATGTATGAAAGAAATAATGCACATAAGATCGACTCATTAGATCGATAGGATCATTTTCCGTTAAAGGTATTCATTGTATTCGCTAAGCCAGCCAAGGCGAAAGAGCTAATCGCTTTTGTCGATATTTCTATCCTTTCGTCAAGCTGTTTGTCTTCTTCAGCGTCCCAGTTGCCCAAGACATGATCAATTTGTCTGCCCTTACCGTATTCGCTGCCAATTCCAAATCTTAGACGGGCATAATTCTGGGTTTGCATAACCTCATTGATATTGGTCAATCCGTTATGCCCTCCGGCGCTGCCTTTGGCCTTCAATCTTAATGCCCCAAAGGGAAGGTTCAGATCGTCTGTAATCACCAGGATATTTTCCAATGGAATATTTTCAAGTTTGCACCAATAGTTAACAGCCTTACCGCTTAAATTCATGAAAGTATTTGGCTTCAGTAAGATAAAAGTTCGGCCCTTATATTTGAAACGTGAAATATCTGCAAGTTTTTTGGTTTCAAATGTAATTTGTTCTCTTTCCGCAAGAGCGTCGAGAATACTAAAGCCGATGTTGTGCCTTGTATTTTGGTATTTATCACCTATATTTCCAAGACCTACAATAAGAAATTTTTTCATATCAGGTTCAATTTTACTTTTTGTCTGGAAAACAGACTTGAGTTTTTGCAAGAAATCCATGGTATAAATATAAAAAAAAGCTTTTCGAATTTCGAAAAGCTTTTTTTAGGACTATTTGAGTCGAAATTATTTTGCAGCAGGAGCTGCTTCTGAACCAGCAGCTGCTGCTTCTCCACCTTCTCCGCCTTCTGTTCCTTCTGCTCCTTCTGTTCCTTCTTCAGCATCTTCATCATCCTCTTCTTCCTCAACCGCCAAACGTGAAACTCTAACCTGAGCCACAATTGTATTCTCAGAATGAAGAATAGAAAAGTCTCCTAAAGCTTTCAAATCAGCGACACTTAATTTATCACCAATTTCCAATGTAGAAATATCTGCATTGATAAAATCAGGTAAATTATCAGGAATTGCTCTTACTCTTAAAGTTCTAAATGGATTACGTAAGTTACCACCCAACAAAACACCAGGGGAATTTCCTATAATTCTTACAGGAATATCCATGGTAACTTCTTTGTTTTCTGCTAACTCATAAAAATCTACGTGTAGAATTTTGTCTGATACAGGATGGAATTGAATGTCTTTTAAAATAGCTTTAAACTTGCCTCCATTTTCAAGTTCAATCGATGCGGTATATACATTTGGAGTGTATACCAATTTGCTAAATGACAGTTCGTCTGCTGAAAAGTGCATAGCTTGGTCTCCTCCGTATAAAACGCAAGGAACCTTTCCAGCAATACGTAAGGCTTTGGTAGCTACCTTGCCCACGCTTTCTCTTTTAGATCCTTTGATCGTAATTGATTTCATTTTTCTCTATTAATTAATTTACATTATAAATTGTCCGCTGATGGATGTGTTCGTTTGAACCTTCTTCATCACGTCAGCGAATAAGGGCGCGCAAGATATAACTTTTATCTTAGAACTCTGCCTTTTAAGCGGGATAGTATCTGTAACGATAAGTTCCTGTAAATCAGAGTTTTCTATCCTTTCATAGGCCGGTCCGGATAAAATAGCATGTGTTGTAAGGGCTCTTACACTAAGTGCACCTCTTTCCATCATGATATCTGCCGCTTTTGTCAATGTTCCGGCCGTGTCAACCATGTCATCAATAAGGATGATATTACGACCCTCAACATTTCCAATTACTTCCATGGCATCAATAACATTGGCTTTTTTTCTTTGCTTATAACAAATCACCACTTCACACTTTAGATATTTAGAATAGGCATAAGCTCTTTTCGAACCGCCCATGTCTGGAGATGCTATGGTAATATTGTCAAGTTTCAGCGCTTCAACATGGGGTAATAAAATAGTCGATGCAAATAAATGATCTACAGGAACTTCAAAGAATCCCTGAATCTGATCTGCATGAAGGTCCATGGTCATGATTCTTGTTGCCCCTGCTGCCTGCAATATTTTGGCCACTAGTTTCGCTGCGATTGGAACCCTTGGCTGGTCTTTTCTGTCTTGTCGGGCCCAGCCAAAATAAGGCATCACCGCTGTGATATGTCTCGCAGATGCTCTTTTAGCAGCATCGATCATCAAGAGCATTTCCATTAAATTATCGTTGGGAGGGTTGGTAGATCCTATCAAAAAAATCCTTCTACCTCTTATAGATTCTTCAAAACACACCTGATACTCACCATCACTAAAAAGATTTTTTTTGACTTTCCCCAATTCCATCCCATAGGACTCAGCAATATTCTCTGCTAGAACAACGCTTTGCGAAGAAGCAAATATTTTTGGTGATAATTTTTCAGATTGCATAAGGTTTTGTTTTATAGGATTTTGGACGAGATTTAGACGTGTTCAAAATTACTTAATTATTTCCATTGTGGAAATAATTACATTAAAGAATTTTACAAACTAAATAAGGCAAATATTTTAAGTTGAAATATCTCTTTGAATGATTATTTTTTCGACAAAAAGTTTATATTTGCATCCCCAAAAAAGAAGTATTTGTTACTTTTTTAGGGACTGCGAAAAAGAGGCCTTGGTGGCGGAATTGGTAGACGCGCTGGATTCAAAATCCAGTGATTGCAAGATCGTGTGGGTTCGATTCCCACCCAAGGTACAACAAACCAAAAAAATGGTTGAACAAGAGCGAGCTTCTAAAAGGAAGCTCGCTTTCTTTTAGAAGCGAAGTGATTTGTTCATTTTTTTGGTTTTCAAGCGGAGCTTGACGGGAACATTGGTGTAACCAATGAATCCCGTCCAAA
>CAZQRD010000073.1:0-12749 GCA_964595535.1 uncultured Flavobacteriaceae bacterium | reverse complement strand
TTGTGCACCATGAAGGGTTAAAATCTGACCCTAGTAACTACTTATTAATGCACGCCATGGCTCCTAATGTTTCTGGGGTGATCGGATCGGCTATCGCAGCAGGTATTATTTTGAGTTTCTTATCTTAAAACGAAAAACAATAATTATCACGACTAAATATAAATCACATGAAAATTCCCAATATAATGACAGCACAAGAAGCTGTTAAATTGATCAAATCAGGAAACCGGGTATTAATCCAGGGAGGCGCCGCAACTCCACAAGCTTTGGTAAAAGCAATGGTTCTAAGAGGGCCAGAATTAAAAGGCGTCGAAATTGTTCATTTACATACTGAAGGTGAATGTGGCTATACTTCGCTCGATTTAAAGGACAGTTTTCACACCAATGCCTTTTTTATTGGAGGAAATATTAGAAATATGATTGGTGTCACCGCTGATTATATTCCGATCTTCCTTAGTGATATTCCCAGTTTGTTTCGTGAGGGATATATGAATCTTGATGTAGTACTGATCAATGTATCGCCTCCAGACAAACACGGGTTTTGTTCCTTGGGCGTATCTGTAGATATAGTGATTTCAGCAATTGAAAAAGGTAAAAAAATAATTGCGCAGATCAACAAGAGTATGCCAAGAACCTTTGGAGACGGCATTGTTCATCTCAATAATTTTGACGCCTGTGTTTTGGTCGAGGAAGAGATACATGAAATGAAATTTGTTTCACCAACTGAGGCTGAAAAACAAATTGGAAAGAATATAGCGGAGATCATTGAAGATGGCTCCACCCTGCAAATGGGTATCGGAGGAATCCCTAATGCTGTTCTTAAATATCTTACAAATCATAAAGATCTTGGTGTACATACTGAAATGTTTTCAGAAGGCATTGTTGATTTGGTAGAAAAAGGTATTGTGAATGGTGCTAAGAAAAAAGTAAATCCGTATAAAATTGTTTCCGGATTTGCCATGGGTACCAAAAGACTTTATGATTTTATGGATGACAATGCAGAAATTGAAATGCGAGACATCGCTTATGTAAATGACACTGCAATCATCAGACAGAATCCAAAAGTTACTGCGATCAACTCGGCGATTGAAATTGATATGACCGGACAGGTATGTGCTGATTCAATTGGTTTGAGGATGTTCTCAGGTGTGGGAGGTCAAATGGACTTTATGCGAGGAGCAGCTCTGTCAAAAGGTGGAAAGCCTATTATCGCCATCACCTCTACAACAGCCAAAGGTGTTTCTAAAATTGTCCCTTCCTTAAAACCAGGAGCGGGAGTTGTGACCACCAGGGCACATGCCAGATTCGTTGCTACAGAATACGGAATTGCTGAGTTGTTTGGTAAAAATCTGAAGGAAAGAGCATACGCTTTGAGAGACGTTGCTCATCCTGATCATCGCGAAACATTGGATAAAGCCATTCATGAAAGATTTTCAGGTACGCTTGTGAGCATATAATGATTAAATTTATTGCGCCAATTAGTAAAACTAAATTGTAAAAATTAACATAGGTTATGGATAACGATAGCAAAGACAAAATGCTGTTTCAGGATTTCATTCCTCCGACAAAGCAGGACTGGATTGAAAAAGTTAATGTCGACCTTAAAGGAGCTGACTTTAATAAAAAATTGGTTTGGAAGAACCTTAATGGAATAGATCTTCAACCTTTTTATACAAAAGACGATCAGAAAGAGTTTCTGAAAAATACAGGAGAGAACAGTTCTCAGGTAACCAATTACAGAAGAATTGTGGTTAACGAAGCAAATGAAGGGAACCGCCTGGCTCTAAAGGCGTTGGAAGAGGGTATGACCGGGCTTATATTCGAAATAAGATCAGAGGTAACAGCTGCTGAATTACTTGAAAATATTGATTTCAATAATATTTCAGTATCCTACATTTTGAATAAGGAATTGTTTTCCTTTACTTCAGCCCTAGCATCTTTCCTGGAAGAACGCTCTATAGATCCAAAAACGGTAACCGGCTATATTGATTTTAACCTTTTTAATCAATATCTCAGTACGGGAACACTTGACATCAGTGTCATGGAGCAATTAAGTGAGCTAACGACCCGTTTTTCAGATTACCCGAATCTAAAAACGCTTGTATTATCCGGAACTATTTATCAGGATGCAGGGTCAAATCAGGTTCAGGAAATTGCCTATACCCTGAATTCTTTGGTGTTTTTAATCGACCAAATGATTCAAAAGAACTGTTCAGCTCAACAGATATTTGAAAACCTTCATGTTGTTTTAGGAATAAGTTCAGAATATTTCGTGGAAATAGCCAAATTGAGAGTATTCAATAGCCTTTTACATGAAATAGCTGCAAAATACAAAGTATACCATACTAAGGTTGGATTGTCGGCCAAAACATCGGTCTGGTCAAAGTCTGTAACGGATGCCAATACGAACATGCTGCGAACCACAACAGAGGCCATGGCGGCTTTATTGGGTAATGCGGATGGAATTGAATTGGATGCTTATGACGATCAGTTTAAAAAGTCAAGTGACTTTTCAAGCAGGATCGCCGGAAATATCACCAACATTTTAAAAGAGGAGTCCTATTTTGGAAAAGTTGCCAATCCCGTAGACGGATCCTATTATATTGAAGAATTGAGTTTGCAAATGGCACAAAATGCCTTGAATATTTTTAAATCTATTGAAGCTGACGGAGGATTTATTTCACAAGTGGAAAATGAAACTATTCAGGCTCAGATAGCAGAGATCAGAATGAAGAAGATCAAGCTCCTGTCGCAAAGAAGACTTGCCATGGTTGGGGTCAACAAATATCCGAACCTCATGGAATCGATTTCTGAAGACATCCTTGATCATCAAAAAGAAAATGATGATCCGAAATTGTTAGTACCTCAAAGAGCCGGTGTTGATATGGAAAAAATCAGATACAAAACTGAGCATTTTGTTAGTCAAAATGGCTTTAGACCTATGGTAGAAATTATAAGTTTTGGTCAATTGACGATGAGAAAGGCAAGAGCTGCCTTTTCCTATGATTTCATGGGTGTGAGTGGTTTTGAGATCCAAGCTGAGCAGAGTTTTAATTCTTATGAGAAGGCTGTTGAAAAAACATCCGAGTCTGATTCGAGTGTCGTTGTTATTTGCAGCTCTGACTCTGATTATCAGGAATCAGCCCTGGATTTCGTAAAGGATTTCAGATCTAAAAATACTTCTAAAGTATTGATGCTGGCAGGTTTCCCAAAAGAGATACAGGAATCTCTTCTGGAAGCAGGGCTCGACGGATTTATACATGTGCGTTCAGACATTTTTAAAACGCTTACAGAGATTCAAGATAAAATTCAAAAAACTATTAAACCTTTGGAGATATGAGACCTGATTTTTCAGATTTGACGATCAACGCAAGTGTTGAGGAAAAACCAAAACCTTTAGAGAACCAGGATCCCTGGATCACTCCTGAAGGCATTACAGTAAAAAAAGAATTTACAAAAGATGATATAAAACAGGCAGAGCATTTGGATTTTGCTGCGGGATTACCTCCTTTTACAAGAGGTCCTTATAGTACCATGTATGTATTAAGACCCTGGACTGTTAGGCAATACGCTGGTTTCTCTACGGCTGAGGCATCGAATGCCTTTTATCGAAGAAATCTTGCTGCCGGACAAAAAGGTTTGTCAGTAGCCTTTGATTTGGCCACACACCGAGGATATGATTCAGATCATCCCAGGGTAACTGGAGATGTTGGAAAAGCAGGTGTAGCCATCGATTCTGTATTGGATATGGAGATTCTTTTCGACCAGATTCCTCTGGATAAAATGTCTGTTTCGATGACGATGAATGGTGCCGTACTACCCATTATGGCTTTCTATATTGCAGCTGCTAAAAAACAAGGCGTTGGTCTTGACAAGCTGAGTGGAACCATCCAAAATGATATTCTAAAGGAGTTTATGGTACGTAATACGTACATCTATCCACCACTTCCTTCGATGAAGATTATCGGTGATATTTTTGAATACACCACGAAAAACATGCCAAAATTCAATTCCATTTCCATTAGTGGCTATCACATGCAAGAAGCAGGTGCTACAGCCGATATTGAACTGGCCTATACCTTAGCAGATGGATTGGAATATATCCGTACGGGATTAAAATCAGGATTAAAGATTGATGAATTTGCGCCTCGATTGTCATTTTTCTGGGCAGTTGGAATGAATCATTTTATGGAGATTGCTAAGATGCGTGCGGCCAGAATGCTTTGGGCAAAGATCATCAAACAATTCGACCCCAAGAATCCAAAGTCAATGGCGCTGCGCACACATAGTCAGACTTCAGGATGGAGTTTAAGCGAACAGGATCCTTTTAACAATGTGGCGCGAACCTGTATTGAGGCCATGGCCGCCAGTTTGGGTGGCACACAGTCTTTACATACTAATGCTTTGGATGAGGCCATTGCACTTCCAACGGATTTCTCTGCAAGAATTGCCAGAAACACCCAGATCTTTATCCAGGAAGAGACTCAGATCACTAAATCAGTCGACCCTTGGGCCGGTTCTTTTTATGTGGAGTATCTAACCCAGGAAATAACCAAAAAAGCCTGGAAACTCATTGAAGAAGTTGAGGAATTGGGCGGAATGGCCAAAGCCATTGAAACCGGAGTTCCCAAAATGAGGATCGAAGAAGCCTCAGCGCGAAAACAGGCAAGACTAGACTCCGGACAGGATATCCTTGTAGGAGTAAACAAATACCAAACCAAAGAGGCGTCAGATATTGAGATACTCGAAATTGACAATACCACTGTTAGAGAATCCCAGATCACAAGATTGAATCAGCTGAAAGAACAAAGAGATCAGGCCATTGTAATCATCAAGTTAAAAGCTATTGAAGATTGTGCCGGAGGAGGTAAAGGAAACCTGCTCGAGCTGGCCGTGGATGCCGCTGAAAATTTTGCCACTCTAGGTGAGATATCCGATGCCATGGAAAAACATTTTGGCAGACATAAAGCCGATACAAAACTGATCAGTGGAGTTTATAAAAAGGAAGTGAGTGATGACAAAACTTTTGCTGAAGCTCAAAAACTTGCCGATCACTTTGCGGAACTGGAAGGGAGAAGACCAAGAGTTATGGTTGCCAAAATGGGACAGGACGGACATGACAGAGGAGCCAAAGTTGTTGCTTCAAGTTTTGCCGATCTTGGCTTTGACGTTGACATGGGACCCTTGTTCCAAACCCCGGAGGAGGTTGCCAAACAGGCCATAGAGAATGATGTGCATTTTGTGGGTGCCTCCAGTTTGGCGGCAGGTCATAAAACTTTAATCCCGCAGTTAATCGATGAGCTGGAGAACCTTGGTAGACCAGACATTATGGTATTCGCAGGAGGTGTTATTCCTGCCCAGGATTACGACTATTTATTCGAAAGAAAGGTTGCAGCTGTTTTTGGTCCTGGAACCGTAATTGCAGAATCTGCTATAAAGATGATGAAAATGTATTTGGCCAACGAATAAATCTCGTTGTATAAAAATAAAAGGCTCTTATATATAAGGGCCTTTTTTATTGAATAGAATTCAGATTGTTGATCTAAATTCCTTAATGATCTTTTCTGCCGCCTTAACTGGAGAAACTTTGGCATCGATAATCTCTTTCTCAAGGGTCTTTAAATGCTCAGTAATATGCTCAGACCCGTAAAACAGTTGCTTTAATTCTTCATGAATATTATTATACATCCATTTTATTTGCTGTTCTTTTCTATTTGTTTTAAAATAACCATTGTCATTAACAAGTTTCATAAATTCCTTGACTTGTTCCCAAACCTCTGCAATACCTATATTCTTAAGTGCAGAAGCGGTAGTTACCACCGGAGTCCAACCAGAATCAGCCTGAGGAAAAATATGCAAGGCATTTTCGTACTGTCTTTTGGCTATCTGACTTTTCTTGACATTATCTCCATCTGCCTTATTAATAACCAGCATATCTGCCATTTCCATGATACCCTTTTTAATGCCTTGTAATTCATCTCCAGCCCCAGACAACATCAACAGCAAGAAGAAGTCTGTCATTCCATGAACAGCCGTTTCTGATTGGCCAACACCCACGGTCTCTATAAGGATCACATCATAACCTGCTGCCTCGCAGAGTAGCATAGTTTCACCGGTTTTATTCGCTACGCCACCCAAAGTGTCTCCTGAAGCAGAAGGTCTTATATAGGCCTCCTGTCTTGTAGCTAGTTCCTCCATTCTGGTTTTATCTCCGAGAATACTCCCCTTCGATCGCTGACTACTGGGATCAATTGAAAGAATGGCCACCTTATGTCCCAGTTCAATCAAATGCTTCCCAAAGACTTCTATAAAAGTACTCTTCCCTACTCCCGGCACTCCTGTAATACCAATTCTTATTGAATTTCCCGAACTTGGTAAAATAGCCTGGATGATATCTTTTGCCAAGATTTTATCAGTTGCAAGATTACTCTCAACTATTGTTATCGCTCTTGACAACAATACCCTGTCTCCTTTTAGAACTCCCTGGATATATTCTCTGGTCTCAAGTCGTTTTTTTGGCTTGTAATTTCCCATAAACCTTTATAAACAAACAGCCATGATCTGGCTGACCATAGCTCAATTTTTAGGATAAATATACGAATACATTGGTCTTTAAACAAAACCAAAGCTTGATAATTACTTCCTAAAGAAATATTATACAAATCTGTAATACAGTTACTTAAAAATTAAAAAGCAACGATCTTCAAAACAAAAATACGTTAAAAAGATCTAACTCACTTTCTGCCTCCGAAGATTCTGAGTAAAAAGAGAAAGAGATTGACAAAGTCAAGATACAAGGTTAAAGCACCCATAATTGACATTTTCTCCATACTATCCTCATTGGCAAAACCTCTGCTTCCAATTTCTTTTAACTTTTGAGTATCATAAGCCGTAAGACCAACGAAAACAGCAACCCCCAGATAACTAATGATCCAATACATCATTTCATTTTGTAAGAACATATTTACAATCGAAGCTATGATGATCCCAATCAACGCCATAAAAGCCATGTTCCCTATGCTAGTGAGGTCTTTTTTGGTTGTATATCCATAAAAACTTATGGCTGCAAAGGTCCCTGCAGTGATATAAAAAGTAGTCGCAATTGAATTCGAGGTATACGCCATAAAAATCACCGACATGGTAAGGCCGTTCAGCACAGAATATACTAGAAACGCGCCTATTGCCATATTTCTGCTCATCGTATTTATTGCTCTGCTCAAGTAGACAACCAATGCCAGCTCACCAATGATCAATCCAAAAAACAAGATCCGGGAACCTATTATTGCATTAAATAGTTGAGGTGAAGTTGCTGTAAAGTAGGCTACAAGTCCTGTAATAAATAAGGCAAGAGCCATCCAGTTATACACCTTTGTAATATATACAGCCTGATACGTTTTGACACCCAGCTGATTCTTTGTTTTTGTAGAAACTTGATTTTCCATTGTTGAAGCTAAAATTTTAAAAATTCAAAGATATTAAAACACATTAGTAAATTTGCATACTTTTTTATAATTTGCTCTGATGTGCAGATCGACAACTATTTATTCAATTTCCCTTTTTATTTTCGCTTTTTTTTTCTCTTTAAGAATGGGTACAATCCATGCTCAGATCAGAAATGCGCCACTTACGAAAATTGATGCGGAGAGAGCCGAGCAGAATTATCAGAAATACTGCTCACTTTGTCATGGAGCAGACAGAGAAGGTGGCGCAGCCGATTATGCGCCATCGCTCAAATCAAAATCGCTTATGTCAACGATGCCTCTAAATTTTTTAGCCAGTTCTATCGGATTTGGCAGGCCAAACACAGCTATGGCAGCTTACCTGAGCGATTCGGGCGGCCCTTTAAGCATGAAAGACATCTTTAGCCTTGCCATTTGGCTAAAACACAAATCAGGAGTGGAAACTATAGCCTTGTCTTTAGATCCGATTGAAGGGGATATTATAAATGGATCTGCAATTTTTAAACAAAAATGCGCTGAATGCCACGGAAAAAAAGCTGAAGGTATAACGGCACCATCCCTCGCAAACCCGGCATATCTGGCTTTTGCGACTGACGCTTATATTAAATACGCCATTGAAAATGGAAGGGAAGATACAGAAATGATTTCCTTTAAGCGGCAATTATCAGATGAGCAGATCGACGATCTCACAGCGTATATCAGAAGCCTTACATCAGGATGGAGTCCTGAACCAAAAGAATTATCACCCTTCCCGGAACCCAAAAACTATGTGACAAACCCAAAAGGTGAAAGACCTGAATTCACTTTGAGAGAGGGAAGATATGTACCCATGGAGCAGGTGGCCAAAGCCTTAAAAGATAAAAACAAATTGGTCATCTTAGATACAAGAACTACCTCCGAATGGCATAACGCCCATATACCTGGGGCCATTCCAATGCCCTATTATATTACTGAAGATAAGGTAGCTGATGGCTTGCCGAATAATGACACCTGGATCATCGCTTACTGTTCTTGCCCTCATGCGGCATCAGACAAGGTTATCAACATGCTGAGGAAACAAGGCTTTAAAAATACAGCAGTCATTGATGAAGGTTTTTTTAATTGGATCAATGCCGGTTACCCCATCATAGGAGGGGAAATTAAGAAATAAGCTAACTGCTTTAAAAATCCTTCTTTTTAAGTTTTACTTTAATTCTCCAAACAGGTAATAAAACCCATAAAAGCATCACAGCAATTGACAGGACTAATCCCAGGTTTGTACCAAAGAATTTCTTAAATACCGCTCCAGTATATCCTAATAAAGCTGAAATATCCAATTTTAACAGGATCAAAATCCTGGACAGATCAATGGGATTAAACATGGTGGTAAGTAAGGCAAATTTGTCTAAGGGATATTCATTGAACATCACTAGTGAGATCAAAAATACACCATCATAAATCACTGCCAGAAACAACCACATCAAAATGGCGTATCCAAAACCCTTAATTTTATTCTCGTTTGAAAGTGCAATATTAAAGGCCAGAGCGACAAAAATAAAATTGAGCAAAGTGCCGACCAATAACAAGAGTGAAAAATCAAAAATAGCTGAAGACACAAACAGTCCATAAAGTGAAAACGGTATCCCAAGTCCAAGAATAAGGCTTAGGGTGAGCGAAATTGATATTCCGAGATATTGCCCCATAAAGATTGTATTCCTTTTAATAGGCTGTGCCAGAAGTAATTCTGTAAATTCTTTAGAATTATAGTAATACATTACGCCAAAGATGGTGCCAATCAAAGGTGTAAGTACAATGATGATATTCATGAGTGTAATGATCGCCTTGTTTACATCATTATTAAGAAATAACAAGACGAATCCCAAAGCCAGGTAGAACGCAAAATAAACGTAACTCCATCTGCTTCTCATCAGGTCAAAAAAGCTATATTTTAGTATCTTGATCATAATTCTTTCGAAATCAATTTGGCAATGGCATGTTCGAGGTCTGTTTGCCCGGTTTGTTCTTTTAAAGCTCTAGAAGTCCCTTTAAAATAAATTTTTCCATCCAGTAAAAAAACGATCTCATCTGCGACCTCCTCCACAAAGCTCATGATATGTGTGGTTATTAATATGGTTTTACCCTTTTCCCTCTCAAGGTTAATAATCTCCTTTAAATGAATCAGTGAGATAGGATCAAGACCTGTTGTGGGCTCATCCAATATAATAAGATCACTTTCAAACATAAAAGTGAGCAAAATATTTACTTTTTGCTTTGTTCCCCCAGATAGATTGCCAAGTTTTTTGTCTAGGAACAATTCCAAACCGAAAAGTTCGATAAGCGCCTTATCACTTGCCTGTTTTGGTCTTAAATTCTTGACCATTTTAATCAATTCCTTTACAGTTAGATTTGCAGGAAAATTTGCTATCTGAGGTAAATAATTGATATCATTTCTGTAATTCCACTTGTTAAGAACAGTTTCCCCATTTAGTTTGATATCTCCCTTATCAGGAATCACCATACCTAAAATACTTTTGATCAGGGTGGTTTTCCCTGATCCGTTAGGGCCCAGAATGGCAAAAATACCTCCCGAAGCAATATCGAGATTTAACCCGTCTAATACTGTCAGCTTGCCAAATTTTTTATTTAAATTATTAATTTGAATCATAAATCCTTTTCATCAGAGGGTTGCTATCTATAAGGTTATCAGGGGTAAAGACCGGAGAAACCTTTTCGGAAAAATTAATGATATCCACAAACATGCTTCGCAGCAATACAATTGTTTCAGGAGTATTATGTACAATATATGAAAACAATTTCACGGGTCGGTAAGGAATGTCTCCCACCCCATTTCTATCGAGGTCATATCCTGCATATTCACTCCAGAAATTGCCTTCAAAACTATTGGAATTGATCTTGCTGTTATAAGACAGATCCAAGGCATTATTTAAGAAATTATTTTCTGAAAATACATTCTCATAGCAAGCGCCAATAATCTTGATGGCCCATCCATTATTCAAAAAAGTATTCCTTTTATAATTGATCCTTGTTGATCCATCAACACTTATTCCTATCGTGTTTTGTTCAAATGTATTATTTTCAATTTCTGCGTCATAGATCTCCTTTAACAATAAACCATATGATGCCGATCCCCAATTATGTTCAAATTTATTATGATACATTTTCACAAATTTGGAAAACATAATGGCAACTCCTGCTCCATTGTTTTTAAATACATTATAAGAATAGGTATTTTCATTTGAAAACATAAAATGGAGTCCGTAGCGAAGGTTTTCTAAACTTCGATTTTCATATACTTTGCTCTTTTTTACAAATTCAAAATATATTCCATCTCTAAGCCCTTTTAACTCATTTTTGAAAATCGTCATATTCGAGCAGTGCCAAAGATGAATTCCATTCCCAGAATTTGCCTGTGAAATAGCATTGCTGCTGACCTTATTATTAGAAATAACACCATTTTTCGATTTCTCGATCAATATGCCGAAGAATACCTTTTTTAATATATTGTTTTCTATCTTAAAATCATTGGCTTGCGACACCAGAATTGCCGCAAAATCTTTGGTATAGCTCTGGCCCACATTAATGATCTCAAGACCACTGACCGAAAAATTATCAGTCACAAACCTAAAGATGGTTTCTTTATTCTCACCATCTATAACAGGACGGTCAATTCCCTTGATATGAACCGATTTATCTACAACAATATCATGCTCCTTATAAATCCCACTCCTGATAATGATCTCATCTCCGTCTGCACTTAAGGAAATAGCCTGCTTAATGGTTTTCACCTCACAGGTTGAACACACCTCAATCTGTTTTCCGTAAACGGAAAACAAACAAGTGAAACTCAGAATGATCAGACCAGTTCTTTTCATTTATTGCCCATCGAATTTTTTAAGTAATTCAGTCCAGGTAAAGAGTTGACCATCACTTTCAGACTTGGTATTATTCGCATCCTTAATAGATGAAAATGCCGAAAGATAAGCCCCCATCGGGCTTTTAATTTCTTTACTGATAAGATAGGTGGCGCCCGCAGCAGAAGTCATTTGGCCGGGGTTTTTATAATCGGCAACCAGAAATATTTCTATGTTTTCAATTTCCTTTTCAGCAAGTTCATTGACCATACACTCAATGGCATCAAACTTAAATTGTTTGCCTTTTTTGGTTACATATTGTGCAGAATGTTGCTGATCAACGATGGTCATTTGACAAAAATGACATGCATCCTGACCGTAATTGATCTGTTCCGGCTCGATGGCACAGGAAAAGAATGAACACAGCACAGCCGCATAAGCAGCAACAAATACTTTTTTCATGTTTTTTTAGTTAGTTCGACAAATATAAACCAATAAATCTACATCATTGTTCTCGCAAAAATGATGATCCGATTAGTTACTTTCTGTCTTGGCCTCTTTCTTACCTACAAAGAAAGCCACAACTGTTAGCATCATCCCCACAAACATCAAATACGCTCCTGTTCGCGGATATGAATGTGCAACAAAATTTAGAATATGTTTGGTTCCAAAAAGCGGTGGTTGAAATCCCATTGGGCTCCCATCAGGGTTTTTAAAGCTCATAATAGCCTTTGGGTCAAGGTTATGACCGTAGTCATATTCCCAGAGATAGAAATCATATATTCCTGCAATTCCAAGAATAGACATCAAGATGAACCATCCAATAAACCATTTGTAATTGGCAAAAATCCCGATGAGCACACCAACTACTATCATAACTCCTATTACAATCGGAAATAATTTAAATTCAGGAATTGTTTCGGGGATGTATTTCATACCCACATAATGGTTCATCAAATTGATGTTCTTGATATCGAATTCATGAACGTCACTAAACTCATTGATATGAATATTCATCCCAAGAGGAATGGGATACTGGGGTGCTTCCAAAGTGATGTTCCAAAGTGGCAATAAGAATAGCCCCAACATTAATAAAGGCCCAATGATCATTAAGATTTTAGATTTTTTCATTTTGTGTTCATAATTAGATTAGGAAATCAACGATTTTTTCACATCAAAATTACAATGACTAGGATTTGCTAAGCATGATTTATATCATTTAAAACGAAAACGGGCAGTTAAAGATCCACTGCCCGTTTTCTACAATAATTAACTTAACCTCAATCTTAATATTATTCTACGTCAACAGCATCGCCGTCAAGCGTAAATGAAATAGGCACATTCGAACCTTTTTTAGAGACCCTAACATATCCTTGCATTTCCTGGTGCAAAGCTGAACAGAAATCTGTACAATAGAATGGCCAAACACCTTCTTGTT
>CAZQRD010000072.1:0-12782 GCA_964595535.1 uncultured Flavobacteriaceae bacterium | reverse complement strand
CAGTTAAACAAACAGCCTCATTGTTGATATGAGAAGATAAATAATCCATTCTATCCGTTAAATGCACTATCTGTTGGTAACTATCCCTTTCGCACATTTTTTCAATAGATCTGTGGATGTATCCCAAATCTGGTTCAACATTTTTTATTATTTCACCATCAATTGTCAATATCAGTCGTAATACACCATGAGCAGCAGGGTGTTGAGGACCCATATTTACAAAATATTCTTCTGATTTTATTTTGTCTTTTACTTCTTGATTCGCCATGAATATTCTTATTTAACAATCATATTTGCTTCGTCCACATAGTCTTTTCTCAAAGGAAAACCATCCCAATCCGGAGTTAAAAAAAGACGTCTTAATTTCGGATGGTTATTAAACTTGATTCCAAAAAAATCATATATTTCTAATTCGTGAAATTCTGAGGTTCTCCAAATATCACATACTGAATCTAAAACCGGATTTTCACGATCATCAGTTGTAACTTTAACAACAATTGCATGTCTAAATTCGGTAGATTCCAAATGGTAAATAACACCTAATTCTTCACCCCAATCCATTCCGGTAATACAAAAAGCATAGTCGAATTTTAGTTCGGGATTTGATTTTAATTGACTACAAACTTCATGCAATTGTTCTTTTGGAACGGTAACCGTCAAAAACTCTGATCCCTCTTCAGAAAATTCAAGATGATCTACTAAAGCATTAATAATATTTTTTAAATCTTCATTTTTCATTTTATCTTTTGATTTATCACAAGTTATATCCCTTCATCAAAACCATCAATAGGATTGACCTTATGACTCATGTTCTCTGTTTTAATTTTTTCCTGAAGCATGATCATTCCTTCCAACAATGCTTCCGGTCTTGGCGGACATCCGGGTACATAAACATCGACGGGTATTACATGATCGGCTCCTTTTATGACAGAATAAGAATTATAGTAGAAAGGACCACCAGAAATAGCACAAGCTCCCATGGCTATAACATATTTAGGCTCAGCCATTTGATCATACAACCTTCTTAATACCGGCCCCATTTTATTAACAATAGTGCCAGCAATAATTATAAGATCTGCTTGTCGGGCAGAAGGTCTGGCTACTTCAAATCCAAATCGTGAAAAATCGTGTTTTGGAGCACCTGTTTGCATCATTTCTATGGCACAACAACTAGTTCCAAAATACAATGGCCATAATGAATTTGAACGACCCCAGTTAATAACAGAATCTAAAGTGGTTACCACAATATTTCCCCCATTTCCTCCCGGAATAACTTTCCCCGGAAAACTTTCAGGGATCACTTCTTTTAATCCCTCAGCTTCTAACTGGCTTAAATATCTTTTCTTTTCTACTCCCATCTTAATGCTCTTTTTTTGTATGCATACAACAATCCTAATCCCAGTATAAATAAAAATACAATTATTTCTACCAAAGCCACCGTTCCAGTTTCTTTGAAAACAACTGCCCAGGGAACTAAAAATGCTACTTCCACATCAAAAATTAAAAATAATATAGCAAAAAGATAATAGCCCACTTTAAACTGAATCCATGTAGGACCGATAGTTTCAACCCCACATTCGTAAGGTTCTTTTTTTGCAGCGTTCTCCGATTTATGAGAAATCAGATTTGATAAAAAATTTGCAAGCACTATCAAAAAGACACCCGCAATAAAAAATACTAGAATCGCTTCATATCCCATAATTGACATTCTTAATTAGCACACAAATGTATCTTGTGATTTAAAAAAAAAGGATGACCATTGTCACCCTTTAAATAATAATTTATTTTATTTAACCTCGTAGGTTTCTCCAGAGAAAAACAGGTCATCAACTTTCGAAAATTCAGACTTGGATTTTACCTCCGCGTTTAACAAAGCTTCCCGTTGTTCAAAAGTGGTATCTTCAAAACTACGGATGATTCCTGTAGCCAAAGGATACTGTAATTTGACAAGCATCTGATGTAAGGTATTATCTTCACATTTGGCATCGTGCACCAAAAGATCTTCTTGGGTTACTCCATTTTCTCCTATGGTCACTACTTCGAGTTTCAAACCATTAAGAACAAGTCCCTTATCCTTTTCCTTTCCAAAGATCATTGGTTTGCCGTGTTCGAGAAATAACTGTTTGTCTTCTCTCACTTTTTTATCCGTAAACTGGGTAAAACAACCGTCATTAAAAATAACACAGTTTTGAAGAATTTCAATCAATGAGGTACCTTTGAATTTCTCTGCCTCCACAAAAAGATTGGTCATTTCTTTAGGACTGTTTCCGCCTAATCTTGCAAAAAACCTTGCCTGTGCCCCAAGAGCGAGCTCTCCGGGATGAAAAGGAGGTTGCGTGTTTCCATAAGGAGATGATTTGGTTTTTTGACCTATCAAAGAGGTTGGTGAAAACTGCCCTTTGGTTAGTCCGTAAATCTCATTATTGAACAAAACAATATTCAGGTCCAAATTTCGCCTAAGTACGTGTATAAAATGATTCCCTCCGATGGCCAGACTATCACCATCTCCTGTGATCATCCAAACACTAAGATCAGGGTTAGCCAATTTGACACCGCTGGAGATGGCAGCTGCCCTTCCGTGGATACTATGCATTCCATAGGAATCAATATAGTACGGAAACCTTGAAGAACAACCAATTCCCGAAATAAAGACGACGTCTTCCTTTTTTACTCCCATCTCAGGAAGGGCCTTTTGCATGGACCTTAAGATGACATAATCATCACAACCAGGACACCATCTAACCTCCTGGTCACTGGCAAAATCCTTGAATGTATATTTTTTTTCTATAGTATCTTGCATATCAGTTCTCTTTAATTAAGTTCTTGAATTTCTCTCCCAGATGACTTACTGAAAATGGTAAGCCCATAACTCTATTGTATTGTGCATATTTAAATTCAGGATGTCTTCCCATTAAAATTGTAGACAACTGACCTTTATTCAATTCACAAACCACAATTTTTTTGAATTTTGATAAAATTTCCGCTGTGTTTTTTGGAAATGGATTGAGATAATAAAAATGGGCATGACCAATTTTATACCCATCATTGCTCAGACTTTTAACCGCCGAATGCAAACTTCCATAGGTACCTCCCCATCCAATGACTAAGAGGTCGCCCTCTTCATTATATTCAGCTTTCAGGTCAGGGATATAATTTTCAACCCTCTTCACTTTTTCGGCCCTGATGTTAGTCATATACTCATGATTGTCAGGAACATATGAAACATTCCCTGTAATCTTATCTTTCTCTAATCCTCCAACCCTATGCTCAAGTCCGGGTGTACCCGGAATGGCCCAGTTTCTGGATAGAGTGTCATTATTGCGATCATAGGGATGCCATGTATCGGATTTTTTATCTATAATATGTGTTTTTATATCTGGCATTTCATCAATCGACTTGACTCTCCAGGGTTCCGAACCATTGGCAATATAGCCATCAGTGAGCAGTATCACCGGCGTCATGTGCTCTAAGGTCAATTTAGCCGCTATATAGGCATAATCAAAACAGTCTGCAGGTGTACTTGCAGCAATAACTATGACTGGTGACTCCCCATTTCTTCCATACATCGCTTGTAGTAGATCCGATTGTTCCGTTTTGGTTGGCAAACCGGTTGATGGGCCTCCTCTTTGAACATTGACCACTACCAAAGGTAGTTCGGTCATCAATGCCAGTCCAATGGCCTCACTTTTTAAGGCAAGTCCTGGCCCCGAAGTAGTAGTGATGGCAAGATCCCCGGCAAAGGATGCTCCAATAGCAGAGGTAACCCCAGCAATCTCATCCTCGGCTTGAAAGGCTTTTACACCAAAATTCTTATGCTTGACGAGTTCGTGCAAAATATCCGTTGCAGGAGTAATCGGGTAAGAACCCAGAAATAATTCCAAACCAGACTTCTCGGCTGCTGCCAGAAAACCCCAGGCTGTTGCGGTATTCCCATTGAGAATTCGATAGGTGCCTTTGGTCATTTCAGAAGGTTCTATTTTATAAGCATTTGGGATCAATTCAAGTGTTTCGGCATAATAAAATCCAGCCTTAAGCACCTTGGCATTAGCTTCAGCAACCTTTGGTTTATACTTAAACTTCTGATCAAAGAATTTCAAGGTATGACTCATTTCACGGTCATACATCCAATAGACCATACCCAACGCGAACATATTCTTGCTCCTAGAAATACTTTTATTATCAAGACCCAGGTCTTTTATAGACTCCTTGGTCATGGAACTCATGGAGACTTCAATTACCCTGAAGTTATCAAGGCTTCCATCCTCTAGTGGATTCGTTGTGTACTCTGCCTTTTGCAAATTCTTTTTTGTAAAAGCATCAACATCCACAATAATGGTATGCCCTGCTTTAACCGCATGGATATTTGTTTTTAATCCCGCGGGATTCATAGCCACTAACAAATCCAAATCTTCGCCTGGCGTACTGATCTCAATACTACCTATGTGAACCTGAAAACCTGAGACACCATAAAGACTTCCCTGGGGAGCCCTTATTTCGGCAGGATAATTTGGAAAAGTAGCCACATCATTTCCAAACATGGCTGAGGTATCAGTAAACTGAGTACCAGTTAGCTGCATTCCATCACCGGAATCGCCAACAAATCTAATTACCACGGCGCTTAGAGATTCAACCTCCTGTTGCACGGGTTCCATTTTATTAACAGTCATCTTCTGTATATTTTTTATAAATTTACTAAAATTTTAGATTACCCTATTCAATAAGGCGTTAAAAGTAAAGAGCTCTGACCATTCAAAATATGACTTTTATCAATCTGTAATTTATATTACATTTAAAGTGTTGGGTCTGCCTTATTTGGAATAATTCTAAATTTCGTTTTATCTGAATTTTATGAAAAATTAATTCTTTAACTTTGTCCAGTGAAATTTAAATTTATAGAAAATGGCTATTATAATAACTGACGAATGTATAAACTGTGACGCTTGTGTGGCAGAATGTCCGAATAACGCAATCTATGAACCAGACAGTGAATGGTCTTTTTCAGATGAAACTTCCTTAAGTGGTGAGGTAACCACTCCTGATGGAAGAGATGTTGATGCTGATGCTGAAAATGAAGCGGTAAGTGATGAGTTTTATTTTATTGTAACCGATAAATGCACAGAGTGTAAGGGATTCCATGATGAACCACAATGTGCCTCTGTTTGTCCGGTTGACTGCTGTGTTCCTGATGAAGACCATGTCGAATCAGAAGAAGTTCTTTTGGCGAAAAAGGTTTGGATGCACGGAGAGTAAACAACTTTATTTTAATAAAAAAAAAGAGTATTTGATATCAAATACTCTTTTTTTTTGCTTCATACTGGCCTCCAATACCCTATGACTTATATCATAATTTAAGTGTTGCATTAGCTATAATTTTACACAGAATTAATCATGTAACCTTGAAGATGATTAAGAATAATTAAACTTATCTCATATTTATAAACTTTCTATAAAATGAAAAAAAAATTCGAAAAAATAATATGTGATGCTAATGAGGCGGTTGCCAGAGTAGCACATAAGACCAATGAAGTTTGTGCGATTTATCCAATTACTCCTGCATCACCTATGGGTGAACATGTGGATCTTTACAGTTCTAAGGAACAAAAGAATATATGGAATAACATTCCTCGCATCGTTGAAATGCAGAGTGAAGGTGGCGCCGCTGGTGCAGTTCATGGATCTCTTCAGGCAGGAGCACTCACAACAACATTTACAGCTTCTCAGGGGCTATTACTCATGATCCCCAATATGTATAAAATGGCAGGAGAGTTATTACCTACTGTAATTCATGTAGCAGCCAGAACCGTTGCCACGCATGCCCTATCCATTTTTGGAGACCACAGTGATGTGATGGCAGCCAGGCAAACAGGTTTTGCCATGTTATTTGGAGGATCTGTCCAGGAAGCACAGGATTTCGCTCTTATTTCTCAAGTTGCAACCTTGAAATCCAAAATTCCTTTTATGAATATTTTCGATGGTTTCAGAACCTCACATGAGATTTCTAAAATTGATACCATTCCTGATGAGGTCATTAAGGCAATGATGCCGGAAGATCGCATTATGGCTCATAGAAAGCACTCTCTGGATCCTGACAATCCGGTAATCAGAGGTACTTCACAAAATCCTGATGTATTCTTTCAGGCAAGAGAAGCGGCAAATACTTATTATGATAATGTTCCTGGAATTGTTCAGGAGGTTATGGATGAATTCTATGAACATACAGGCAGACGATATGACCTATTCAATTATATAGGTCACCCTCAGGCAGAAAGAGTTACCATTATTATGGGATCAGGTGAAGGACCAGTTTATGAATCCTTGGAAAAAATGATTGCAGACGGTGAAAAAGTAGGCGCCTTATTTGTAAGGTTGTATAGGCCTTTCTCGGTAAAGGATTTTATAGATAAAATTCCAAAAACAGTTAAAAAAATTGCTGTTCTTGACCGTACCAAAGAGCCCGGAAGTATAGGTGAACCTCTGTATATGGATGTCTTAACTGCTTTTATCGAAGGTAGCGATAACATGCCTACAATTGTAGGTGGCCGATATGGCTTATCATCGAAGGAATTCACACCAAAAATGGTAAAAGGAATTTATGACGAACTCTTAAAAGACAAACCTAAAAATCATTTTACAGTTGGTATCATAGACGATATTACGCATACCAGTTTGATGGCCGACCCAACATTTGAAGTAAGAAGAACTACATTCAACTGCATGTTTTATGGTTTAGGATCAGATGGTACCGTAGGTGGTAACAAAAACTCAATTAAGATCATTGGAGAAACTACCGATAATTTTGTACAGGGCTATTTTGTATACGATTCAAAAAAAGCCGGAGCACAGACCATTTCACATTTACGATTCGGACCTGAACCTATTCACTCATCTTATTTGATTGAAAAGGCTGATTTTATTGCCAGTCATCAGTTTAATTTTATTGAGAAATACGATATGATTGATGAATTGAAAAAAGGGGGAACCTTCTTATTAAACTCGCCTTATTCTAAAGATGAAATCTGGGAAAAACTTCCTGAGAAAATGCAGAAACATCTTATTGAAAACGAAGTTAATTTTTATATCGTAGATGCCTCTAAGGTGGCTCAGGATGCTAAATTGGGTAAAAGAACGAATACGGTTCTTCAAACATGCTTCTTTGCTATTTCAGGTATTCTTCCAAAAGAAGAGGCCATCCAAAAGATCAAAGATGCCATTGTAAAATCGTACTCACATAAAGGTGAAAAGGTAGTACAAATGAACTTTAATGCTGTTGATAAATCATTGGAAAACCTTGAAAAGGTTGATTATCCTAATCAGGTAAGCAGCAAGAAACAATTTGTTTCAGCGATGACGAATGCTCCTGATGGTTTTGTAACAGAAGTACTTGAAACGATCCTTGCAGGCCGAGGTGATGAGTTACCCGTAAGCGCTTTTCCTGCAGATGGTACTTTTCCAACAGGAACAAGTCAATACGAAAAAAGCGGTATTGCCCATTTTATTCCAATTTGGGATGATGAAAACATTTGTACACAGTGTAATAAATGTGTGGCCATTTGCCCACATGCTGCCATTCGTGCAAAAGTTGTCGCTAAAGAAGAATTGTTTGAGGCGCCATTGACAATGAAACATGTTCCGGCCAAGGGACGTCCATTTACAAAAGAAGACTCCTATGTACTTCAGGTATCGCCTGAAGATTGCACAGGATGTGATCTTTGTGTGGAGGTTTGTCCTGCAGAAAGCAAAGAGATTCCAGGTTTCAAATCAATTAATATGCGTAAAAAACTAGAGCATGACGCCGTTGAGAATCTAAACTGGGATTTCTTTATCGATCTACCAGACTATGACCGTACTCAATTAAGTACTTCAAATGTAAAAGGCGCTCAGTTCCTTCAACCTTTATTTGAGTTCTCCGGGGCTTGTTCAGGTTGTGGGGAAACTCCATATATAAAGCTGATCACTCAGTTATATGGTGACAGCATATTGATCGCTAACGCAACAGGTTGTAGCTCAATTTATGGAGGGAACTTGCCAACAACTCCATACAGAACCAATGAATTTGGCAGAGGTCCTGCCTGGGCAAACTCTCTTTTCGAAGACAATGCCGAGTTTGGTTTAGGTATGCAGCTTGCACTTAGCAAAAAACAGGAAATTGCTGTAGGTCTTTTAAAATCAATGGAATTATTGGTTGGAAGTGATTTGGTATCCGATATTTTGGATAATCCGGAAGCCGATGAAACTGAAAAGGCCAAAAAATTTGCAGACATTGACAAATTAAAAGAAACCCTGAATATTCTTGACAACAATGAAGATGCCAAGAAACTCAATCAATTGACCGAATACCTTCGTAAAAAGGCAGTTTGGATATTTGGTGGAGACGGATGGGCCTATGATATTGGATATGGTGGTGTAGATCACGTTTTAGCATCAGGAGAAAATATCAACATTCTGGTAATGGATACTGAGGTCTACTCAAATACGGGTGGTCAGACTTCCAAAGCAACTCCGTTAGGGGCAAGTGCGAAATTCTCTATAGCCGGTAAAAAAACACCTAAAAAGAGCCTTTCCATGCAAGCTATTTCTTACGGAAGTGTTTATGTAGCGCAGATCGCTATGGGAGCGAAAGATGTACAAACATTAAAAGCCATTAAAGAGGCAGCTGAATACAATGGACCTTCGTTGATTGTTGCTTACTCTCATTGTGGAGAACACGGATATGATTTGAAAGATGGTGCTACTCAGCAAGGAAAAGCTGTAAACACAGGATATTGGCCATTATTTAGATTTGACCCTTCTAAACCTAAAGGGAAAAAATTCAGACTCGATTCTAAAGCTCCTTCAGCTCCTCTAGAAGATTTCATGTACAATGAAGCACGTTTCACAAGAGTTGTGAAAGAAAATGCTTCTTTGGCCAGTGAGTTACTTCAACAGGCGCAAGATGATGTTGATTCCAGATGGGAACGATTAGAATTATTCAAAAGCTTATAATATTTTTAAACCTAACCCCGCGCAAGCGGGGTTTTTTTTTCAAATTGTGGATCAAAAAGGGGGTTGTATAATTGAATTTCCCTTTCCCAATAAATTTGATCTAGCATCAATCTCTCATGGTTACTCTTTTGAATGAGTAAAGCCATGTTTTTCAGTTATATACAATAATTTCTAGTATATTAGCTCAACAAACCAAAAATCTTATGCGTTCCCCTCAAATTGCATTGACCTTACTGTTTAGCATTTTGTCTTTAAGTTTATCCGCCCAATCTGTTGTTCAAGACAGCTCGAATGTGACCGAAAATAAAGCTGCACTGTCTCAAAACCCGCCTTTGGATCAAGTCGATATTGCCCCTGTAACATTTAAGGGTGATACCTTGTTTCTGATACGGTATTCTCCAAAGGAATATCCCGTTTCTTATAGAGCAGCACAAATCTCACACCGTATAGAATCTTTGACAAAAGATTACAAACAAGGTATTGACAGTATCTATTTGAAACCTGAAAATGAATTTATCAGCATCGTGTATAATGACGAAGTCGCCTTTATCGTTACTGAAAATGACGCTAAATCCAACAATACGTCTCTTTCAGGGCTCGCTGAGATACAGATTTTTAGGCTCAAAGAAGCTTTAAATCACAGGGCCGATTACAATTTATCAACAAAGGAATGGCTGTTCAGAATAGGCTACTTTTTATTATCACTTTTAGTTCTGATACTTGCCATAAAAATAATCAACTGGATATTTAAAAAATTAAATGTTTATTTATCGAAATTCGAAAAGAAGTTTTTAAAAAATAAAAAAAATGTTTTCAAATATTTTATTCCCAAAACCACTAAAAATATCTTTGTTTTTATTTCAAACCTTACCAAAATCACTATTATAATCTTTATAGTACTCACCTATTTGCCTTTTATGTTCAGCTTTTTCCCATGGGCAGAGGAGTTAGTTAATCTGTTCTATAGTTCTTTAGCAAGGCCAGTCAAATTTGTCTTCTTTGGATTTATTGATTTCCTCCCTAACCTGATCTTCATCTTAGTAATCCTTTTTATTACCAGATATGTTATCAGGGTGCTACAAGACATAGTAGAAGACATAGAAGCTGAAAAATTTATTATTCAGGGATTCCCAAAAGACTGGGCCAATACAACCCAAAAGATTATTAGTTTACTGATATGGGCATTTTCTTTGGTGCTGATCTATCCTCATCTTCCAGGATCTACCTCTCCAGCCTTTAAAGGAGTTTCCATTTTTATTGGGGCACTTGTTTCATTTGGATCCACGTCAGCAATCGCGAATATAGTTGCTGGTGTGGTAATCACTTATATGCGTCCTTACCAAATTGGTGATCGTGTCAAAATACAGGATACAGTTGGAGATGTAGTAGAAAAAACCTTGCTGGTGACCAGGATTCGAACGATCAAAAATGAGGATGTAACCATTCCAAATGCGAATATTATTGTCAATCACTTGATCAATTATTCGGCTAATGCGGATAAAAGCGGGCTTCTACTCCATACTTCGGTAACAATAGGTTATGATGTTCCATGGGATCAAGTTGAGCAATTATTAATCGAATCTGCCTCAAAAAGTATACACATAGAGACAGAACCTTCTCCCTTTGTACTGCAAACCAGTCTGGACGACAATTACGTGACATACGAAATTAACGCTTACAGCAAGGAAGCTAAGAAAATGGCCCTCATTTACTCTGATATCCATAAAAACATTCTGGATGTTTTTAATAAGGCAGGAGTGGAAATTTTGTCACCGCAATACATTGCAGCCAGAGATGGGAATTTAACTACAGTTCCCAGCCAGTTAAGCCCTGAATCGAGAAGTCCTATAGACAAAATTGTTGATCATCTTACAGGTCAGAACCAGGCTGTTAGGATTAAAAAAAATCCATCAAAAAATGACAAGACAGATTAAGAATTATTCGTTGAGTTTTAATACTGCCATAAAAGCTTGTTGAGGAATTTCCACATTACCCACCAAACGCATACGCTTTTTACCTTTTTTCTGTTTCTCCAGCAATTTACGTTTACGTGAGATATCACCACCATAACACTTAGCAGTAACATCTTTCCTCAAGGCTTTAATAGTTTCTCTGGCGATGATCTTGGCACCAATTGCTGCCTGAATAGGAATATCGAACTGCTGTCTGGGGATCAATTTTCGGAGCTTTTCACAAATTTTCTTTCCTATGCCGAAGGCGGTACTGTCATGCAATAAAGCAGACAAGGCATCAACGGGCTGCCCGTTTAATAGTATATCAACCCGAACCAATTTAGATGCTCTGAATCCGATTGGATGATAATCAAAAGATGCATAGCCTTTGGAAACAGTTTTTAAGCGATCATAAAAATCAAATACGATTTCTGATAGAGGCATATCAAAACTCAGTTCCACTCTTTCGGTTGTTAAATAGGTCTGATTGGTGATTTCACCTCTTTTCTCAATACAAAGTCCCATCACCGGGCCTACGAAATCGGCCTTAGTTATAATACTTGCTTTGATAAAAGGTTCTTCTACCCTATTCAATGTCGACGGCTCCGGTAAATCTGTTGGATTGTTAACCAGGATCATGGTATCAGGATACTTATTCGTGTAAGCGTGATAAGAAACGTTTGGAACCGTTGTAATCACAGTCATATCAAACTCTCTTTCAAGTCTTTCCTGAATAATTTCCAAATGCAGCATTCCTAGAAACCCGCATCTGAATCCGAATCCAAGTGCCGCTGAACTTTCTGGAATAAAAACCAGGGAGGCATCATTGAGCTGCAATTTTTCCATCGAAGCTCTTAATTCTTCGTATTCATCTGTATCAACAGGATAAATACCTGCGAAAACCATGGGTTTTACATCTTCAAAGCCTTCAATCATTTCCTGGGTGGGATTCAAAGCATCAGTAATGGTATCACCTACTTTAACCTCACTGGCGGTTTTAATTCCTGTGATCAAATAACCAACATCTCCTGCTTTTATACTTTTTTTAGGTTCCTGATTCAGTTTCAATGTTCCAACTTCATCTGCAAAATACTCATTTTCAGTAGCAACAAATTTGATTTTTTGTCCCTTTTTTATTTCTCCATTGATTACTCTAAAATATGTTTCAACCCCTCTGTACGAATTGTAAACTGAATCAAAGATCAAGGCTTGAAGAGGTCCATCAGGATTTCCTTTGGGCGCCGGTACTCTTTCAATAATTGCCTTTAATATGTTTTCAACGCCAAAACCTGTTTTTCCACTGGCGTGAATCACTTCTTCAGCATCGCAACCTAAAAGATCAACAATATCATCTGTTACTTCGTCAGGATTCGCACTGGGAAGATCCACCTTGTTTAAAACCGGTATGATCTCAAGATCATTATCGAGAGCCAGGTATAAATTAGAAATGGTCTGAGCCTGAATACTCTGTGCCGCATCGACGATAAGCAAAGCACCTTCACAAGACGCTATTGATCTAGACACCTCGTAAGAAAAATCTACGTGACCAGGTGTATCAATCAAATTAAGAACATATTGCTCTCCTTCATACTCATAATCCATCTGGATCGCATGGCTTTTAATCGTAATGCCCCGCTCTCGTTCCAAATCCATGCTATCAAGTAATTGGTCCTGTTTTTCGCGATCAGTAACGGTGCCGGTAAATTCCAACAGCCTGTCCGCCAGGGTACTTTTACCATGATCAATATGAGCAATGATACAAAAGTTTCTAATGTTCTTCATCCGTGTCTACCTATCTTCAATAATTGCGCAAATATAACCAATTAGTTGATTGGCAAAACCTAATTT
>CAZQRD010000071.1:0-13035 GCA_964595535.1 uncultured Flavobacteriaceae bacterium | reverse complement strand
AAACTTGCTAGCTCTTTCATTATATGCTTTTAAATATAAACGAAGTAAATATATTAAAATTATATGTAATTAGATATAATTATATGAAAATAATGTATTTTATATGCTTTTACATATAAATTAAAAATCGTTACAAAATATGTTTTTAAATCACTTTCTATCTATTCAATTGTTATCGTTTTACGAAGTCTAATATCCGCAGAAGAGCTGCCAATCATTATTTCAAATTCTCCTGGTTCAACTACATAATTCATGTCTTTATCCCACAAACCCAGTTCATCTATGGGGATAGAGAAATTAATTGTAATTATTTCGTTTGGATTTATCTCCACTTTCTTAAACTCTTTTAAAACTTTTACAGGCGTTGTAATCGAGCTGATTTTATCATTAATATACACTTGAACAACTTCTTTTCCAGTCACTTTACCTGAATTCTTAACTTTGACGGATAGCTTTACTTTACCATTAATGTATAATTTAGCGCCTTGAACTTGTAAATCTGAATATTCAAATTGAGTATAACTTAATCCATGACCGAAAGGAAATAAAGGATCTGGCGAAGAAAAAACATAATCTCTGCCCGGTTTTTCCAGACTGCCCGGTTTCTTGTAGAAACCTCTACCCGATGGTTTGTAATTGTAAAAAACAGGTATATGACCTGCACTCTTGGGAACGCTTACAGTTAGTTTACCCGATGGATTTACTTCTCCAAATAAGACCTTAGCAACTGCATTACCACCTTCTTCACCCGGATACCAAGCTTCAACAATTGCAGGGATGTGTTCTTTTTCCCAAGGGATGGAATAAGCCCTACCATGCACCATCACCAAAACAATTGGTTTTCCTGTTTTGTATATGGCTTGAATTAATTCAGATTGTACCCCAGGTGGTGTTAGTGATGTTCTGTCAAAACCTTCACCGCTGGTTGGATAATCTCCAGGGATGTCTTTGCCCCAGCCAATGCCTGATAACACGCTACTTGTACCTCCTATCACCAAAACAACCACATCACTTTTTTCTGCCACTGCTACAGCCGCAGGGATATTACTTGTATCGTCTCCGGAAATGCGGCATCCCTTAGCATAATTTATGGTTACCTTATTATTGGCATATTGCTTTATTCCTTCCAAAATGGTCACTCCGGATGCGTTATCTTTTGTGTAACTATAATCGCCATATTGTACCTGATCGGCATTAGGACCAATAACAGCTATTGAGTTCAGTGTTGAAACATCCAGCGGAAGTTGGTTGTTCTCATTTTTTAGCAGAATAATTGATTCTTCGGCTATTTCACGCGCCAGTTGTACAGATGATATTGTGTGAATAAGGTTAGATACTTTTTTCGGAGCCATATACGGTCTATCGAATAACCCTGCCTTAAATTTTGCAGTTAATATGTTTCTTACGGCCTGATCAATCAACGCAATTTCCACTTTTCCTGTATGTACCAGGTTGGGTAATTCGGAATAGGCAAAGCTTGTAGGAGCCTCAAGATCAATACCTGCTTCTAATGCACTGATAGCAGTTGCCGCTCTATCTTCAGTAACTTTATGAAAATAGTTGAGCATAGCAATGGCCTCATAATCGGAAAAAACATAGCCCTCAAAACCAAGTTCGTTTCTTAGAATGTCTTTCATCAAATATTTATTTGAATGTAAAGGAATCCCATTAACTTCGTTATAAGCAGGCATCACCGCATAAATATTGGCCTCTTGAATTGCTTTTTTAAACGGATATAAATGTAAATCTCTAAAATCTCTTGGCCCTAAATTATTTGGACCAAGATTGATGCCAGCAATCGGAGTGCTGTAAGCCACATAGTGCTTTGCCGTACAGATTAACTTGTTTTCAAGTAACATTTTCTTTGTAACCGATGGATCTCCTTGCATTCCCACAACAAAGGCTTTTCCCATTTCTGCCACATGAAAAGGGTCTTCGCCAAAACATTCTTCTACTCTTCCATATCTCGGGTCTCTGGCTAAATCGAATATTGGAGATAAAGCTTGATCTACTCCAGAGAGACTAGCTTCCTGGGCTATAACTGCTCCCATTTTTTCAATTAATTCGGGGTTCCATGTACTACCTTGTGCAATAGTTTGAGGGAAAATAGTAGCTCCAAAAGCCAATTGGCCATGTAAACATTCTGCTATTTGTATTGCAGGAATACCAAGTCTGGTACTCTTGCGCAAATAGGTGTCGGCTGCTTCTGAAAGTTTGGATATTTCGTCTACACCAATAAAAGGACTTTCTAAAGTACCTATACTTTCTCCCTTAAATAAGGAATCTAATGATTCTCGACTTACATTACCATTTTGATCAAGCTTCAAATGGCTAAGACTTAACATATTCATTTGAGAAATTTTTTCTTCAAGGGTCATTCTCTCCAAAAGATCGTTCACACGAACTTCTACTGACAAGCTGTTATCTTTATATGGGAACTTTTGCTTGCTATTTTTTTGAGCATAAGAAGCTGATATTACAAAATATAGTATTGCTAAAAGTGCTGGTTTTATAGTTTTCATGAGTGTTATTTAATTAATCCTAAATTCAAATGGATACAAGCAAATAACTAACATTTCAAATCCAAAGAATTTGGTATTAGTTTTTTGTACTTTACATGTTTACCAGACTGTCCTTCTTTTTATAACTAAATTGGCAATGGCACAGTTTAAGCCACTCCATTGCTAAATAAATTTAAAATATGACCTGTCAATCTTTCATTGTTTTCAGTAAATTTACCCTATTTTATCATTAAAATATTCAAACCTATTGCAAAATGTTGCTGAAAGTACAAACTACAAAAAATCATAAAAAAATGAATAATTTATATAGAACTGCAAGCTTTCTTTATTGCTATTTCTTTATAGCCAATTTTGCTTTTGCACAATCAGAAAACGATTGGGAAAATCCAGAAATATTTCAGCGTAATCAGATGTTAGCGCATACCAACCTAATGCCTTTCAATACTTTAAAAGAAGCGCTACGTATTGATAAAAAATCTTCACCAAATATTTTTAGCCTTAACGGTGTTTGGAAATTTAATTTTTCTGAAAACCTGGATAAAGCCCCAGTAGGTTTTTATCAAAACAATTTTAACCGAAAAAAGTGGGATAAAATTAAGGTGCCATCCAATTGGGAAATGGAAGGTTTTGGCTATGCTAAATTCAGAAATATTGGTCAGCCCTATAGTTCGACACCACCTTTTGTACCTGAAGAATTTAATCCGATAGGTTCCTATTACAGAACTTTTACCTTAGCCAAGAACTGGAAAGAAAAACAACATTTTTTGCATTTTGAGGGTGTTCAGTCTGCTTCATATGTATGGATTAATGGAAAAAAAGTGGGCTACAACCAGGGAGCTATGGAACCTGCTGAATACGACATTACACCCTATTTAAAAAAAGGGGAAAACAGCATTTCAGTGCAAGTACTTCACTATAGCGATGGTTCGTATTTAGAAGATCAAGATACATGGCGGCTAGCAGGTATTTACAGAGATGTCTATATCATGTCAACCCCAAAAACGCATATTTATGATTTTTATATCACCACAGATTTAGATGAAAATTATAAAGATGCAACGTTAACTATTGATGCCTTTGTAAACAATTTCAATAAAAATAGTATACAAGATTATTCAATTCGTGCAAGTTTATTTGACGATAGAAAGAAGCAAATCTTCAGCAAAACCTTAAACAAATCTGAGCAAAATATACCAAGAGGAGCCTTAGAAAAAAAATCTGGCTCTTTTCTGGTAAAAAATCCTAAAAAATGGTCTGCGGAGCACCCAAATTTATACATACTTACATTAGAACTTCTTGATGAAAATAATAAAACCATTGAAGTTTTTAGTCATAAAACTGGCTTTAGAGAAGTAGAAGTTAAAAACAAAGCCATTTATGTCAATGGTATGCCTGTAAAACTTAATGCGGTCAACAGTCATATGATGCATCCAAAAACGGGACATGCCATGGATACAGCAACCATGAGAAAGGACTTGATTTTAATGAAGCAATTCAATATTAATTGTGTCAGGACGAGTCATTATCCTCCAAATGTTGAATATTTAGACTTAGCTGATGAACTCGGTATGTATATCATAGATGAAACAGGTGATGAGGCTCATAGCAATATCCAATTATCGAGCCAACCCGAATGGAAAGAGCAATATATAGACCGGATGAGAAAAATGGTTTATCGAGATAGGAATCATGCATCTATTGTTATTTGGAGTGCTGGGAATGAAAGTGGCCCGGGCGACAATATTTGCACATTAATTGATGAAGGAAAAAAAATAGATCCAAGTCGCCCCGCTTGGATGTACGGCGGTAATAGAGATGAAGACCCAAAAACAAATCCAATTACATGCGAAGATATTGTTGGCCCACGATATGTGACGCCATTTATGCTTAAAAAACGTTTTGCTTTAGGAGACGATCCTCGGCCCTCGTTTATGGATGAATATTTGTCTGTGGCTGGAAATGCACTTGGTGGATTGGATGAGTATTGGGATCTCATATACAAATACCCACGGCTTACCGGAGGTGCCATTTGGGATTGGGTTAGCCCAGGCATAGATGCAAGATGGAGAACCACGCCTGATGCCTCGCCAAATAAAATATCTGCCTCCTTAATGAATAAAGCACTAATAAAAAATGGCAAATTTGGTAAAGCTCTGTATTTAAGTGGCCATGATGATTGGCTAGAAGTGTATCGAGATACTGCTCTGGATATTTCAAATGATCAACTCACACTTTCTTTTTGGGTAAAGCCCGAAAAATACAACGGTGATTGCTATTATATAACCAAAGGGAATTATCAATATGGCATTTGGCAACCTAACGATTCTAAAATTCAATTTTATGTTTATACAGGCGAGAAAGTTTTTGTTGAAGCCGATCTTCCTAAAAATTGGCAAGGGAATTGGCATGAAGTATGGGGTACCTATGACGGGGAAAACCTAAGTCTCTTTATTAATGGCGAAAAAGTTGCTTCAAAAAGTTGCACTGGTACTATCATCAATGGTCCGTATCCTGTAAATATTGGAAAATCTGCCGAAATCATTGATAATCATTTAGGGTATCTTACGCATACTACTATTGATAATATCAGAATTTTCAATAAAGTAATATCAGTCGAAGCGCTAAAAAACAATAACGAAGCACTACAAAAATCTGCGTCACTTTGGCTTGATTTTGAATCTGTTAAGGATGAATCTCATTACTACAGTATCGGTTTACCTGGAAGAACTTACGGATTGGTTTGGCCCGATAGAAGCGTTCAACCAGAACTATGGCAATTGAAAAAATCACCACAACCTGTAGAAATCAACATAGTGAACTTAGAAGCTGGGGAAGTGGAAATTTACAACCGCTTTTTATTTACTAATTTGAGTAATTTGAATGCGAATTGGTCATTATCTGCCAATGGAGAAAAAATAGAATCAGGTTCAACAAAAATAGATTTAGATCCATTAAAAAAGAATCATTTTATAATTCCATTTCAAACGAAGAATCTGAAGGAAGCAACGCATTATGTTTTAGCGTTAAGCTTTACCCTTTCGGAGGACACAAATTGGGCAAAAAAAGGACATGAAGTGGCTTGGGAGCAATTTGAATTCCCCTATAGTGCATTGAAAACCCACACTGCTAGTATTGAAGGTATTTCAATTGATGATAATTTGGAAAATATTGTGTTTAAAGGTGCGAATTTCACCTATACGTTTAACAAAGACAATGGGTTACTTTCCTCACTTATTTACAAAGAGAAAGAATATTTAAAACAAGGGCCAAAATTCAATATTTGGAGGGCCCCTCTTGCCAATGAGTTGGATGCATGGGGTACTTATTTCACTTCTATCGGACATCAATCGGATGGCATGGGGCACAATATGTCTAACGGATGGTATTCCTTAGGTTTAAATAATTTAGAACATAAGGTAGCAGCTATCGAAATCATCAAAGATAAAGCAAATGCAGGTCTAAAGATTGTGACACTTGCCACAGGTAACAATCATGCTACCGGGTTTTTAAATGAATTTAATTACAGCATTGCAAAAGATGGAGAAATTACTTTAAGAACAAAATCTTCACCCGCAGGAGAATTTACTCATTGGATTCCTAAAATTGGACTTCAACTTCTATTGCCAGATACTTTTCAAAACATTAAATGGTACGGTAGAGGGCCTTATGAAACTTATCCTGACCGAAAAACAGGAGCTAAATTTGGCAGCTACCAAACTACTGTAAAAAATGATGAAGTACCGTACATCATTCCGCAAGATTATGCGAATAAAACTGATGTTTATTGGACGTCTATCAGTGATAATAGCGGTAGCGGTTTACTCATAAAAGGAAATCAAACTTTTAATACAAGTGCTCAAATGTACGATACTGATAATATGACCAGGGCACATTACAGGGGGCAATTAAAGGAGGTAGATTATACCATCTTAAACTTAGACCATAAGGTATCAGGTGTTGGCGGTACTGCCATTTCTATCTTAAATAAATACAGGGTGTTGCCAATGGAATACGATTTTACTTTTTATATTAAACCATATTAAAAATAATCAGATTGATCCTTTGACTTTTGATTGATCTCCTATAATGATTAATTATTGTTGAGAGTCAATTTCGTTAGAAGCTCAGAGACTTCTTTGACTTTCTAGATAAAACACGTCATGTTTATTGATATAATACTTTCTGTATTGGCAAGTAAGAACGTACTGAGGAGCTACCTTTCAGGTTGACCAGTCTTAATTCCAAGTATGAACCGCTACTTTATTTGAGCTGCCATTCTTTCCAGCTATCGGCCACCTTTTGGCTGAAATTTACCTCCGGGGTTTGAACAATCCCATTTAAGCCGGTTTCTTTTCGAACAGATTGGATCAGATAGTTGCTCAGCGCATCATAATCAATATTTCCTTTAGTCTCTTTAAGTTTTTTGAGTAAGAAATATGTAAAATAACCATGCTTGGTTTCCTGGTATATGGATGAAGTCTCTTCCCTTGAGCTTGATGAAAAAACCACCATATTTCCCAGAATCACATTTTTATTGGCCTTGACCTTGATCCCTTTTCTTGTGAGCAATCCCTGATTACGGCCACCACCACTAAAACATGCATCCAAAAAGACGGTAACTTGGCGTGCAGGATGCTCTATTAAAGACGCAAAGGCATCTGACAGCTGAATGCCATACTCCAAATTGTTCACAGATACATCAACGGGAATAATAACTGGTGATTTTGTCTCTTCATCGGGCATACCGTGCCCCGAATAATAAAAAATGAGCTTGGCATTGCCATTTTCAATTTTCGAAAGATTATTGATCCAGGCAAGACCTTGACTTATTTCTGCAGCGGTGGCATTACGCAGAATTTTAATCTGCTTGGGAGGAATTCCAAGTGTTTTTTGACAATAGTTTCTGAACACTTCTGCGTCATTCAGGGAATATATAGCATTTTGTTCAACAGAAAGCGATCTTTGCCGTGATTTGTAATCCTCGTTTCCGATGATCAAAGCATAGGTGCTTTTTTGCCTGCTCTTAGTTATGGGGATATCTCGGTCTACATCATCGATAAATTCAGGTAGATCTGGTTGAAGAACACCATATTTAGGGGCATATTCTGTTGCGATGGCTCTATCTCCAATAACTCCACCAAGTTCCCCTTGTTGATTGATTGGAAAAACTAAATCAGCGGAAAAATCAAACCCATTGAATCGATCGACCCCCCGCACCTTGAATTTCAATTCCTGATCAAGAAACTCACTATTGATAAAATATCGATAGGTCAGGGTGTGATATTCTCCTGGTAAGATGGTTTTCAAACTTGGGTTTTGCCCGTGAATCGCATTATCATTAACAAGTCCAAGGAGTATGATTCCTTGTTGATCGGAGTTGACATCGATCTCTAATTTTTCAGCATTCGCTTTGCCAATATTCTTAATCGTGAAACTCAGATCCACCATCTCGTTGGGGTCAATCCTATTGTTGGGTTGATCCGACCGGATTTCACGAACAGTATATTGAGGGATGATCAATTCGGGCTTCGGAAGTTCTTCCGTTTCAAACCTCAATTGTCGTTGTGGTATCGATCCCCTGAAATGCGGTTCAACCACCTCAATGTTCAGGATTGCGATACCATCTGTCAAATGCGGGTTACCATCAATATTTAGTGTCATTGATTCCACTCCACCGTCCGCCTGTATTTTAGGAAAAGGGCTTATCAGAGGATGTTCAATTCCTTTGTTCTCACTGGTTAATCGCACATAAACGTTGTTGGCATCTCCAATGCCCGAATTGCTCAAGGTGATAACTAATTGATTGGATTCACCGGCAGACAATACATTTTTGGAAAATGAAATATCATCTATTTTAATAATCGGAGGCGATTGTTCGACAAATCTATCTACATCAGAAGATCTGTCAATCTTCATGTTGGCAAGTAATGCTTGAGATACTTCGTTTTTAACGTTATATCTTCCCAAATCAGAGTACCCAATATGATTCTTGTATTTGACCAAATACTTTCCCCTCTTCACCCGATCCAAGACCTCAAGCGTCTGACGTTTTGGAACTGCAATGACCATTTTATAGTCCGTTTTTTTTGTTATATAGGTCTTCCGCGACAGTGTGACATAATGCTTCCGAGGGGAACTACGAACTAAATATTGCCGCTTAAAATTACCAGGATTGTTTGCCAAACGTTTTTCCAAGTTAAAAGAAACGATATATCCATTCCAATTTTTGTATTGAGCTTTATAGATTGGTCCTCTGACTTTTTCCATAATCCGCACCGGATTTCCTTTTGGTACGACACAGAGGAGCTCCGAACTTTCTCTAGTGCCCTTTAATAAAACTATTTTTCTATCGAATACGGCAAATTTACTTTCGTAATTTTGTCCATATCCCAAAGCGGATATCAAAATGAGAAACAAAAGAGGGGAATAATTTTTCATTTTAGTCGAATTCAAAATTTAATCAAGTTGTTTTAGTAATACATTTCTATAAACGACTTCTCGTTCATCCATAGGAATTTCATAAATCCAGGACCGCACGGATTCAAGACTTATCTGTTCATCAATCCAGGGCATGTGCTTTTTAGTATAAACAAAGAGCAAAAGACTCGCTTCGTCTCCTAACGGGCCATTCATTTCTATCGAATAACCCGGGTCGTATGCCATATTGATCGGAAAAGACACCATCGCTTCTTTGACAAATAAGCGTTCTTTCTCATCGCTTAGATAGTTGTATTCTTTGTTTTCAAAAGGATACAAGACAAATGACGCATTCTCATTGAAAGCAAAAATTGTCAAATATCCATTGCGAGATGGTCTAAAAGAAAAAGCGATGTATTCATTTTCATAATAGACCTCTTTGAGTCCGCTGATGTCAAAGAAAAATGCAGGATCGTTCGGTTTCTCATAGGCGTAAACCACTGCTTCAATTTCAACTGAGATTATCATATTTCCATATTGATCAAACTTATTTCTTTCGGCATGAATACTGTCGATAAGAATATTGGCTGTCAATTCAGTATTTGAAATTCCGTGGAAATAAGTTTCTATATTTCTTTCATTACCATATGCATACAACAGATTAGAAACAACAAGTTTCTCAGAGACTCCTGCCTTTAAAAGCGCATTTTTCTTGGCGTCTGTCAAGGCTTCTTCCAAAGCCTCTTTGGGCGTTTTATCCCGGCTTACTGATATGCCATTTGCATGGACTCTAACCTGTTTTTGTGCATTAATGGAACTAGATAGTAGACATAGAATGAAAAGTGAAATTGAATTGGCCCAGCGCCTAATTAAGGCTGTGTTCCTTTTCATACTTATTCATTTCATCATTGAATATTTTTTCAAATTGATATTTATCGAAATCAAGCTTCAACTGAGCATCTTTGCTGATTCCTTCAAATACTCCCGTCAATGTAGTTTCTTTAGGGCTTTCAACGGCAAGCCAATAACTGTACAGTCCATCTTTTTGCTTGTACAATTCTTCTCCGATGACCCTTACGTCTCTAATATCTTGACGAACCACTTCGCGAGACATCTCTTCGAACTTATTCTCAAAATCCTTTTTGTTCTCGACCGATCTTTGGTTGGTATACTGTTCAGTAACTCTCTTGATCACCGCCTCGATATTACCTGCCAATTCAGCCTTAGCATTTTGTTCGGCGATTTTTTTAGCAGTAGCCAGATCAGTGCTTTCTCCCACTTGTTTGGCCCGGAAAAAGTCCTTGTTGTTTTCGAATTGTTTTCCCGAAAATGGTATTGAAATTTCCGTGGAATCTTGAATTTTTGAAATTTCCTTTTTTGATTTGCAACTGATTGCTGCGAGGGAAAATACAAATAAAACAATGTGTAATTTTTTCATTTTCATAGCTTTACGAATTTTAATTATACAAAATTTAACATTATACAAGGGGGTAATACAACAATCATACCGAAAATATAGTAGCGCATTGTGAAATTACAAATGAACACTTTCGATGGGATTATAGAAAAACTTGTTTATCACAATGTCTGAAGAGGTCAAAACATTATTCCGCACGGTGGGGTTTTCTTATCTGATGCATTTAAAAATTAATATGAGCAGCCGATGATTTGAAATGAACTTCAAAGAAAGTTGAGTTAGTTGATAAGACATTAGAATTTATTGAATAGTAAATTTGAAATCAATAAAACCTCTAATTAGTCTGTTCGGATTTTGCTAAGGGTAGAATTATAAATCTGTCATACGTTATGCCCTCTTTTGTGAAACAAGGGGTTTTTTTATATCTTTAGCATTCATAAATTAACCCTATTGACATGGATGCCAATACCTCAAATAGAAGTTCAACTAAAATCAATAAGCGTGTTTTATCCTATAGAACTTTTTCCATTATTTTTACAATTATTATTATCGCAATATTTGTTGTAGAGATTATTTTTTATGTAGACCGTTATGAAACATCTCAGGAGCTGAAAAAGGATAAGATGAATAAAATTGAACAGGTAGAAAAAGAGTAACACCTTTTCAAGCATCAACCTCACTCAAATCTTTCCCCCAACAATATTGACTATTTTCTAACATCCCCTTTTGAACATCCCGACTTGAATGATCATATAGAGTAGCTAATTGCCCTATCGTTACCCCTTTCATAGGTGCCATTCGCATAGTTATGAATACTCTTTTTTATGTAGGTGAGGTAAAACATTACTGTTGGCAAGTGAATTCTATTGTTTCATTAATTCATTGTTTCATGAACAGCTACCTCGTATTTCTTCCTGAAGTATTAGGGTTTTACTTTTTCATAGGAGTAGATCATTGATAAAAATCAATAAATCGATTGATTACCATCATTTTATATCTCAAATAAGGTTGTTAAATTGATAAATTATAAGAATAGCAAAAACAACTAAATTAATTTCAATTCTAATGCAAACAGGTAACGATAAATGCCCTTTTACCATCGCATCAATCCCATTGCTTCATAGTTGTAATTAATTCGTTATTCCTCTTTTTTGAAATTTAATATAACTTTTTAAAACACTATTATTATGAAAAAACTTTTGAAACTTTTCTTTATGATGGCTGTAATAAGCCTGTTTACCGGGTGTACTAGTGCAGATGACCCTGAATTTGACAATGCAATATCGTCCAAAAAAAACTTAGACAAAACGGTTACCCTTGGTTTTAATCTGGTATTTACGGGTAATTATGATCTTCCGGCTCCTAATCCTGGTAAATGCGGTCCTAGCCCGTATATGATTAACATCATAAACAATGGTGAAGGTAATGGAACTCATTTTGGAAAACTTACTTCCCATTTTGATTTCTGTGTTGATGTCAGGGATTTCTCTTATCCAAATGATTTTGAGGAAGCCTATTTTGAAGATGAAAATGGAGATAGACTATATGTTTATGTGAAAGGTTTTGTTTTAACAGGCAGAATACCAGGCATGCCAAGTTATGCAATTGAATATTTCAAAGATCCTTTTGAAATCATCGGAGGTACAGGGCGCTTTGAAGGAGCAACTGGTGAGGGCATGACCAATGATTACAATAGTTCTAAGGATCCATATTCTCACCACCATTGGAAAGGGAAAATCACTTTGCCAAAAGGTAAATAAAAGTTGATATTATATGAATAAGCGATATTCGTTTAAAATATCACCCTGCTAATTAATTTTAGTAGGGTTTTTCATTCCCCAACAATATTGACTATTTTCTAACATCCACTTTTGAACATCCCGACTTGAATGATCATATAGAGTAGCTAATTGCCCTATCGTTACCCCTTTCATAGGTACCATTCGCATAGTTATGAATACTCTGTTTTATGTAGGTATGGTAAAACATTACTGTTGGTAAGTGATTTCTATTCTTTTAGCAATTCCCCTAATTTATCCCTAAGGCCCAACATATCATGTCTCAGATCAAAGAGTTCTTGAATGCTCATTGCTTTAAAAACAGTATTATTCAGCCCCGTATAGCTGTTGTATAATTCTCTAGTTTCTTGATCCATAAAATAAATAACGAACTTTTTTAATAAATAGTTTACTAAAAAATTTGATGCGATCAAAATTCTGGGACTATATCACTGGCTCTGGCAATAATCTGAAAAAGGAAAACCGGTTTTAAAAAGGGTGATTTCGTCGTGATAAGATTCGTTGATTAGGACTGTTCCCCTCTTGAGCCTGCCTGCCCTCCTCCGGCGGGTCCAATCTTAAATCAACAGCTTCGTTCATTATTGCTGCGTGCAGCGCTACGATTTAATCACTAATTTTAGTTTGGATGGCACTTTGACATTAGACGTTGGACCTTGGACTTTCGACATTTATGCAGGACGAAAAATAAAATAGGCCGATTCGATTTAATCAATAATTTTAGTTTGGAAGAATACTTCGAGATTCGAAATTCCCTGTTCGAAATTCGATATTCAATTTCCAAAATGCTTGAATGCTATAATGATTGAATACATCATTAAATCAATGCATCATTAACAACTAGCACGTATTTCTTCTTGAACAATGACCACAATCAATAAAC
>CAZQRD010000070.1:0-13329 GCA_964595535.1 uncultured Flavobacteriaceae bacterium | reverse complement strand
ATAGAAAAGCTATGTTGGCCAATATGGCTTGTTCATTAATTGAACACAAGCGCATTAATACAACTGTTGCTAAAGCAAAAGCTCTGCGTCAATACGTTGAACCGTTAATTACTAAATCAAAAAATGACACTACCCATAACAGGAGAATCGTTTTTAGTAATTTGAAAGATAAATATGCAGTTGCTGAATTGTTTAGAGATGTAGCTGTTAAAGTTGGTGACAGACCAGGTGGATATGTAAGAATCATCAAAGTGGGAAATCGTCAGGGAGATAATGCTTCTATGGCAATGGTTGAACTGGTTGATTACAACGAGATATACAACCCGAAGGAGAAGAAGAAGAAAGCAACAAGAAGAAGAGGCGGAAAAAAAGCCACTGACGTACCTGTTGCAGCTGAAACTGCTGTTGAGGAGAAAGTTGAAGAACCAAAGTCACAAGATGCTGAGAATAAGGATGAAGCATAAATTGTATTTTTGTATTTAAAAAAATAAAAGGATAGGCTAATTTTTAGCTTATCCTTTTTTTTTGGATAAAAGAAAATTTGTATTTTTTCCAAGAATAACCCGTTATAAAAATTTATCAGAAAATATGAAATACCAAGCGCACAAAAAGGCAATATTGATCTTAAAGGACGGAACCATGTTTGAAGGTAAGTCAGTTGGAATTGATGGTACCGCTGTTGGAGAGATTTGTTTTAATACCGGAATGACGGGATACCAGGAAATCTTTACTGACCCTTCTTATTTTGGACAACTTATGATAACCACCAATGCCCATATTGGTAATTACGGTGTCAACAATGATGAAGAAGAATCGGAGGGTATTAAGATATCTGGCCTGGTTTGCCGTAATTTTAGTATTGATTATTCACGAGAGAATTCACAGGGTTCGTTACTGGAGTATTTCAAAAAACAGAATTTTGTAGCCATTTCGGATGTTGATACACGTGCCCTTGTGCGATATATCAGAGATAAAGGCGCCATGAATGCCATCATTTCAACAGAGACTGATCTGGAGACTCTACAAAAGCAACTGGATGCCGTTCCTTCAATGGATGGCTTGGAATTGGCATCAAAAGTATCGACCAAAGAGGCCTACACTGTGGGTGACGAAACTGCTACCTATAAGATTGCTGCCCTGGATATTGGAATTAAGAGAAATATTATAAGAAACCTTACACAACGCGATTGTTTTGTAAAGGTTTTCCCTTATGATGCCACTTTTGAAGATTTGAGCTCGTTTAAACCGGATGGATACTTCTTGTCTAACGGACCTGGCGATCCAACACCGCTTAAAAGTGCACAGAAACTGGCCTCACAGATTATCGATAAAAATGCACCCCTGTTTGGAATCTGTTTAGGGCATCAGGTAATAGCTTTATCTAAAGGCATTCCAACATATAAAATGCACAACGGGCACAGAGGAATAAATCACCCTGTAAAAAACATGTTGACAGGTAAGGGAGAGATTACTTCTCAAAACCATGGGTTTGTGGTTGACAAGGAGGCTGTGGAATCGCATAGTGATTTACAGATCACTCATGAACATTTAAATGATAACACTCTGGCAGGAATGAGCATAAAGGACAAGAATTGTTTCTCGGTGCAATACCACCCTGAAGCTAGCCCGGGGCCTCATGACTCGTCCTATTTATTTGATCAGTTCATCGATATGATTAAAGAATCAAAACAATAAAGAAGCAGGTATTTTTTGTCGAAAACGATATCGTACTTTAATAAATAATAAAGGCTAAAAATCTTTATTATTTTGTAAATTTACATCAGATAAAACAATTAAAATTATAGTAAAATGAGCATTATATTAGACATTCATGCAAGACAAATTTTTGACTCCAGAGGAAATCCTACTGTAGAGGTTGATGTAATCACCGAAAATGGTGTAATGGGAAGGGCAGCAGTTCCTTCAGGAGCTTCTACTGGTGAACATGAAGCTGTAGAATTAAGAGATGGTGGAGATGATTATATGGGTAAAGGTGTTTTAAAGGCAGTTGAAAACGTCAATGAGATTATTGCAAAAGAAGTGATTGGATATTCAGTGTTTGAACAAAATACCATTGATCAGATCATGATCGAGCTTGATGGAACACCAAATAAAGCTAAATTGGGTGCTAATGCTATTTTAGGAGTGTCGTTGGCGGCAGCCAAAGCAGCAGCAAATGAACTAAATCAGCCATTGTATAGATACGTGGGAGGTGTAAGTGCGAATACGCTGCCTGTTCCGATGATGAATATCGTAAATGGAGGATCGCATTCTGATGCACCGATTGCCTTTCAGGAATTTATGGTAATGCCTGTAAAAGCTAAGAATTTCACTCAAGCGATTAAAATGGGTAGTGAGATTTTCCACAATCTTAAAAAATTATTACATGACAGAGGGCTGAATACTGCCGTTGGTGATGAAGGTGGATTTGCACCTACTTTTGATGGAACTGAGGATGCCCTTGATACGATCATTAGCGCTATTTCAAAAGCAGGATATACTGCCGGTGATGATGTGATGTTGGCATTAGACTGTGCCGCTGCAGAATTCTACAAAGATGGAAAATATGACTATACACTATTCGAAGGAGATAAAGGTGTTATAAGAACAAGTGAAGAGCAGGCTGATTATATTGCTGAACTGGCTGCCAAATATCCAATAATCTCTATTGAGGATGGAATGGATGAGAATGACTGGGATGGCTGGAAGTATTTAACCGAAAAGATTGGTGACAAGGTGCAATTAGTCGGTGATGATCTTTTTGTAACCAATGTTGAACGCTTGTCAAAAGGTATTGATAATGGTATCGCCAACTCGATCCTTATTAAAGTAAATCAAATAGGTACCTTAACGGAGACGATCGCTGCCGTTAATATGGCCCATAATGCAGGATATACTTCTGTAATGTCACACCGTTCTGGTGAGACAGAAGACAATACTATTGCTGACCTTGCAGTAGCTTTAAACACCGGTCAGATTAAAACCGGATCTGCATCAAGAAGTGATCGTATGGCAAAATACAATCAGTTGTTGAGAATTGAGGAAGAGCTTCATAGTACCGCATATTATCCTCAATTGAATGCTTTCAAAGTGGGATAATTTCTTATTGTATAAAAATAAAAAAGCTGGATGAAAATTCAGCTTTTTTGCGTTTTAAAATCGGCCAATTTTTGAGGAAAATTGGCAGTTATTTTGTAATTTCGCTAGAACGAATAAATATTAAAAATTAAATACTTTACTACATATGTCAGAAGTTGCAAAATTGATTGTTAAAGGACAAGAATATGAATTTCCGGTTGTTGTGGGAACAGAAAATGAAGTAGCCATTGATGTGAAGACTTTACGTGCTGCAACGGGAGGAATCATCACCATTGACCCAGGATTTAAAAATACAGGATCATGTGAAAGTAAGATCACTTTTCTGGATGGAGAGAAAGGAATATTAAGACATAGGGGTTATGCCATTGAAGAGTTGACCAAAAAAGCGAGTTTTTTGGAAGTAGCTTATATGATCATTTTCGGAGAATTGCCTACAAAAAAACAATTTGCTAAATGGGAAAAGGATATTAAATACCATTCATTGCTCAATGAGGAAATGAAAAACATCATAGATGGTTTTCCAAAAAAAGCACATCCAATGGGTATGTTATCTTCTTTGACTTCGGCTTTAACTGCTTTTAATCCGGCAGTAGTTAATATTACCAAAGATGAGGAGGTTTATAATGCTATAACAATGCTGATGGGTAAATTCCCTGTTATTGCAGCCTGGGCACATAGTAAGAATCTGGGAACACCATTGAATTATGCCGATAATTCCTTGAATTATGTTGAGAATATCATGCAAATGATGTTCAGGATTCCAACTGAAAAGTATGTGATGAATCCTATCGCTGTAAAGGCCTTGGACGAATTGTTGATACTACATGAAGATCATGAACAAAATTGTTCAACATCAACAGTTAGAATTGTAGGTTCATCTGAAGCCGGTTTGTTTGCTTCTGTATCGTCAGGAGTTTCAGCCCTTTGGGGAAGGCTTCACGGAGGTGCTAACCAGGCAGTATTAGATATGTTGGAAAGCATTCAAGAAGACGGGGGAGGCGTTGAAAAATATATTTTAAAGGCTAAAGATAAAAACGACCCTTTTAGATTGATGGGATTTGGACACAGGGTGTATAAGAATTTTGATCCAAGAGCAAGAATCATCAAAAAAGCAGCAGATGAATTGTTTGCTGATTTAGGGACTAATGATCCTATATTGGAGATTGCGAAACATTTGGAAGAAGTAGCTTTAAATGATGAATATTTCGCAGAAAGAAAATTGTATCCTAATGTAGATTTCTATTCAGGAATCATTTACAGGGCACTTGGATTTCCAAAGGATATGTTTACGGTGATGTTTGCCATTGGCAGATTGCCCGGATGGATCGCTCAATGGAGGGAGATGAGATTGAATGGTGAACCAATCGGTAGACCAAGACAATTATATACAGGTCATGCACTGCGTGATTTTAAAGAATTTGATGAAAGATAAGCTATAATTGATTGGCTGGAACGGCCCATCAGATTATTGATTGACAATATTAAAACGCGTCAAGGAAGTATGTTCTTTACGCGTTTTTTTTATCTACTTTTACGCGAAAATAATCATAAATGGATCTTCACATTGTAAATGAAACTTCAAGGTTAAAAGCCGTTGTATTAGGCACGGCAAAATCAAACGGACCTGTTCCAAAGATTGAGGATTGTTATGACCCAAAGTCTATTGAAAATATTCTTGCTGGTACTTATCCTTTGGAAGAGGATATGGTGAAGGAAATGACTGAATTTGAACGCGTACTTAAAAAGCATGGTGTTAAAGTATATCGTCCAAGAATATTGAAAGATGTTAATCAGATTTTTGCCAGAGACATTGGATTTGTGATTGAGGATAAGTTTATCAGGTCGAATATCTTACCTAATAGAATAGAGGAACTTGATGCAATTAATCATGTTTACAATCAATTTGATCCTCTGAAGAGAATATCCCCTCCGGATGAGGTTCACGTAGAGGGTGGTGATGTGATGCCTTGGAATGATTATATCTTTGTGGGCGTCTATAGCGGAGATGACTATGCAGATTATATAACTGCTCGTACGAATGTAGCAGCAGTTGAATTTTTAAAGAATCTTTATCCTGAGAAACAAGTGAAATCATTTGAACTCAGAAAATCGAATACCAAGCCCAGGGAAAATGCCTTGCATCTGGATTGCTGTTTTCAGCCCGTAGGCAAGAACAAGGCAATTTTGCATAAAAACGGATTTTTGATAGAAGAGGAATATCAATTCTTAGTGGACCTATTTGGTAAGGATAATATTTTTGAAATTTCAAAAGATGAAATGTATGATATGAATTCAAACATATTTTCTATTTCCGACAATGTAGTTGTTTCTGAAGCAGGTTTTAAAAGATTAAATGCTTGGTTGAGAGAACAAGGCTTCACAGTTGAAGAAATTCCATATGCCGAAATTGGTAGACAGGAGGGTTTGCTAAGATGTTCCACTCTACCTTTGATCAGAGCATAAAATATATTGTATGAAAGAGCTTACGAACACCATATTGATGATAAGACCGGTCTCCTTCAGGATGAACGAAGAAACAGCCATTAACAATTATTACCAACAAAATCCTGAGCATATGTCTGCTGAGTCTATTCAAGCTAATGCTTTGAGAGAATTTGACAATTTTGTTGTCAAACTCAGAGAGCGTGGGGTAAACGTTATTGTTATTGAAGATACTGTTGTGCCGAATACTCCTGATTCAATTTTTCCAAATAACTGGATTTCATTTCATCATAATGGTAAAGTAGGTGTTTATCCTATGTTTGCTGTAAACAGAAGACTTGAAAGAAGAGATGATATTTTTGATATTCTCGAAGAAAATGGATTTAAAATCGACCAGATCGTAGACTATTCTTCTGCAGAGGAAGAGGATGTCTTTCTGGAGGCAACAGGAAGCATTGTTTTGGATCGAGAGAATAGAATCGCTTATTGTGCCTTGTCTGCAAGAGCAGACGAAGATCTTTTCATTGAGTTTTGCGAGGATTTTGAATTCACTCCTGTCGTTTTCCACGCTTTTCAAACTGTAAATGATAAACGTGAACTGATCTATCATACCAACGTGATGATGGCAGTTACTCAAAAGAATGTCATAGCGTGCATCGATGCAATTGACGATAAAAAGGAAAAGAAAAATTTCATTGAACACATAAAACGCAGTGGCAAACAACTTATGGCGATCACCGAAGAACAGGTAGAACAATTCGCAGGAAATATGCTTCAGGTATTGGATGGTACTAATGAGCCGTTAACCGTTATGAGTCAGGCAGCATACGATAGCCTAAGTTCAGATCAACTAGAGATCTTAGAAAATGAAGCCACGCTTTTATCAAGTGACCTTAATACGATAGAGGCCTGTGGCGGCGGAAGCGCGAGATGTATGATGGCAGAAGTGTTTTTGGAGTCGGTAAATAACAAAAATTAAAATATTCCTCCATTTAAATCTACAGAAGAACCGTTTAGATATACATTATTTCTAATAAATTCAACGCATTTGAAAATGTCTTCTTTTTTACAAAATTCTCCACTTGGAATTTGAGACTTTATGATTTCCTTAAATTTCTCTGGGACTTCTTCAATCATACCTAATTCAGAATATCCCAGATTTACATTATTGATGGTAATTCCTTTTGAAGCATTTTCAACAGCAATACTCTTAGATAATCCCCATAAGGCAGATTTCGAAGCAGAATAAGCACTAATACCAGGTGTTCCTTTTTGAGCGGCTACAGAGGCAAAATTAATGATACGTCCAAAATTATTTTCCCTCATATGAACCAGTACTGCTCTGATAACATTATAGGTGCCAATCAAATTAACATCAATCACATTTTTCCATTTTTCAACATCTGATTTATGAGCGAATGAATTATATGATATTCCGGCACAATTTATAAGAGTTAGCTCCTTAAGATCACCAAGTTCATTTATCCAATTTTCTACTTCGTCATAATTAACAACATTTACTTGATGATAAACGCCATTATCTTTACTATTTTGCGGTTTGGTAAGGTTGTAAGTTCCAAATACTTTTTCTCCAATAGATTCATATTTTTTAAACAAGTATGCACCAACTCCCCGAGAAGCACCAGTAATAATTATCATATTCTTATTATTAAATTAATAACTAAGCCCATTTCAAAATTGAGGCTCCATAAGTCCACCCAGAGCCAACTGCGGCAAATAAGACCACATTTCCCTTTTTTAATTTCCCGGATCTGTTCACTTCGTCTAAAAGTATAGGAATTGTCCCTCCGGAAGTATTTGCATATTTATCCATATTTGTCATGACTTTTTCCCAGGGTAATCCTAATATATCTGCTGTTTTTTGAAGAATACGGATACTGGGCTGATGTGGTATCAAATAGTCTATATCATCTACAGATAAACCCGTATCAGTTAATACCTGATTTATAGCTTTTGGTAAGACCTTTGTTCCTGTTTCGAAAACAGCGGCACCATTCATTTGAAAAAAGTGTTCCCCCTTTTCCACAGAATCATGTGTGGAAGGAATTTCAGAACCTCCTCCTGGAATAGTGAAATTAAATTTTCCTCTTCCGTCAGTGTATAACCTAAAGGCCATAAATCCTTCATTAACATTTCCATGTGACAGGATCGCGGCCCCGGCTCCATCTCCAAAAAATACAGCATCACGTCTTGACCAATCAGTTATTTTTGAGAAAGTATCCGCTCCGATAAGTAAAATGTTATCATATACACCAGAGGCTATAAATTGAGATCCAACAGACATCGCATATAGAAATCCGCTACACACGGCTGAAATGTCAAAAGCCACCGCATTATAGGCCTTCATTTTGTCTTGAACGATCGCTGCGGTTGAAGGAGCTAATCTGTCCGGAGTTGATGTTGCGACGATTATTAAATCAATGTCGTCAATTGTCAGCCCCGAATTTTCGACGGCAGCTAAACCTGCTTTATACGCTAAATCGCTGGTAGCCTCATCTTCCGAGGCAATATGTCTTTCTTTAATGCCTAAATTCTTTTCAATCCATTCACTATTCGTATCTATAATGGTTTCAAGATACTCATTTGTATAAATTTTTTCAGGTACAAAAGAACCGGTACCAATTATTTTTACATTACGAACTAATTGCTTCATTTAATTAATTTTTTGTTGATAAATTTATGATGAATCAATAATGAAGGATAATATCCAAAATGTTATTATTCTAGATAGTCTATATCTAATCGTATCATCAAATAATGAACTACTTTTTGATAAATTTATTGCTTTTTGAGAATATTTTCGTCAATTTTATTGAGATGTTTTTGGTACTGGATGTTTTGTTCGCTTAATCAACTGAAAACCTGAGAGGTATTCGAATTAAACTCCTAAACAGTTTGTATTGTAATTGATAATGCTCCGCAGGTTAAACTCGATTAAGATAGGCTACATTAAGGAACAATAACTTATTATATTGAAATTAATTAGGCAAAGAATCATAACAGCTTTTTGTTTTTAGAAATATAATAATTCTATTCCTCTAGCATACTTAGAACTTTTAGTTAACCGAAATGGGAAAGTGTTAGAAATAAGGGACGCGTCCACGTCATTTTTTTTATCATATTTAATCTCTAAAATGATAGAATCAGGGTCTTTAAAATTATGCTCAAAGGAATTGTTAAATGTGTCAATTTTGTAAAATGATTGTTCATCATCAATGGTTATTCTAAATTTTTTATCGGCTGATTGAAAGTATTTTCTTCTGTACCTATTTAGTAGAACTGGCTTTTGTTCTAACAAATGATATTTTATTCTAGAATCAATATTTGATTCCTTTATTTTTTCTAAAACGGAATTTGAATCCATCCCAATTTTCAATTCGAAAGGGTTTATTTTAAAGGATTTTTTATCTCCTAATAGTCCTTTTTTAATTTTTAATTCCAGTATCGGATTATCTATTTTTGAAATCATTTCACCGTACCATCGAATTCTATATTTTTTTCTGTGCATATTACCAACTACATTGTCTTTAAAGTTTGTAAACTGTACAGAATCAAAATATATATTGTTGATCCATCTTTCATGATAAACTTCTGTAAAGAACATCGGAATTTGAGCAACAATATTCTGAAGAGCCTCACGATCCAAAGCATTCGTTAAAAATTTCCTTTCAAATCTAAAATTATCATTTTGATGATTTTCCAAATTCAACTCCATATAGTATTTCTTTTACTTTCTTACTTTTGTTTTCAATTTCTTTACCGTCTATCCATACTTCCGAACCAATTTCAATTAAATATGGGGTGTCAACGTTCATTAATGTCCCATTAATAATTTTTATGATACCAGGTCCAAATTCAGATTTCTTCTGAAATGCACAATAAGCTAATTTACTTGATTCAATTTTAATATTATCTAATTCAATATTTGTATTGTCTTTGCTAGCTATTGCAATTTCCCCTCCTCTAACCGTAATATTTCTACCAATAATATGTGAGTTTTCACCCCCGCTTATGCCTTTATCGTTTGCATTAACAATTTCGACTTCTGATATATTTAGTTTAGTTCCAGAAATATCTATTGCATCGTTACCCACTTCTAAAAATTGAACATTTTCAATATTCCCATTACAAAAATCAGAATCCAAAGCGTCAGCGTTTGTGTTTTCAAATTTTGAATCAATTAAGTTAAAATTTGTTCTGATAACATTTAGATAGTCATCACCAATTAAATTATTTCTAAAAGTAGAATTAATTATATTAACCGGTGCTTCATAGAATGTTACAGCGGCACTCAAACTCCAACCTTTTTCGGATATGTTGGACAAATTGCTGAATTCAACAAATGAGAGTTCAGAATATTGGTTGCAATTAAAGACTACTAGTCCTTGCCCTGTTAAATCTGAAGAACCAATAGAGATAATATTATCCCTCTTTCCGAAAAACCTTAAAGGCGAATAAGATATGATCTTTGATGAATTGGTAATGTCAATCTGACATCCTGGAATTGCCGATACGATATAACCTTTTGGAATAATTAAATCTTTGTCAATGTTACATTTTTCGACAGAAAATAGAATGGTTTTATTTGTCTCGTCAACCGTTAAAAATGGAAAATCAGCTAAATTAGAACTTCTTCTTGTGGGATTTAGATTAGAATAATCGTTCGCCTCTAATTTTTTAGAAAAGACAGCAATTTTTTTAGTTTCGTTTATACCAAGAATCGAATAAATAACTTCGAGCGAATCTGGAGAGAAATCAGCTTGATTTATACTTCGCGGTATGTGAAACTTCTTTTCTTGATAGATTTGATCTTGCTTGTATTTTGAAGCTAAAATCATTCTACCTTTTGGAAAAATTTGCTCTCTTATATTATAGCTGATATAATGGATTTCTATCGGTAAATCCCTTAAATTTTCAATTGCAAGGGAAAAGCTACCATCATTAGAATTATTAAAAAAAGCATTAATATCAGGTAATTTAGTATAAATTTTATCACGTATGTATTTTTGATTGACCTTAAGAAGATCAATTGGAAAAATATAGAAGGGATTGTATTTGTGAATTTCGTTGAGTAATTGATCTATTTTAGTTTGATTTATTGACACCAAACTATCCAGAAACATCTCATTTGAAAGTATCTTTGCTTTCTTAATGTATTCTTCTTCGAACTCTAAACTAGAATATATTTTGCTTAGAAAATCATCATTTTGTATAGTCGAGTGATAGGTTACTATTGGATTGGGTTTTTCGATTAGCAATGAAGTAGTGTATTTCGTTTCTTTTCTTAGGTATCCCCATTCTCTTCCAATGGGCTCTATCAACCCTGTAACTGGGTTAAAATAAAGTCGCATATTGCTCCGGAACAAAGCATGCTTAAGACCAATAATGTCACTAACAACCACTAATGAAGCAAATTTATTCAAATCAAACAATTTGTCTACCTCTATGTCCCCTGTTTGAAAACCGTGTAATAATTTTTTCAAATTAATTAACTGGGCACTCAATTGTTTGTTTTCAAGAATATTTTTTAAACCGTATATCTTTAATTCATTATATCTGTGTTTGAATATAATACCTTCTTTAAATTGGTTGTTTTCTAACAATCTTTTGTCGAATCTCTCTTCTATATAATAAATACCATTATCATCTCCATTAATACTTAAGTTTACAAAACCGTTTCTCAATCCGATTACTTCTTGAGATTTAAGCATTTCACTGGCAATCCAATCTGTTAGATAACCCCTCGATTGTGGAAATAACAGGGCAAATTTTTTCATGCCCTTAATTGTTTTACCATCTTTCACTTTAATGCTTAATGACCATTTGTAAGGATGAATTAGATGAAGAGTGGTTAAACCAGTTATGCTTATATCAACGCGATAGGTTTCATCATTGTATACTAATTTTGCCGGAACCTCATTTTGTACATCAGGAGAAATAATTTCGTTTTCTAAGGCTATTTCCCTATTATATCTTATTTTCTCCCAGTTTTTAAATTTTACGTCAATAGAAAAATTATCCACCACAGCAATCTCTCCTTCCATTTTATTTTTCACAAAAGAAAAGTCCAAATCAGACAACCTTGATAAGAACATTCTTAAGTTTGAGGTTTGCGCGGTTTTATTCAAATAAGCACCGTAAATAATAAAACCAAAACTTAGCACTAGAAAAAAAGTGACTAAAGCGCCAAATTTAATTAGGCGGTTCTTTTTGTTTTTTTTGTAAATTTTTTTGAATAGATTAGTATGGATATGTTTATTTTGAATTTCCATTACTGACTCATTTTATTATCGAAAAAACTAATGGTTAAATCTTTAAACTTTTCTTGAAGATCAATTTTGGCATCGGTCAATTGCTCAAAATTGTCAATTTCAATCATAAAGGAAGCTTCCAACATTGTTTTTATTTCGCTAAACCTTTTAAGTTCAATTTTCGCAAAGTATTGCTTAAGTATACCGACGATTGTTTTAAGTTGATCCTTATCTGGACTAGCCGCATTAATTGTGATGATCAAATTTTGGTTGTTATAATCAGACTTCTTATAGAATAAGTGCTTACTTGCTAAGAAAATCACAATCATTGCAAACCCAATTATCGTTGCAAGTTTTTGGTCCGCACCAAAACCCAAACCTATAGCAATGTTTAGAAATAAATAGGTTAACTCTTCCGGTTCCTTAATTGCCGCTCTAAATCTAACTATGGAAAGTGCCCCGACCAATCCTAAAGAAAGAGCCAAAGATGACTTCACAATAGTAATTATTATCATTGTCGTAACTGCCAGCATGACAAAATTTTTGCCAAAACTACTTCTGTTGGAAAGAGAGTCACCGTATTTATTATAGAAAAGGCCAAGTAAATAAGAGAGTAACATCGTAAGAAGAATGTTGAGCGCATAATTCCATGCAGAGAATTGAGCGGTGTCAGTTGCTAAAAACTGCTCAAATGTTTTTAATTCATCCATTTGTTAATATTTATTAGGGTTGATTTATTGCCTTATTAAAACATTGATTTACATTATTTATTGCTTAACGAAGTTAAAAGTTGCTTAATGAAGTTTAAAAGCAGTCATCATAGCAATAACTAACAGTTAATTTTAATTGGATATCTAAGATGTTTATTTTTTATAAAATGTTGATAAGTTATTCAAATATGTTTACAACAGCAATAGGTTGGGAAATATAAAAAAAAATAGTCTTTTTTTATTAAATTCATATATATAGCAGCCAATATAGTACGAATTATTCAATAAAACCAAATATTTTTTTTATAGGGATTTGATGCAATTTTTTCTTTAGAATCTCTTTAGAATTTACAGATACTTTCGCCCAGAATTTTAACAGTATTACGTTATTAAGCGTTGTGATTAAGGTTTGATCGCTATGAGAGTTCCCTCTTCTTTATATGCACAAATATCCCTCTAAATTATTGGAAATTAAACATTATTTAGTGAAATGTTTAAGATTATAAATTGGGTTTAAAGTTAGTTATGAAAAAAATAATTTTACTGATATTAATTCTTATTTGCCAGGATGCATTTGCCACTGAGTATTATGTATCAACAAGTGGGAATGACAAAAATAATGGAACATCTCAAGGAAAGGCTTGGCGTACAATAAGTCATGCTGCCTCGAAGGCTGTAGCAGGTGACATTGTTTGGATTAAGGCGGGAAACTATGGCAGTGAGAATGTCAAGTTTAACAAAGATGGGAAAAAGAATAGGCCCATTTCTTTTATTGGATACAGAAAGAAAAAAGGAGATATAAATTC
>CAZQRD010000069.1:0-13475 GCA_964595535.1 uncultured Flavobacteriaceae bacterium | reverse complement strand
TATGGGTAAGGGCTTGGTTTGGTCGCTTCCAAAATTGATACAACTGCTGGCTGTTATTGGTACAATAGCGATGTTATTGGTTGGAGGAGGGATGTTTGTTCACAACATTCAAGAAATTCATGTTTTTTTACACGCCTTGCCTATCATTATTTCAGAGTTGTTAATGGGTTTGATAGTGGGCTTAATTGCCTTCTTCTTGGTTGAAGGAATTAAAAGGGTTAAGATCATGGTAACTGGAAAGTAGGGGCTTTACGATCATGAAAATGAACCATATCATCATCAATAGGTAGCAATGATTTAATGATGAAATGATTCAATGATATATTGAAATGTACATAACTAATTTGAAATTTAAACGATGAATTCGAAATCAGCATTGAATTATAAAGAAATAAACAGACAGTCCTGGAATAACAAAGTAGATGCTCACATTAGATCAGAGTTCTATGATATGAGAGGTTTTCTTAATGGAGATTCATCATTAAAAAGCATTGAGCTTGAATTGCTTGGAAATATCAAGGGTAAAAAAGTGTTGCATCTTCAATGTCATTTTGGACAAGACACAATATCACTCGCAAGAAAAGGGGCAATAATCACAGGAGTGGATTTATCTGATAAAGCAATTCAAAAGGCTCAAGGGTTTGCCGAGGAATGCAAGGTTGAAGCTACCTTTATTTGCTGTGACATTTTCGACCTCCCGAATCATTTGGATGAGCAGTTTGATATTGTTTTTACCAGTTATGGAACGATTGGATGGCTTCCAGATTTAGATAAATGGGCGAGTATAGTTTCTCGTTATTTAAAACCAGAGGGGCAGTTTGTATTTGTAGAATTTCATCCTGTTGTTTGGATGTTTGACAATGATTTCGATAAGATAGGATATAGTTATTTTAATTCAGGTGCTATTGTTGAAACAGAAAACGGGACTTATGCAGACATAGAAGCTGAGATAAGCCAAGAAAACATCATGTGGAATCACGGTATGAGTGAAGTGGTCAATAGTCTTATTAAAAGTGGACTTTGTATTAATTCACTTGACGAATATGACTATTCACCTTATAACTGTTTTAGTCACACCACTGAATTTGAACCTAAAAAATTCAGGATAGCGCATTTGGAAAACAAAATACCTATGGTATACGCTATTAAAGCATCAAATAGCATGACTAATAGTTGAGGAATTGCCTATGGAACTTCTTTAGACAAGAAAGCAAAGGGTAAGGGGAAACAACTTGATCCGGAAATACATTGATATAATGATGCAATGATATAATGATGCAATGATATAATGAGAAAATGAAAAAATGAATCAATGTATACATCAAGAAATGACCAAATTAAACTGATCAAAGCCAAAATTGTATTGGCATTTTTTAATGATTTAGAAAACTTCTTTTAGAACCTCGTTTCGCGCCTGAAGCATGAATATTGCCACCTCCCCATGTCAATCCATTTTTTTGTTTCCTAAAAGAAGGATATTTATGGGTCTCTGTTTTTTTTACTTTGAGGTTTCCCTTTTGATGCAGGGAAGATTTATTAATAAACTTCTTCTGTTTAGTATATTGATACCGATCAAGATAAAAAAGAGGCAAGGTAATAACTAGTAAAATACCCAATCCTATAATAAGAAACAGGTCATTATAACCAAGTTCAAAAAAAAGACTTATAAAATGAATGACCAGAAAAATAACTCCCAGTACCACCGTGAAATAGATAGAATTTTTCATGATACTTCCGTTGAAAGATTGAAAAACACATATAAAATTAGGAAAATGCAGGCTCATTAACAAGGATAAACCCATTTTTAATCCCAAATCTAACACTGTTTTAATCATCTAAAGTATGATTTGAAGGTATGAGATTTGAGCACATGGGAAGTGAAGGGGTCAAACGTGAGCGCCTCGGAAACCTTTACACGATAAATAATATGCTTAGAAGTCACATTATTCCTATTTTTGATACAAATTAAAATTGATGAAAATTGTATTTGCCACAAACAACAAACATAAAGCCGAGGAAGTGAAAGATCTTTTACCTTCAGCTATCAAGATATTGACACTGAATGAGATTGGTTGTCATGAAGATATACAAGAAACTGCTGATACTCTTGAAGGAAATGCGAAGATAAAATCTGATCATGTAAGGGCTCACTACGGTTATGATTGTTTTGCGGATGATACAGGCTTAGAGGTTGAGGCCCTGAATGGAGCACCCGGAGTATATTCTGCACGTTATGCAGGGGAGGAGGCAACATTCGATGACAACGTGCAAAAATTACTAGAAGAGATGAAGGGGATATCTAACAGGAAGGCGCGTTTTAGAACAGTGATTTCCTTGTATTTGAATGGGAAGCAATTATTTTTTGAAGGAATTTGTGACGGCAGCATTGAGGAGACAGCAGCGGGCGAAAAAGGCTTTGGTTATGATCCTTTATTTAAGCCAAGTGGTTACGATCTCACTTTTGCAGAAATGGACCTAAACGAAAAAGGACGCATTTCACATAGAGGATTGGCAGTCAAAAAATTAGTAGAATACCTTAACAGTCAGCTCTAAAATAGGGTAATCTGCCCTTCATCATCTTCATCACTTTCATTTTCTAATCCAGGAGTATCCTCAGTGGCGTTTTTAGGAGCCTCGATTATTTCTTCTTCCACAAGTTCAACTTCTTCGAGAACAGGCTCTACATACGGAAGAGAATTCAATAAATTTATATCTTTAATTTTTTCTCCAGTAAATTGATTTCCAATAGCTTTAATTCCTTTTATTGCAATAAACTCTTCAAAGTTTAGAATTTCATTATCCAGACTTCTTTTTGAGTAGATTACTTCAGCCATTGGGCGATAATCAACTGCAACAATCATCAATTTTGACTTGGAATCCTCAGAGATGAATTTTTCATCTCTATCAGGGTGTTCAATCATAAACCTCTTGACATAATAACGCTCTCTTTCTCCTTCAAAATAAACTACTGAAATGGGTTTGTTGGGTTCCCATTTTTCCAAAACAATCATGTCATTTTCAAAATGAGTATTAAGATTCGGAATGATGGTTTTGACCTCTCCTTTTTGATTGATGATCAGCAACCTGTCATCGGCGGTAAATTCTCCAATGAGGTCACCTCGTTCATCAACATTTAGTCTCTGTACGGTTTCGTCAAACCAAATTTTACGTGGTTTGAGGGTGGAGACTCCTTTTTCTTTCAGCTCTATTTTTTTGATGGAATATTTTGTGACGATATTACCTCTACTGGCTCTACCCTTAATGCCTAGTTCAGCAAGGTCAACATCCCATTTTAACTTTTTGATGTGGCCTAAAGCTCTTAAATTAATGGAGATCAATTCAGCTTCACCATTTGGATTTGCAGTAAAATAAAGAACCTTTGAGCCCTTGGATCCTGCGGTAATGTCGTATTCCTTGTCTCTTGTCATAGAGGTAACGGCGAACCTTTTCATATAGGTATAGCCCGTTTTTCCATCTTTGTAGAGCATATTATAAATGGTTCTTTTATCATTCTTCTTAAAAACTGCTGTATAGATGATGTTTTTACCTACAAAAGTTTTGCTGTCAACTTTAGTAATCATCATTTTACCATCGTTTCTAAAAATGATAACATCATCAATATCAGCACAATCTGCAACAAATTCGTCTTTTTTCATGGCTGTACCTACAAAACCTTCTGTGCGGTTCACATACAATTTTGAATTCCGCATTACAACCTTAGTCGCTATGATGTCTTCAAAGATCCTGATGTCAGTTTTTCGTTCCTTCCCTTTCCCAAATTTTTCTTTGAGGCTCTTAAAATAATTGATAGTATAGTCAATGATATTCGCCAAATCGCTTTTTACAAGGGCTATCTTTTCTTCGAGGCCTTCTATAAATAGCTTGGCTTTGTCTATATCGAATTTAGAGATCTTCTTAATTCTTATTTCGGTCAATTTGACAATATCCTCCTCCGTTACTGCTCGTTTCAGGTGTTTTGTATATGGCTTTAAGCCTTTATCAATAGCAGCTATAACGCCTTCCCAGGTTTCCTCTTCTTCAATATCCCGGTATATTCTATTTTCAATAAAGATTCTTTCAAGAGAAGAAAAATGCCATTGTTCTTCCAATTCGGCCAACTGTATTTCAAGCTCTTTTGTCAACAAATCAACCGTGTGGTGAGTGGAATGATTTAAGGCATCTTTTACTCCGATAAAAACGGGCTTATTATTTTCTATGATACAACAAAGAGGTGAAATGGATACTTCACAGCTTGTAAAGGCGTACAGCGCATCAATGGTCTTGTCTGGAGAAACACCACTGGGCAGGTGAATCATTATCTCAACATCTTTGGCGGTATTATCTTCGATTTTTTTAATTTTAATCTTGCCCTTTTCATTGGCTTTCAAAATAGAATCTATAAGAGAGGAAGTTGTGGTATTATAAGGGACCTCAGTAATTACGAGTGAACTTTTGTCTTTTTGAGATATTTTCGCCCTCACCCGCACCTTACCGCCTCTTTTACCTTCGTTATAGTTGGTGACATCTGCAATACCACCGGTTAAGAAATCAGGATAAATGGTAAAACTCTGTCCTTTTAATATTTTAATGGAGGCCTGAATCAGTTCATTGAAATTATGAGGTAGGATCTTGGTAGAGAGACCAACCGCAATTCCTTCTGCCCCCTGAGCCAGTAACAATGGAAATTTTACAGGAAGATCAATGGGTTCCTTTCTTCTGCCGTCATAAGAGGCCTGCCACTTTGTGGTTTTCGGATTGAAAACAACCGTCATGGCAAATTTTGAAAGTCTGGCTTCAATATATCTTGAGGCCGCAGCGCGGTCACCGGTAAGAATATTCCCCCAGTTACCCTGCATGTCAATCAATAATTCCTTTTGACCTAATTGTACTAAGGCATCAGCAATACTGGCATCTCCATGGGGGTGGTATTGCATGGTATGCCCCACCACATTGGCAACTTTATTATAGCGTCCGTCATCCAGATCCTTCATTGACTGCATAATCCTTCTCTGAACTGGTTTGAAACCGTCATTGATGCCAGGAACCGCCCTTTCAAGAATTACATAAGAAGCATAATCCAGAAACCAGCCTTCATACATGCCACCAATCTTAGTGATGGTATCTTGATTGCTATTTTCTTCTATCTCTTCGTGTTCGGCCATTGATGTGTAGCTAAGGCTATAAATTTAAACCTCTTCGATTAGGTCTAATTCGACCTTGAGGTTATTGATAATGAATTTTTGTCTTTCCGGTGTATTTTTACCCATGTAAAATTCAAGCAGTTTTTCAATTGAAGTTTCCTTATTGAGCATGACCGGATCAAGCCTGATGTCTTTGCCAATAAAATGTACAAATTCGTTTGGTGAGATCTCGCCCAATCCCTTAAAACGGGTTACTTCAGGTTTTCCTCTTAATTTTTGCATTGCCTTTTGTTTTTCCTTTTCAGAATAACAATAATGCGTTTCCTTTTTATCCCTCACTCTAAAAAGAGGCGTATCTAAAATATACAAATGTCCTTCTTTAATAACTTCCGGAAAGAATTGCAGAAAAAAAGTAATAAGCAAGAGGCGAATGTGCATACCATCCACATCGGCATCAGTAGCAATTACGATATTGTTGTACCTGAGATTTTCTATACCATCTTCTATGTTGAGCGCAGCTTGCAGCAAATTGAATTCTTCGTTTTCGTAAACGATTTTTTTACTGAGCCCGTATGAATTCAAGGGCTTTCCTTTTAAACTAAACACAGCCTGTGTGCTAACATCTCTGGATTTGGTAATCGAACCACTCGCTGAATCACCCTCTGTAATAAATAAGGTACTTTCGAGTCGGTCATTTTTCTTCATATCACTTAAATGGATCCTGCAATCACGCAATTTCTTATTGTGCAGGCTGGCTTTCTTGGCACGCTCTCTGGCGATTTTTCTGATACCTGATAATTCTTTTCGCTCTTTTTCAGCTTGTACGATCCTTCTTTGGATCTTTTCTGCTGTTTCAGGATTTCGATGAAGGTAGTTGTCGAGTCTTCTTTTTACAAAATCATTGATAAACGTTCTTACTGTTGGCAAATCACCACCCATTTCAGTAGATCCCAATTTTGTTTTGGTCTGGCTTTCGAAAATCGGCTCCATCACTTTTATGCTAATAGCACATACTATGGATTTCCTTACATCTGAAGCATCAAAATTTTTACCAAAAAACTCTCTGATGGTTTTTACAATAGATTCTCTGAAAGCATTCTGGTGTGTTCCTCCCTGTGTGGTGTGTTGACCGTTCACAAAGGAATGATATTCTTCGCTGTATTGAGATTTGCTGTAGGTAAGGGCAATTTCAATATCTTCTTCCATCAAATGGATGATCGGGAAGAGTTTTGATTCCTCCGAGATATTCTCATTAAGAAGGTCCCTTAAGCCATGCTCAGAGCGGTATTTTTCCCCATTAAAAAGGATGGTCAATCCGGTGTTCAGGTACACATAATTTTTAATCATTTTGACCACATATTCATTTCTGAATTTGTAATGTGGAAATATGCTTAGGTCAGGAATAAAAGAAACTTTTGTGCCTTTTCGTAAACTGGAATCCTCTTGCGGCAAGTCGTTGACCAGGTTACCTTTTTCAAATTCAGCTATTTTTGTGAGATTATCTCGAATCGACTGAACTTTAAAATAGGAAGACAAGGCATTGACCGCCTTTGTACCCACCCCATTAAGTCCGACAGATTTTTTAAAAGCCTTCGAATCATATTTACCCCCGGTATTCATTTTAGAGACTACATCCACAACTTTTCCCAATGGAATTCCTCTCCCGTAATCTCTAATTGATACCTGGTTGCCTTTTACCGAAATATCAATGGTCTTGCCAGCACCCATAACATATTCATCAATGGAATTATCCAATACTTCTTTGATCAGAATGTAAATACCATCATCAGGAGCAGATCCGTCACCTAATTTACCAATATACATTCCAGGTCGCATCCTGATATGCTCCTTCCAATCCAGCGAACGGATGTTATCTTCGGTATATGAAGTTTGGTCTGACATTAAGATTTTGGGTTATGTAGCATTGCTAAAGTAGTAATTACGGCACTAATATAAAATAGTACTTCAATTTTTTATTAACACAGTAATTAAAAATTGAAATGTGTATTAATTTGCTATTTTTACTGAGTGAAAGTCAAATGAATCATGAAAAAACATATACCAAATCTTTTTACCTTATTGAATTTATTTTCCGGTATGATAGCCGTAATCATGGCAGCAACCGATGAGCTGGTAACAGCAGCTTTTTTTGTCTTTCTCGGCATCTTTTTTGATTTTTTTGATGGCTTTTTCGCGAGAAAATTCAAGGTAGAAGGTGAATTGGGCAAACAACTCGATTCTTTAGCAGATATGGTTACCTCAGGTGTTGTTCCAGGAATTATTATGTTTCAACTGATGCTCTATGCAACAAAAGGGCAATGGTTCATGGAATTGAGCTGTGAGGTTGGAAATTGGCACGAATATCAAGACACCTATTATTACTTTCTTCCTTTCACAGGGCTGTTTATCACATTGGCGGCGGCCTATCGCTTGGCTAATTTTAATATTGACGAAAGGCAATCAAGTTCTTTTATTGGATTACCAACCCCTGCATTCTCGATGTTTGTAGTGTCACTTCCTTTGGTGATCTTTTATAGTAATAATTTATTTTTTATTGAATTATTGCAAAACTTTTATGTTTTGCTTGGTATTACGTTACTTGGATGTTATTTAATGAATGCCGAAATCCCATTGTTCTCTTTAAAATTTAAGCATTACGGATGGAAAGGAAATCAGGTTAAATATCTTTTTTTATTGGCAACGATCATTTTGTTAGGGACCTTGCAAACGGTGGCGATCCCTCTTACTATTATACTTTATGTATTGTTATCAGTTATTGAGAATATGATAAAAAAATAAGGGCTTATATATGATACAAACCCTTATTATATAATAAATTACAGTAATTTATTTACTATTTTGCTTTAAACGAAAAATGTTGCCCTCCAATAGAAGCTTCAAACATGAGTCCACCACTGGTTTGAGTAAAAACAGCCAAACCATCTTTAAAGGCCACGTCAACCGATCCACCTTCTGTGATGGCCACTGCAGAGGCTTGTCCGTCAAATTTCACTTTTTTATTTGTGAACTTTTTATAAGCCCCTTCGTTTTCAAAAAATATGACTTCCTTGTATTGTTGTCCTCCGGCTTGAAGCCCTATGGTCACTTGAGACAATTTAGACTGTCCGGTGGGAGTATGATCCTGATACACAATACCTTTTCCTCCGGCACCACCTATTCCTAAAGCTCCCTTGGTCACTTTTGGGAAAATTGCATATCCATATGATTTATCCTTGAACGATTGCAATTTAGGCTGTTTTTTGATCATAGCGTCCAACGCTTTTTCAGAATCCTCTATAAGATCGGCTTTCCAGCCACCAATCTGAGCTTGAATGCCTGTGTAAACAAATATTGTTAAGATCATTACAAGGCTTTTGAAGTTTTTGATACCAAATATTTTCATGAATGTATGTTTAGGAGTTATTTTGATTCAAAAATAACCATTTTTCAAGGATTTAAATGCTGCAAGACAGCTATTTTTTATGATTTATTTGTTAATCAACTAGGTAAATGGAATGCTTTGAAAATCAACGTGATTTAATAAAACACACACCTAGAAACGGGTTAAAGCTGCGGCATAAAGCCAGAAAAAATAGAGTTGTACACAATTTATTACACTTTTTTCTGTTATTCTGTTTGTTATGTTATAATGATACAAATCCTCTCCCTGTTTTGTCATTATTTTTTTCAACGTTATCGTTTAATTAAATAAATGTTATGAAAACAGATTTTCAAATCAAATTCTTAAAGCTTTTGTTTTTTGTTCTATGTATGTCGGTCTTTACCGGTCTCGCACAAACTACTATACCCTTTGTAAAAAGGTATGAGACTGCGGGAATCAACGGAGATCTTACTATGATTGGTAACTCAAATTTGGGAGAAACAGTTGACACTCCATATAATGGAACTACACAGAACAATTTTATAGATATGGTGTTCATTGATATAGACAATGATGCATCAACTTTTAACTCAAGTAGCGCAACCTTTTCCACAAACAGATGTAACAGGGTAGTATATGCCGGACTGTATTGGGGATCAATTGCTGCCCCTGCAACACCACTGCCAGAAGAAGTAAAATTTAAAATTCCCGGCGGAGCTTATCAAAATCTTACAGCAGATGTGATTATTGACAGGATCTATTATAAAGACGTAACCACTCTTTTAAGTGGCATGTCAAATCCTAATGGTGAATACTTCGTAGCTAACGTAAGTACAACGGAAGGGAGAAATTCTTCAGCAGGATGGTCACTCGTTATCGTTTATGAAGACCCTACAGAATCAAGAAAATATATTTCAACCTTTGATGGTTTTTCGGCGGTTAGAAATTCTCCAAATAATCAAGTGGATTTTGCCTATTCCGGTTTTACAACGCCACCTTCAGGACCCGTAGAGGGAAGGGTAGGGGTTGCAGCCTTAGAAGGAGACCTCGGTTGGTTTGGAGATCAAATGCTATTTAAAGCAGACGGGAATCCAGGTTTTACGGCACTTTTTGATGCTGAAAACGACGTAAATAATTTCTTCAATAGTAAAATCACCAAAGATGGTGCACAAGTTACAGATAGAAATCTCAATAGTACAAATACACTTGGTTGGGATCAAAAACTTTTGAATCTGACCGATCTTAACCCTGGCAATTCATTGATTGGAAATGGAGAAACCGGAGCTACAGTTAGGGTAACAAACAATATTGGAGGTGATCATATTTATACGTTTTTAAATACATTTGCCATCAATATTATTGAACCTAATCTTCAGGTGATCACGAGTGTTGAAGACACTTTGAACAATCCTATTACGCATCAATCTCCGGTACCATTGGGATCTACCGTATGGTACAATATAGATTTCCAGAATATGGGAACTGATAATGCACAAAACACATATATACTCAATATCTTACCGATTAACGTGACTTTAGATGAAAGTTCGTTTGTTCTTCCAGCTGGAGTGAATTATACGTTTAATCAGGTTTCAAGGGAATTGAGATTTAACATTGATAATACACTTGTTGAACGAAAATCACTTTCAACATCACACAGTATTCGCTACCAGGTGACGGCTTCAAACGAATGTTTTGATTATTCGGATGCCTGTACAAATCTGTTGGAAAACAGTATTACTTCTTATTATGATGGTGAAACATCAGGACAAAACGTATCCGGACAACCAGGATTAAATGGTATCAATGGATGTGGACTTGGAAGCGTTGGATCTATGGATCTTTTTGTAGACACCAGTTCATGTTCATTTGACAGCGAATTGTTTTTCTGTAATAATAACCTAAGCTTTACCGGTGATGAAGGTTATGATACTTATGTCTGGACAGATGAGGCTGGAAATGTAGTCAGTAACACTAAGGATGTGACCGTAACAGGATCTGGAGTGTATACAGCAACTCAAAGAAGAACAGGATGTACTGAGACCATCAGAACAGTTACTGTATTAGGTCTTGACGTAACTGTAACTCCTTCAGATGCACTGTGTAAAGATAGCAATGGGAACGTAGAAATCACTATTAACGAAGCATCTCCATCCTATACTTTTGAACTATTTCAAAATGGAAGTATGGTGAATTCAATAACAAAGACCATGAATACGCATGTGTTCACAAATATTGATATAGGTAATTACGAGGTAAGATCTACCAACGATGCCGGCTGTTTTGATGTTTCAACATTCTCGATCAGCGAACCTACTTTACTCACTTCAACCTCCAGTAAATTATATAATATTACAATATGTAATGGAGAAATTTTGAATGGGAGCCTTGAAGCTATAGGTGCAGGAGGAACACCTCCATATCAATACAGTATAGATAATGGACAGAATTATCAAATTGAAAACTATTTTTCTGTAGCAACCGAAACAACGTATGATATAACCGTTAAGGATGCCAATGGGTGTACTTCAGTTACCAGTGTGGCTGTAGGGTTTGATGCTGAGATCGAGTACAGTATTTCTAATGAAGATGTGATCTGTGTGGGTGATTCGGATGGGAAGGTCGATATAGACCTGACCAATGACCAGGGATATACTGTGACCTATAGTATGGATGGGACCAATTTTAAAGCAAGTCCTAGTTTTGCAGGACTGGCTAAGGGTACTTATGACCTGTGGGTGAAAAAAGAAAACGCCTTCCATAGTTGTATTTCACAAAAACCAATAGAAATAGAACAGTTGATCTACTTAGAATTAACCGCAGAAACAGATTTCACTTGTGAGGGAGCCAGTAATATAATCATTGCATCTGTTGATCCAATTTATCAGAATGATGTAACCTATACCCTGGATGGCAATCTAACACAGGAATCTGGAATTTTTGAGAATGTTTCCAAAGGAAATCACTTGGTTTCAGTTACCCATAAAGATTACGGTTGTACAGATGTACCTGTTGAAGTAGTGATAGAACAATACACGCCTATAGTTTTCGATATAGTTGAAACAAATATCAACGAATATACTGTGGTCGCGAGTGGAGGAAGACCTGAGTATGAGTACAGTCTGGATTCGGATGATGATTATGGAAGTAATAACATTCTCGACTTGAAAACGACACGGGAAACAAGAGACTATACATTTTATGTAAGGGATCAAAGAGGATGTATTCAGGAAAAAACGGTCTTTTTAGAATTCCTTGACATCGAGATACCAGACTTCTTTACCCCGCAGGGAGATGGTATTAATGATACCTGGTATCCGATTAACATCGAGATCTATCCCCAAATAACAGTAAAGATCTTTGATAGATATCAAAGATTGATTGCAAGCTATGACGGTAATACTAAGAGCTGGGATGGAAACTATAAAAGTAAAGCCCTTCCAAGTGGTGACTACTGGTACATAGTTCGTTTAAACGAATCATCTGATAATAGAGAATTTAAAGGGAATTTTAGCTTAGTTAGATAATATATTATGAAAAAAATAATCATAGTAATCATATTGTTTGTTACAGGGTGGGCGAATGCTCAAGAGTTTAAGTTAACACCCTACACCCAATATTTGGTAGAAAACCCGTTTTTGATCTCTTCGGCTTATGCGGGAGACAGTGAAATGAACAGGTTGAGATTGACCAGTGCCTTTCAATGGGTTGGATTAAGTGACGCACCGAATACACAAACCTTGTCATATGATGCTCATATTCTTGAGCGTTCAGGGATAGGAGGAATAATTTATCTTGATAAAAATGGTAATACGTCACAAATTGGAGGGCAACTTTCGTTCGCACATCATTTGACGATTAATGCGGCCAATGCACAATATATTTCGTTCGGTCTGTCATACAAATTCACTCAGTTTAAGATTGACGTTTCTGATTTTGACGATCCAAATGATGACCCTAATATTGGAGCCGATGTTTCCTCGAGCAATTCGAATTTTGACGCGGCAGTTCTATATAAAATTGAAGGTTTCTATTTTAGTTTTAACGCAGCGAATATTTTAAATAAAAGCACCAAGGCTTTTGACGAATCGGAACCTGTTAAGTTGAGGAATTATTTTATCTATACTGGTTATGTATTTGAATTGAGTCAGGGAGATTGGGAAATAGAACCTTCGCTGTATTTTAAATATTTTGAAAGTGATGCCAGATCGACTTCTGATATCAACGTTAAGGCTAAGAAAAATACCGATGATGGGTATTACTGGGCTGGGTTCAGTACCCGTTTTTTGAATGATCAAGGCTTTGAACCTGTGGCAGTTGTGCCGCTTTTAGGGATAAAAAAGAAAGATTTTTATGTTGGTTATGCATTTCAATACAATATTAATGAAGCAAATGAGTTAAATCATGGAGGGACCCATATGTTAACACTTGGATATGATTTTGAATCTAAAAGAGGAAGTCCCAGATGGTAGTGCTAGAAAAAGAAAATTGTTTAAAGGAATATAAATTTTGCAGCTATGAAAAAAGTAAAGATAATCTTGTTTTTATTGTTGTTCGTTATATTGAGTTTTTCAACGTTTGGTTGATCTCAAATAAGAATAAAATAATTGACTCCCCGATAAAAAAATTGTCTAACATTTAAAAGAAACCACAAACCATGAAAAGTTTTAAAATAATCATCATGCTTTTTGTCTTTGCGCTCTTTAGCGTGCAGGGTAGTTTCGCTCAAGAGGGCAAAAAAGCAGAAAAGGAAGTTTATAAAACAACAAAAGAGAAAACTCCTCAAAAGGTAAAAGAATCATTGAAAGATTATTCAAATTACAAGATATCCAATGAAGTGACTTTTGTAAAAAAGAAGGATCTCAATGTTTATAAATTTAAAGTAGAAAAAGGATCTTGGTCTCATTATTTATTGATCAATGAGAGCGGTAAAATCATAGGAATAGAAACAG
>CAZQRD010000068.1:0-13653 GCA_964595535.1 uncultured Flavobacteriaceae bacterium | reverse complement strand
AGGGATGAGTAAAAAAGAACAGAAAAGATTATTTCACGAGTCATTCTTTAAAAAAAACGCATCATTGCAGTAAAGAAAAAGGGTGTAAAACGGTCTACATATATCAGGGATGTACATAAATTCGGCATAAGATGTTCCATATTCGAGATTCAATAAACCTAAGATTGTCTTACGTCACTTCTTTTTCGATCAGTAGTCCAGTCGAACCTCTTATATTGTTCCATTACATTCTCAACCCCATCCAGTTTACAGAGATAGTCAACAGTGGCACAAAGGCCCGTAAACATTATTTCCTTATTGATCATGGGAGCAGGTTTAAGGAGGCGATTTCTGGAAGTAAGCGTATAGCCGCATGCTTTTAAAAAAACGGCTTCTATGCTGAGCAATTGACTGGGTGTATAGCCATTGATCCTTTTGCCCAAAGTTTCATTTAACCGGCCCAGGTAGTTGAGTTTTACCGATCCATGAATATCCGTAAAATGTTTCCAGGCATCAATATTGTCGCAAATATTACCTACTGCACAATGACAACAATTCTCAGGATCCAATTGATCAGTGTGAAAAGCATTGTATAATTTATCGAGAGCGATTTCCAGTCTTTTGGGTAGAATCATGGTCATAATCAATAATTTTTATTCATTAATAAATGTTTTTACTGAGCTCTTAAGATACGAAAAAACCTCTACCTATTGTTTTAAGTCTTTTGTCAGAAATATCATGAAAAGAAGATTAAAGCAAATGGATGTGAAAATTCACCATCGTTATTTAGGGATTTTCCTTACTAAATTATGAAGGTTTAGGCCTAATTCGATCTTATTAAAAAAGGGAATATATTTTAATTTGGTGCGTCTTTTATTGATGTTTGTCATGATATTTATTTTATTTTTTTACCACCTTGCATAAACATATACTTCTATAGAGTTATTCCAAGAAAATAATTGACCATTGATAAAACTTAGGTTAGTTTCTTCTTTAGTGTATATGCCTGAATATTATGACACAAAAGGGACTTCTTTTTACATTGATATTTATGACGATTTCATTTTCCTTTGCTCAGCAAAAGGAAGTACATGTAAAATGGGTGGAAGAAGAAATTAGTATTGATGGCTTGCTCGATGAAGATGTGTGGCGTACAGCAGATGTAGCAACTGATTTTTGGCAATACTTTCCTACTGATACTCTTTTAAGTACTTCACAAACTGAGATCAGAATGCTTTTTGATGAAAAGTTTTTATACGTGGGTATAAAGGTATATTCACTAGGAGATAATTATGTGGTTCCTTCCTTAAAAAGGGATTTTTCCGCACGAGCGAATGATAATATTAGTATGATGTTCGATACTTACAGAGATGGGAGCAATGCATTTATGTTTGGTACGAACCCCGAAGGGGTACAAAGAGAGGCTTTGATTTCTGGTGGTGGAGCAGGACAAAGGGATTTCAGATCAACCTGGGATGTCAAATGGGAAAACGTGTCAAAAAAATATAAAGGTTATTATATAGCTGAAATCAAGATTCCTTTGGTTTCGTTTAAATTTAGAGATCAAGAAACCAAATGGCGCTTTACTTCTTATAGATTTGATACCCAGTCAAATGAATCGAGTACTTGGGGAAAAACTCCTCAAAATCAAATGATTAGTAACCTGGCATTTATGGGAAATATGATTTTTGAAAGACCTTTGAATAAGGTAAAAACACAATTTGCCGTGATTCCATATGTGTCGGCAAATGTTTCAAGAGATTATGATATTGGCGATACCAGTACCGATTTTTCAATAGGTGGTGATGCTAAGATTCCTATAGGCAATAGTTTAAATCTTGATTTAACTGTAAACCCAGATTTTTCTCAAGTTGAAGTGGATGAATTGGTTGTAAACCTGACTCGTTTTGAAGTATTTCTTCCAGAGAAAAGACAGTTTTTTATTGATAACGCTGATTTGTTTTCGGATTTTGGAAACATTCGTTCAGCCAATCCTTTCTTCTCCAGACGGATCGGAATCGCTGAAGATCTGGAAGAAGAGAACATAGAGAATGCCATTATCGCAGGAGCAAGATTAAGCGGAAAGATCAACAAAAATTTGCGTATCGGGGTGTTGAATATTCAGACTGCAGAAGACGCTGCGAATGAAATTCCAACGAATAATAACACTGTTATCGCCTTACAGCAAAAACTGTTCAGCAGGTCAAACATAGGCTTTATATTCGTCAACAGGCAAGTTACTAAAATGTCAGATTTTGTAGATGAAGCCGAAAAATTCAACAGGGTTATTGGTTTAGATTTCAATTTGCGAAGTGAAGACAATAAATGGTCAGGGAAATACTACCTTCACAAATCATTTGTTCCGGAATCGGGAGACAAAGATTTTTCTTCAGGAGGTTTTTTAGAATACAATACAAGAAAATGGAAGTTCAACCTGGGAAGTACTTATGTAGGTGAAGATTTTCAAGCAGACCTTGGGTTTATTCGGCGTAATGACATTCTCACTATGGACCCTGTGGCCACGAGAATATTTTATCCTACAGATTCAAAAGTAAATACGCATATCATTGAGATTCGAAGCAACGCAACCTGGAGTCCGGATCTTGATTTCAAATATACCGACGGAATGGTTGACCTGGAATATCAAATGCAGTTTCGTAATCAGAGTAGTATGGAAGTAGCGTTAAATCATCGCTACACGTATTTGTTAGAAGAATTTGACCCTACAGGTTCTGACAATGGAGAACCTTTACCGGCCTTCAGTGATTACACATACAGTAAATTGGATCTTACTTATGAATCTGATCGACGCAAGGTATTTTCTTTTAATGTCCGAACTGATTTAGGTGAATTTTTTAATGGTCACAGATATGCTTTGACGAGTGATTTCCGACTAAGGCTTCAACCGTATTTTACGGCTTCCTTTAGATCCAGTATAAATTATATTGATTTGCCGGATCCTTATCCCACGGAAACCATTTGGTTCTTAGGGCCCAAAGTAGACTTTACTTTTACCAAAAATCTTTTTTGGTCCACTTTTGTCCAGTTCAACAGTCAGGATCAAGATTTTAGCATCAATTCACGCTTACAATGGCGTTTTAAACCGCTCTCTGATTTATATGTGGTGTATAACGATAACTATAAAACAACACCATTCTCACCCGGAACAAGAGCATTAATTGTAAAATTCACTTATTGGATCAATATTTAGAATACATCGTGAGGCCCTCGGAGGTGAGGCCCTCACGTCCGAACCCCTCACGTCCGAACCCCTGGCAAGTGAAGCCTTCAGTTTGAAAATTCAATAAGAAAAAATTGCAAATTCCTGAGAGTGAGAGTAGAAAGAGAAACCCGAATGAGATGATCATCAAGACGGTTTGTTGAAATAAAGAAAGTCAATAGATCAAAGAAAAATAACTGATGAATTATTATATTTACAATCGCACCAATTAGGTGTAAAAATAGTAACAATATTTAATTATGAAAAAATACTTTTTTACAATTCTGCTTTTTTTTATAGGCCTTCATTTTTCAAATGCACAAGTTGAAAATCTCGACACCTTATTGTTTGAACTTCCCGATGTTATTTTTACAAAGATAGAATCAACGGAAGGTTATGAGGCAAGCTATGAATTAAAAATAAAGCAACCCTTGGATCATTTCGATTCGTCAAAAGGATTTTTTTATCAAAGAGTCTTTCTAAGTCATAAGGGATTTGACCGGCCAACAGTAATTATAACAGAAGGATATAGCAGAAAGCAAAACATAATTTATGAGCTCACTGATTTTTTAAGTGCAAATCAAATTGATGTTGAGCATCGTTTTTTTGGCGAAAGCATACCTGATTCTTTAAATTATGAGTATCTAAATTTAAAACAAGCCACCGCTGATTTACATCATATCAAACAACTGTTTGGTAAAATTTATTCAAGTAAATGGATTAGTACCGGTATCAGTAAGGGAGGGGCCACAACGATATTTTATCGCTATTTTTATCCCGATGACGTTGATGTAAGTGTTCCTTATGTAGCTCCCATTAACAGAGCTTTAGAAGAGCCGCGGATATATAATTTTCTAGATACCATCGGTACGGATGATTGTCGAAGTAGAATCAAATCTTTTCAAGTTAGCCTATTGACAAAAAGAGACAAGATATTACCCTTGCTAAAGTTTTATAGTATGGGAGCAAAGGCTGATTATACCTACCACACTTTAACAGAGGCATTTGAATATACTGTTTTGGAATACCCTTTTTCGTTTTGGCAGTATGGTCATGATTGCGACCTTATTCCCAAAGAAAGTGCGTCACTTGAGGAGATGGTCGAATACCTAATTTCGATTACTAACATAACTTTTTTTAGTGATAAGACCATGAAAACTTATGCCTCACATTATTATCAGTCTGCTGCCGAAATGGGTTACTACGGATATGAAACCAAAGATTTTGAAGGCTATTTGGTTGCACTCCCTAATGATGAGAATCCCCAGGCAACTTTTTCGCCAAATAAAATGAAAGTCAACTTTGATGGACAACTTTTAAAGGATGTAAATGAATGGCTGGAAAAGGACGCTAATAAGATGATTTACATTTACGGTGCTATTGATACCTGGACGGCAAGTGCTGTTCCGGAGAACGAAAAAGTTGACTCTGAATGGTTTTTTCTGAATGGTAAACATCATGCAAATGCTCGAATCAAGGAAATGAATGACTCAGAAAAAGAAAGGTTTACAACCACTTTGGAAAAGTGGTTGTCTATGAAAATAGAGACCCCTTAACTGCAAACAAGTTTCCCGATCTTTTTGTTATGGCCATTTTAGATTGATGTTCAGAGGTTTTTTTACTTGCGCATAAAGATTACTCACATCTTTGATTACAATTTAGGTTCCCAACCTGGCTCATAGGTTCGTGACCATAATTTCATAGCTTCCCGATCAAATATACGGCCGGTTACAGCGTCAACTTCTAAAGATTTACCAATCCTTGAAGCGATATTCGCATAATGAGTCATGGCCTGACTTGTGGCACCTTGTTGTATGGGAGAAGCCAAAGTTTCTTTCCCACGAATGGTTTCGAAAAAATTAAGGGCATGTCTGGTCGTTAAATCACCTCCACCACCTAAGGCAAGCCCGGCTTCTGAACCACGGGATTGACTGCTTCGTATAGACGTTCCTTTAAGATCAAATATTTCATAGCCGTCACGGTCAACAAAGACAGAACCTTCTGAACCGTAAATAATGGTCCCTCTTCCTTTTCCATATTTATTGTATCCATTTCTACTTTGACCATCCCATTCAATTACCTGACCATCAGAAAAGGTAAAAAGAGCTTCCATAGAATCATACATTTCCCAGCCATCATTTAAATATTGGTTCTTTCCTGATCTTACATTAACATGTTCTGGTAATTCAACGCCCAAAGCCCATCGTGCAACATCTAATTCATGGGTTGCGTTGTTGCCCATTTCGGCGGTACCAAAATCCCAGCCATACCAATGCCAGTTATAATCCCAGGTGTTGTGGGTATAGGTTTTTCTTGGAGAAGGCCCTTGAAAAAGATCCCAATCCAATCCTTCCGGGAGAGCGGCATTTGTTTGAACGGGCACTTCACCTCTTGAATTGATATAAAAAGCGGTGGCCTTGTATGTTTTTCCAATGAGACCTTTATGAATATCATTAACAATTTGAGCTGTTTGGAGGGAGGATCTTTGCTGATTCCCCATTTGAACTACTTTATTGAATTTCTCCTGAGCTGCGACTACCAATTCATTTTCGTGCATATTATGCGAACAGGGCTTTTCTAAATACACATGTTTATCGGCTTGCATGGCCATGATGGCGCCTGGCGTATGCCAGTGGTCTGGGGTGGCCATGAATACGGCATCAACTTCCTTGTCTTCCAAGACCTTGCGTATGTCATTTTCCAAAAGTGGTTTATTCTTGATTCGCTCAGCAAATTTGACGCTCGCCTTTTCCCTTTGACTCTTAAGAACATCGCATAGATATAGGAGGCGGACGTTATTTTTTTTATCTGCAATCGGATCTATAAATCCCGGATAACGTCTCCCCAATCCTTGGATAGCCACATTGATACGATCATTAGAACCGATGATATTAGTATAACTTGCCGCAGACATGGCGCTTAAATGGTTTGACAAGGCGATTCCTGCTACTCCTGTAGCCGCTTTTTTGATGAATTTTCTTCTATCGTTTTTCATTGTTTAATCTTGTTTGTTTTCCAATGACCTTATCTTTATATCTTTAAAAGACACGTTGGAGCCATGTTCCTGTAACAATATATTCCCTTTTTCAGCTTCCCCAAAATTGGGCCAGTCAACATATTTACTCTCCTTTACCAGTTTTCTGTAGTCCTCACTTTTTATTTCGTATTCCAGTATCTTAATTCCATTCAGCCAGTGTTCTACCTGATTGTTTTTTGATATTATTTTGGCATGATTCCATTCTCCTATAGGATGAACCATTTTAAGCGTGTCAGCCTGGATCAGATCATATAGAGAACCCATGGTTCGACTTCCATTGTGATTGCCTAGTTTGGCGTCAGGATGTCTTTCATCATCCAGAATTTGATATTCCAAACCAATAGCCGAACCAGAACCTTTGTTGAGATCAGTATCCACATAATATTTAATACCACTGTTGGCACCTTCTGTGATCTTAAAATCTACCTGAAGTTCAAAATCGGCATACAGCTCCGTTGTAACAATATCGCCACCTGCTATTGATTGAGCTCCTCCGGATGTTACCACAGAAAGTTCTCCATTCTCAATGAGCCAGCCTTCCTTAGGAAAAACATCCGATTTAGCACCTCTCCATCCATCAGTGGTTTCACCGTCCCATAACATTTTCCACCCTTCTTCTTTTTCTTTACTGGTCAAGCGGTTTTTAGTTATGACCGGCTCCAATGGACTCACTTTTATATATTTTTCAAGATTTTCTGTAATGATCTTTAAATTTTTCCATCGCACCTGTATTCCTTCCTCTTCCTTTTTTTTGATACTGTGTACTTGCAAACCTATAAAACCAAAAGCGGTTCTGTCATCAATTAAATGCGCTGCCGGCACGCCATTAATCCATGTTTTTAAAGTATCTCCCAAGGCTTCTATACGGCAGTGATTCCATTGGTCCTGCTTAAAGGCCATTTGTGCATTCTTATCATCTGTGAGATCATAGAGCCAGCCTCTTCCCTGTTCTTCGTAAATACCTGCACTCCAAGCTCGATCAGAAGGATCTATTTCAATTTGGTATCCATGAACAACACCATTTCGATAAGAAGGAATACTGTTACTTCTAATTTGAATTCCTGAATTTAATTTTGGATCTACTTTATATTCCAATTCTAATATAAAATCTCCATACATTTTATCTGATCTCAAAAATGTATTTACTGTGTTTAGGGCTGAGGTTCCAACAATGGCTCCATCCGCAATGTTGTACGTTGCATTACCACCAGTAACAGACCATCCATTTAATGTAGTTTCATCAAACAATTTCACCCATGGGGTATCATCTTTCTTCTCTTCGGTACAAGTAGTAAAAAAAATCAGGACTACTAATGAGAGCAATGAGGGAATTATATTTTTAGGTAATTTCATTTTATAATTATTTGATATGTATTACGAACCTCACTTTCTGATTTTTTTAATAAGTGCCAGTGCCGATTTTACATCTTGCTCCAGCTTTGCATAATCTTTATTGGCAAGAATCTCTTTGGAAATCAATTGTGATCCCATACCAACACAGGTTACCCCGGCATCAAACCATCTTGTTAAATTTTCTAGGGTAGGAGACACCCCTCCCGTAGGCATAATACTTGTCCAGGGTTGAGGGCCTTTAATTCCTTTAACAAATTTGGGTCCGTAAATATCACCAGGAAACAGTTTCACTAGTTCACAACCCAATTCTTCTGCTCTTGTAATTTCTGTTAAAGTGCCGCATCCGGGTGACCATAATACCTTCCGCCTGTTGCAAACAATGGCAATGTCTTCTCTTAAAACAGGTGTTACTATAAAATTTGCACCCAAGGCCATATACAAGGATGCTGCCGCTGCATCTGTTACAGAACCCACTCCCATAATCATTCCAGGCAGTTCTTTAAGGGCATATTTGGTTAGTTCGCCGAAAACTTCATGTGCGAAATCGCCACGAGCTGTGAACTCTAGCAAGCGAGCCCCGCCATCATAACAGGCTTTAAGAACTTGTTTACTGATGTCTATATCATTGTTGAAGAATAATGGAACCAATCCTGTTTCCTTCATCATCTGTGCTACTTCCAATCTAGTGTATTGTGCCATTTTTTTTATTTTTTTATTAATTAAAAAGCCGTTAGGCCTATGAGACGCCTTATGGCATTTAAACGATAACTCAAAATTGTCTAATATTCTTTATTTTATCTCGCAACGCGTCCTGAAGCATCGCCTCCCATTAATTTTTCCACTTCGGCTACGGTTACCAGGTTTGCATCTCCTTTAATTGTGTGTTTTAAACAAGAAGCTGCTACCGCAAAATCCAAAGCATTTTGATCATCTTCAGGATACTGCAAAAGACCATAGATCAAACCTCCCATAAATGAATCGCCTCCTCCAACTCTGTCAACAATATCTGTAATTTGATATTGACGTGTTTTATACATTTTTTTTCCGTCGTATAAAACACCGGCCCATGTATTATGTGAAGCTGATATGGAACCTCTTAAAGTTGTAATTACTTTTTTAGCTTTTGGAAACTTCTCCATCATTTGTTGGCAAACAGACAAGAATGCTTCCGCTTTTACATCATGCCCCTGCGTGGTAATATCCAAACCTTCAGGTTTGATACCAAAATGTTTTTCAGCATCTTCTTCATTGCCCAGAATAATGTCACAATAAGAAGTTAATTCTGTCATTATTGCCTCACGATTGCCTCCATAATTCCACAATTTTGCACGGTAATTCAAATCTGTAGAAATCGTTATGCCTAAATCACTTGCAGTTTTAACGGCTTCCAGACAGACATCTGCTGCACCTTGTGAAATGGCTGGGGTAATACCGGTCCAGTGAAACCATTCGACTCCTTCAAAAACCTCTTCCCAATTAATCATGCCTGATTTAATTTCGGCTATGGCAGAATGAGCTCTGTCATACACTACTTTAGAGCCTCTTGACACTGCTCCAGTTTCTAAAAAATAAATCCCAAGGCGATCACCACCGTATATTATTTTGTCTACGCCAACACCGCGTTTTCGCATTTCCATCATGGCACATTCTCCAATATCATTTTTTGGTAAGCGCGTTACAAAATCCACAGAAACTCCATAATTAGCCAAGGAAACGGCTACATTAGATTCTCCACCACCATAGATGACATCAAATTGATTGGCTTGTGAAAATCTTAAAAAACCAGGAGGTGCCAATCTTAGCATAATCTCTCCAAATGTTACTACTTTACTCATTTTTTGTACTTTTTATAGATTAAATAATCCTGGTAAAAACATTGATATTTCTGGAATATAACTAATCAGCATTAAAACAATTACCATTATTGCCAGAAATGGCAACAAAGGCTTTATTACTTGAGTTACCGAAACTTTAGCAACGCCGCTTCCTACAAAGAGTAAGGTTCCAACGGGCGGTGTACAGATTCCTATACATAGGTTCAACACGATTACAATTCCGAAGTGAACCGGATCCATGCCTAAGGTGGTAACCACAGGTAAAAAAATCGGCGTGAATATTAAAACGGCAGGAGTCATATCCATGAAGGTTCCTACTATGAGTAAAATAATATTTATCGCTAAAAAGATGGCAAACTTATTATTTAACTGGTCCAGTAAAAATGTACTGATCATTTCTGGAATTCCTTCAAAAGAAAACAACCAAGACATGGCCATAGACGTGCAAATTAAAAACATCACCACAGCAGTTGTTTTTGCACTTGATAATAATACCTCGGGAAAATCTTTTGTTTTCATATCGCCATAAATCAAAGACAAAACAGCTGCGTATAACACGGCAATTACTGAGGCTTCAGTAGCTGTAAAAATTCCTGCTACAATACCTCCAACTACGATGACTAGTAATAATAAACTAAAAAAAGCTTTTCTAAAAAAAGTCCATACTTCAAATAAAGTAGCTCGTTTTCCTTTGGTATATCCTCTGCTAATGGCAATGAAAGCGATATATCCCATAATGGCAAATCCTAGCAATATCCCTGGTAAATAGCCAGCAATAAATAAGGCTGCTACAGAGGCTGTTCCGCCACTTGCCAAGGCATATACAATGAGAATGTTACTTGGAGGAATTAGTAAGCCTGTTGTTGACGAAGTAATATTTACAGAGGCACTAAATGTTCTCGGGTATCCTTCTTCCTCCATTCGATCTGTCATAATAGAACCAATTGCAGACGCAGCTGCAAGGGCAGAACCCGAAATAGCGCCAAAAAGCATTGATGCCAGTACGTTTACATAAGCCAAGCCGCCAGGAAGACTTGCGACCAACGATTTTGCAAAATTGATCAGCCGATTGGCAATACCTCCCCGTTTCATAATCTCACCTGCCAATATAAAGAACGGTATCGCAAGTAAAGCGAAACTATCAATTCCCGTTGTCATTCGTTGAGCGATAGTTGTTAAGCCGGGCATTCTGTCAATATTCATCAACAAGCTTAAAGTTGTAGCAATTCCAATACTATAAGCAACAGGAACCTTCAGCAACAAAAGCGCAAAGAAGCAAACAAACAGAACGATGATACTTAAAACTTCGATACTCATAATCAATTATTGATTTTGTTCGAACGAATAGTTGAAATATGGTAAATCGAAAAGCACATGATTAGCAATCCGCTAAAGGGCATAATTGCGTAAACATAGCCTAAAGGTATTCGCAGGGTTCCTGAAAGTTGTTCTAAATGCAAGGTTGTATAGACCAAATTGAATCCACCTATTACCATAACAAGCAGCGCAAAAAGAAAAATAAACACCTCAATAAGTATCGATGCTTTTATTTTATTGCTTAAGGAGAACTTTTGATATAAAAAGTCCATCGACAAATGTTCTTTTTTTGCATTGAGATAAGCGGCACCTACGATGGTCATCCAAATCAGTGAAAATCGAGCAAACTCTTCTGTCCAGGTAAATGAGGTGCCTAAAATGTATCTTGAAAATACTTGAAACAAAACATCCAATACCAAAAGCGCAAAAATTGTTATCAAAAACAATTCTAGAATTCTATTTACTTTGTTAAAAACAAGTTCAGATCTATTCATACTTATTGATTTTTAATCTGGCTAATCATAGGAGCCATTTCTGGATATTTTTGCATAAATTCTTCAACTACAGATTTTGATTTTTCAGCGAATAAAGACTTGTCTGGAATAATAATTTCCACTCCAGCCTCTTTTGCAATTCTCATTGATTCATCAACAGAATCATTCCAAAATTTCTTTTGAGCTTGGGCAGAAACATCTGCCGCATCTTGTACCCAAATTTTTTCCTCCTCAGATAATTTATCCCAATATTTGGTTCCCATTAAAAGAACATCCGGAACGGAAGAATGTTGATCTAAAGTGTAATACTTGCTAATTTCATAATGATTTGAAGACACAAAAGAAGGCGGGTTGTTTTCTGCCCCATCTACAACACCTTGTTGAATAGCGGTGTATAATTCACCATAGGATAAGGGTGTAGCCGAACCGCCCATAGAGTTTACCATGTTAATGGCCATTTGATTGTTCATGACTCTGATTTTAAGCCCTTTTAAATCATCAGGTGTTCTTATGGCCTTTTCACTGGTATAAAAACTTCTGTTTCCCGCATCATAATAGCAAAGGCCGCGTAGCCAAAACTTACTTCCTTTTTCCAAAATGGATTTCCCAATGGGCCCTTCTAAAACTTCGAACTTATGTTTATTACTTTTAAATAAATAGGGAATTCCCAATATGTTATATTCAGGCACAAAGTTAGATAAGGTTGCCGCACTCACCTTTGTAGCTGCCACACTTCCAATTTGCAATAATTCTAAAACCTCTCTTTCTGAACCCAATTGACCATCAGGAAAAATTTTAACTTTTAAAGATCCCTTAGATTTATATTCCAGAGCCTTTTGAAATTCCAAAATACCTTTGTGAACAGGATGGGTTTGGGGTAAATTATGTGCCAAATACAATACTTTTGTATTTGATTCCTTTTTGCAGGAAACCAATACAAAAATCAAACATACTATGGTGATGAATTTATACCTCATGTTTTATTTAAAATCAAAATACGCAGCGGCATTATTGTAACAAATATCTTGTATCATTTTCCCAATAAAAGGGATGTCATTAGGAACGAGCCCTTTTTTTATGTCGTCAGCCATCAAATTGCATAAGATCCTTCTAAAATACTCATGCCTTGGAAACGACAAAAAACTGCGACTGTCTGTCAACATACCGACAAACCTACTCAGCAATCCTACATTTGATAAAACTCCTAATTGTTTTTCCATGCCATCCTTTTGGTCCAAAAACCACCAGGCAGAACCCCATTGCATTTTCCCGGGTATTCCACCTTCGCTATAATTACCCATCATAGTCGCAAAGACTTCATTCTGAGAAGGATTTAAATTATAGGTAATGGTTTTACTCAGACATCCTTCGGTATCCAGCCTGTTAAAAAATTTTGACATAGCTGCTCCCTGACTAATATCTCCAATCGAATCGCAACCAGAATCAGTTCCTAATTGCCTTAATAAGCGACTATTATTGTTTCGTAAGGCTCCTAAATGAAATTGTTGCACCCAGCCTTTATCGTGATACATTTTGCACAATTTATACAGTATACATGAAGCGTATACACTAGCTTCATCTTTTGTGATATTTTGATCAGTTAAACGTTTTTTTAATATGATATCAGCTTCTTCTTCTGTAAAATCAAAGGCAAAAATTTGCTCCATACCATAATCTGATAGACGACAACCATGCTGGTCAAAAAAGTCAATTCTACTTTGAATAGCAGCTAACAAATCATCTAAATTTTCAATAGAAAACCCAACACATGTCTCCATTTTTTTTAGGTAGTTTTGAAACGTATTGTCTTCAATTAAAAGTAAAGCATCTGGTCTGAAAGTTGGATATACTTTTGTGAAAATGTTTTGCTTCGCTATTTGCTGATGGTATTGAAGAGTATCAATGGGATCATCAGTGGTGCAAACTACCTCTACGTTCATATCTTTTAAAAGATCTGCAGGGGTTTTATCGGCTAATAATGAGTTGGCCTTTTTGTAGATCTCTTTTGCATTGCCTGGCTGTAAAACAGCATCAATATCAAAGTATCTTTTAAGTTCCAAATGTGTCCAATGAAACAAAGGGTTGCGCAAAGTAGAAGGAACCGTTTCTGCCCATTTTAAAAACCTGTCTAAAAGTGGCGTAGCCCCCGTTATAAATTGTTCATCAATGCCATTGGACCGCATCGCTCTCCATTTATAATGATCACCATTAAGCCAAACATCCGTAATATTTTTAATGGGTTTATTCTCGGCAATTTTTTTGGACGATAAATGATTGTGATAATCAATTATAGGCATGTCTTTTGCATACTGGTGGTATAAAATTTCGGCCTCCTTTGAATGTAGCAGAAAATTATCTGTAATAAATGTTTTCGAATTTAGTAGGCTCATAATTTTAAACTTTTTGATATCCCGAATT
>CAZQRD010000067.1:0-13697 GCA_964595535.1 uncultured Flavobacteriaceae bacterium | reverse complement strand
CAAAGGCGTTAGTATCTCCTTGCAAGACCTTGTCAATATATATTTGATCTGAATTCTTATCCATCTGAATTTTTATCCATCTATACTATAAGACATTCTATTGGAACTTAAGGTTACAAGTTAGTCCAAAAAATTAATTTTAAAAAATATGTAACCTATATATTAATGTTGTTGTCTTATTAAGAAAGTAAAAATGTTTAACTAAATAATTTATATCATGGAAGCAATCTTAGTCCCGTTAATAGTATTTTCATCATTGTTTGGAATCGTATATGTATTTCTAAACACAAGAAACAAAGAACGTTTATCATTAATTGAAAAAGGAGCAGATGCCTCTCTTTTCGCATCTAAAAAGAACTATCGGTCAAATCTTACCCTAAAATTTGGGATGTTAGCCGTCGGTATTGGTGTAGGCATTTTGATTGCCTCTATATTAGAAACCTATACGGTTTTAGATGAAGAAGTGGCCTATCCATCAATGATCTTTTTATTCGGAGGTTTATTCCTTATTGGCAATGCCATGATCGAAAAGAAAGATAAAGTTGAAGAAGCGTAAATTCGCTGTAACCATTAAAAGAGAGTGACTTGGTTAAAGTAAAGTATCTAAAAAATTTAGTTTACTTTTCATAACTCGAGACATTAGTGAGCCCCTTACTTAAGTAAAGGGCTCACTTAAGTAAGGGGCTCACTTAAATCAAACCCTCAAGGACACAAGGATAATAAACCTATTTTCCTGTAATATGGAGTCTGTTAAATTCTTTAGTAACCACAAAAGAATTATCTCCGTTGATCTTTATTTTCCTAAGATCAAGTGCTTCATGATCTATTTCAATTTTTGTGATTTTAAAAGGCAATCCTTTTAAGTTTATTTTAAAAGTGTCATAAGGCGTGATATATTTTCCCGACTTAAACTGTTGAATGGTGAGTGATTTCTTTTTACCGATCAGCTTTAAATCACGTAAACTAAATCTTCCCTTTTTATAATCGTATCCGTCATGAGCGTCCTCATAAACCTGAGATGTTTCTTTTCCGTTCTTAAAATAAACATCTAGACCTAGTTCCTCTATCTTTTTTTCACCCACATATTGCTGAATCGGATACTTCGGAATGATTGCTCCTGCTTTCACAAAGATCGGCATGGAATCAAGGTCGGCATCCACCCAAACTTCCTCTCCTCCTTCTATTAATGTATCATCCCAGAAGTTAAACCATTCACCTTTGGGGATAAACATCCTTCTTCCTTTAGCATTAGGTTCTGCAATCGGGCAAGCCAGTATTTTTTCTCCAAAGACGAATTCATCATTTCTGTAATGTGTATGTGGATCTTCCTGATCGAATAAAACTAATGACTTCAAAATAGGAATTCCCTCTTCGGCATATCTCCAAAAAGCCGTGTATAAATAAGGTAATAACTGATACCTGATCTCGATAAATTTTCTAACAATATCAGTGATATTAGCTCCAAAGGTCCAGGGCTCCTGGTCTCCATGGTCTCCTGAAGAATGGGTTCTAAAGAAGGGATGAAACATCCCTAATTGGATCCATCGGGCATAGAGTTCTCCATTTGGTTGTTCCGTAAAACCACCAATATCAGATCCTACAAAAGAGAAACCTGACATACTCAAACGCTGTGCCTGAATATTAGCTATATTCAAATGATCCCAGGTGGCAACATTATCGCCGGTCCAGGTAGAAGTATAACGTTGAGTACCCGAATAGGCAGCCCTTGTTATTACAAAGGGTCGCTTTGGGTAAGAGAACTTCTTCAAGCCCTGATACGTAGCTCTCGCCATCTGCATCCCATAAATATTATGAGCTTTTCTGTGACTACATCTGATGCCTTCATAGTTATGTCTTACATCATCCGGAAAGGTTTTTCCAGGGACATCCATAACAGCCGGTTCATTCATATCGTTCCAAACGCCTTTTACACCAATATCTTCGATCAGTTCCTTGTATAAACCTGACCACCATTCTCGAACCTTGGGATCAGTAAAGTCTGGAAAAAAGCATTCTCCCGGCCATACCTTACCTTTCATATACGGACCATCTGCTCTTTTACAGAAATAATCCTTTTCCAGGGCTTCTCTGAAGATGTTATAGTCCATATCAATCTTGATACCCGGGTCGATGATCGCGATCGTTTTAAATCCATCATCTTCCAACTCCTTCACCATTCTTTTGGGATCCGGAAAATGTTCCTTATTCCAGGTAAAACATCTAAAGCCATCCATATAATCGATGTCAAGATAAATGGCATCACAAGGAATCTTTAATTTCCTAAATTTCTTTGTGATGGCCTTAACCTTTGACTCCGGATAATAACTCCATTTACACTGATGGTAACCCAATGACCACAAAGGTGGCAATTGATGTGGTTTTCCGGTAAGATCAGTATATGAAGCGACCACATCTGTCATATCAGGGCCATAAATGAAATAATAGTTCATTTCACCTCCCGTGGCCCAGTAACTTGTTATATTTCTTCGTTCGGCACAAAAATCAAAGAACGATCTGAAAGTATTGTCAAAAAATATCCCATAGGCTTTAGAATGATGCAGGCCTATATAAAACGGAATGGATTTATAAATAGGATCCGTTTCCCTGCCATAGCCATAAGAATCTGTTACCCAATTCTCAAAGCGCTTTCCTTTTAAATTGATATGCACAGGTTTATCTCCCAATCCATAATAAGCTTCGCTGTCTTGAGACACTTTTGACATTTTAACAATGTCACCTCCAAACTCATAACTCTCTTCCCAGTGAAATCCAATTTCATCTTCACAAATGAGCTTCCCGTCATTAGCATCATAGATGGACTTACGCATATCATCTTTGGCAATCTTGCAGATCAGTTTGGAAGTTGTGATAATATAATGCGTTTTATCCTCCTCTAATTCCAAATGATTATATCCCACACTGGCATATTTTGTAATCGCATAAGAAAAATCCTTGTCAAAAATCGTTTTGGTGCTGTACCTGAATCGCAACACACTGTCTCGTCTTACTGTAACCTGAAGTACGACATAGTTCTCGCTGGTAAAGTAAAAAGTATCTACGTCTTTTTTGTAAGAAATTATTTTAGAAGGAAATAAATTCCCTTTGTTTTCCAGCTCCGTATTTAATATCATAGTTCGTCAATTTATATACCCGACAGGCGGTATATTTCATAGCTTACAAACCTAATAAAATTAGCAACTTCAACCCGTAAGGATCTATTAAAAATACCTCCTTATTTTTATGAAGAATCAAAATATAAGGAGGTATTATTATATAAAACGTAAAATGTACGCTAAATTATCTCAAAGGCGACTAAACTCAAAGGCGGAAGGGTAATTGCTGCCGAAAAAGGCCTGCCATCTGTTGCCTTCTTTTTTATGCTAATCTCCTTAGAATTACTAATTCCACTTCCGAAGTACTTTTTAAAATCACTGTTAAGAACCTGTTTTAGCTTTCCTTTACGGGGAAGCCCAATCTGATAATCTTTTCTCACAACAGAAGTAAAATTACAAACCACTACTATATCATTCTTTTCTTCATGGCCCTTTCTAATATATGAGACCACAGAATTCTCATTGTCTCCATAATTGATCCATTCAAAACCTTCTGTACTAAAGGCCTTTTCGTAAAGGGCAGGCTTATTTTTATAAAATGTATTAAGGTCTTTTACAAAGGTTTGAAGACCTTTATGAGGTTTAAATTCCAGCAAATGCCAGTCTAAACTCTGAGAGAAATTCCATTCTTCCGACTGGCCAATTTCACCTCCCTGAAACATAAGTTTTGTACCAGGATGTGTGTACATATAGGCATATAACAATCTTAAATTGGCGAAACGCTGCCATTCGTCGCCAGGCATTTTACCTATAAGTGACTTCTTACCATATACCACCTCATCATGTGACAAGGGCAACATGAATTTTTCTGAAAATGCATAGGCAAGACTAAAGGTAATCTCATTTTGATGGTGCTTTCTGTGAATAGGGTCCATAGAAAAATACTCCAACGTATCATGCATCCAACCCATCATCCATTTCATCCCAAAGCCCAGTCCTCCGAAAGCCACGTCGTTTGTTACTCCGGTATAGGCCGTTGACTCTTCCGCTATTGTCTGTATGCCATCAAAATTGGCATATACTTCATGATTAAATTCCTTAAGAAATTCGACCGCTTCTAAATTTTCTCTTCCACCATAGATATTGGGTTCCCATTCACCGTCTTCACGAGAATAATCAAGATAAAGCATCGAAGCAACCGCATCCACTCTTAATCCATCAATATGGTACTTATCGAACCAGTAAAATGCATTGCTGATCAAAAATGATTTTACCTCATTTCTTCCATAATTGAATATCAAACTTTTCCAATCCTGGTGATAACCTCTTCGTGGGTCAGGATGCTCGTATAAATGACTTCCGTCAAAAAAGCCCAGACCATGATCATCTGATGGAAAATGTGAAGGAACCCAGTCAAGAATAACCCCGATGTCATTTTGATGCAATCGATCACATAATTTCATAAAACCCTTGGCTGATCCAAATCTTGAAGTAGGCGCAAAATAACCAATTAATTGGTAGCCCCATGAAGGATCAAAAGGATATTCCATAACAGGCATAAATTCTACGTGTGTAAAATTCATTTTCTTTAAATAATCAACCAATTTGTCTGCCAGTTGATCATAACTCAAAAAGCTGTTATCATCTTTGTTTCGCATCCAGGAACCGAGGTGAATCTCATATACTGCATAGGGTTTATCCAGACCATTTTTTTCCTTTCTGTATCCCATCCATTCCTTATCCTTCCACTTATAGCCTTCAATATTTGATATAATAGATGCCGTGTTGGGTGGTTTTTCATACGAATAGCAATAAGGATCAGACTTTTCAGTGATGATATTGTTGTTTGATTTGATCTTGTACTTATAGCGCATTCCTTCCTTTGCGTCAGGAACAAAACCCTCCCAAATGCCAGATGCGTCCCATCGAACATTCAAGCGATGTTGTTTTTCATTCCAGAAATTAAAGTCTCCTATCACAGAAACTGATGCAGCCGATGGTGCCCATACAGAAAAATAAGTTCCTTCAACCCCATCAACCGTAACCGGATGGGAACCGAATTTTTCATAGAGTCGGAAATGCTTTCCAGATTTGAATAGTTCGATGTCAAAATCGGTAAAAAGACTATAATTGATTACTTCTGCCATGTGATTAATGATTTATTATATTAGAAATTCCCTTTAAAGGAATCAGCGCCCATTTTGGTCTTGAATTCAATTCATATCCAATTTCATATACTGCCTTTTCAAGCAAACAGTATTTAAGAATAAAAATGCGCTCTTGGTTATAGCCAATGTTCAAATTGGCATTTTGTATTTCCTCAATATATGTGCCCAGAAAAACACTGGTCAAATAACTGTATAAAATCTCAGCTGCTTTAAAAAGCTCTTCCTGTGACCTGTTGTACGATTCAGGGTTATTGAAAACAGTTGCATATATAGCGTAATGGAACGACCTGAAAAGCCCTGCAACATCCTTCAACGGAGGTTGTTTCACCTTTCTGTCGCGAATTGTACTTTCCGGTTCTCCTTCGAAATCAAGAATGTAAAAATCGTCATTAGTTACCAGTATCTGACCCAAATGATAATCCCCGTGCACTCTGATTCGTTCGCCCTTAAGTTTGGTCCAGTCAAAATTGGTAATGCGCTTTCTGATCTGATTCTTATTTTTTAAAAACTCCTTGGCAAGATCGAGTGCCATCCCTTCGAGTTTATGCATACGATTCTCAATGGTATTCAGTCTGTTCTGAAACTGATATAATAATCTGTTTTTAAGCCATACCTCGTAATCACCATTAAAATGATTCGGAGTAAAAGCCGTATCCTCAAATTCAGAGCCGAGCACAACGTGCATCTCTGCTGTTCTGATTGCCAACTGCTTGATCTTTAACAATAAATTAAGCCCTACCCAGTCAATGATCTCAGGTTTTACTTCATTGATCTGAAGTCTCTCGAACCTATCAACCGCCGGCAGTGAATTAATAGCAATGTTCTTTTTACTGAGGTTTAAAAAAACACCGTGAAGTTCCTTGAGCATATAATCCCAGGCATCTCCGTCATTAGGTACTAATTTCTGCATCAGGGCTATGGTTACATTCACCTCATCAGAATCGGTAATATTTATACTGCCCTGATAAGCAGGTGTGTTTTTAAAATCCTTTATTTCGGAAAGAAATCTGCTCATTTCATAATCAGGATTCTTATCCGCAAAAATTCTCCTGAAGAACTTCAAAACAAATTGCTCGTTGTAAATTATAGATGTATTGCTCTGTTCGAGCCCCATAAATCTTGAAGATTCATATACTACGTCTTTAAATGACTCACTCCTGTGATACTGTACTTTGGTTCGGTCAAAAGGAGCAGCTGCTAAAATCCTCTCAAATACAAGTTTTCTAAAAGCTTCCAGATTGATTGCATCTATAATATAGCCCTCTTGTCCTTGAATTTTAATGGGTAAAATACGGTCGCTTTTTGCAAAATTAAGATCTGTGACAAAAGCAATAGGCAAAAAATAATGATGGAAAAAGGCTTCGACAAAATCGATCTCCAGTAGCAGCCCAAAATACACTTCACCATGTTGCTGAATTCTGAAATATTCACTGAGCTCTATATACTTGAGCTTACTGGCCTTACCACCATACCATCTTTGTTTGATAATATAATCCTCCAGTACATCAGACAAAAATACCCGGATAAAATCTTTATTATCAAGCAAATCTTCCCATACTCCCTCAAATTCAAAGGTAGGCTGTAGTTTGGTTTTGATGGTCCTTTCAGGCATAAGCTATTTAATTACTTCAAAAATATGGAAAGGCATGTTTGGGTGCAGTTCGACAAAATTCCATTCCCCGTTCCATGTATACTCTATATCCGGTAGAATATCTCTCATCTTCAACTGATCGTCGGGTCCTATACCCATGTCATAAACAGGTAATTGTACCGTGCCTCTTTGGGCATGATGATGATCAAGACTGATCACCACAAATACTTCACTTGTCTTATCATCATTCCATTTATAAAATGCTATTAATTGGTCATTATCAATATGGCAGAATTTGATATTATTGGTTTGTTGTAAGGCCTTATGCTCCTTTCTCGCATTATTTATTCCGGAAATAAGTTTGATGAGCCAATTATCTAGGGTCCAGTCATAATGTTGTATTTGAAACTTCTCTGAATTCAAATACTCCTCCTTTCCTGGAAGTGAAGCGCTGATCATTTGCTCAAATACAGGACCGTAAATACCTGTGTTTGAGCTCAGAGTTGCTGCCAGAACATATCGCTGGATATGCTTTGACTCATTAGCTCCCTGTAAATGAAAAGGATTTATATCAGGGGTGTTGGGCCAGAAATTGGGCCGCATGTATTCCGCTTGTTCGGTCTTGGTCAATTCCTCCACATAGCCTATCAATTCGTGCTTGTTATCGCGCCAAGTAAAATAAGTGTACGACTGAGAATAACCTTGTTTAGCCAATTGTTGCATTACTTTGGGTCGGGTAAATGCCTCAGCAAGAAAAATAATATCCGAATCCTTTTTCCTCACTTCATCTACGATCCAATTCCAAAAATAAAAAGGTTTGGTATGAGGGTTATCTACCCTGAAGATTTTAATACCACAATCTATCCAAAAAAACAGAATATCGAGACATTCCTGCCAAAGGCCCTTATAATCTTCTGATTCAAAATAGATAGGTAGGATGTCCTGATATTTTTTAGGTGGGTTTTCAGCATATTGAACTGTTCCGTCAGGTCTCCATTTGAACCAAGAGGGATGTTCTTTTACCCAGGGATGATCTGGAGCCGCCTGCAAGGCATAATCCATTGCAATCTCAATGTCAAGCTCTTTAGCCTTGCCAATCAATTCTTTAAAATCATCCAGAGATCCTAAATCAGGATGAATGTCTTTATGACCTCCTAACATTGAACCAATACCCCAACAGGACCCCACATCTCCTTCAACAGTTTCTGTGTTATTGTTCTTACCCTTTCTGTTGACTTCTCCAATGGGGTGAACCGGTGGAAAATAAAGAGTGTCAAAACCCATTTCAGCCACTCTGGGTAACAGTGGAATACATTCTTTAAAAGTTCCGTGCTTATTTGGCTGCTGAGATGAAGACCTTGGAAAAAATTCGTACCAGGTGCTAAATAAGGCTTTTGTTCTATCAACGTAAACGCTTAATTCTTCCGAAAAATTAGCAAGAAACTTCTCAGGATATTTTTCAAAAACTAACTTGAGTTTATCAGATACAGCTGTTGTTACAGCTTTTTCATAAGAAGCTTCACTTTTGAACAGAGTCACTGTCTTTTTTAAATAGGCTTTTTCAGAAATGCTTGCCTTTTTTATAATTGCCTCAAGGTAAACAATACCTTCCGCTAATTCTGAACTAACATGCTGCCCATCTGAAATCTTCCGACCGATGCCGTATCTCCAGTTCAATGCATAGTCAACCCAGCCTTCGATCTTATAGGCATAAGTGCCTTGTTTTTCTACTTTAAATTTCCCATACCATTCATCATTATGGCCGGCCATCATTCTTGACTCCTGCCAATTCTTTTCATTCTGATGCTTGTATAGCACTGATGCAGCTATCACATCGTGTCCGTCGGCTAAAATATCAGCCGAAACCTTTACCACCTGGCCAACAACTCTTTTTATGGAGAATGCTCCCCCATTGATCTGAGGAGAAACTCGATCAACAACCACTCTTTGTTGCTTTTGCATACTTAAAAAATTAAGTCCTAAATTACGTATCCCTTAGGAATAGTCACGCCTTTTTTGATGACGACAATGCCATCCCTTACACAGTACAGTTCTTTTTCCTCGTCTTTTAAATGATCCCCGCCATTAATTCTGACGTCGTCACCAATACGACAATTCTTGTCTATAATCGTGTTCTTTATAAAGCAACGTTCACCAATACCCATTAAAATCTTTGTATTATTCTTATCGATCTCCTCAAGGGTTTCATATGAATCATTACCCATCATATAGGTGTTGATGATGGTTGATTCATTTCCGATCCTTGACCGGATCCCAATTACAGATCTGTCAATTTTAGCCGCATGAACAATACAACCTTCTCCTATCACGCTTCTGTTTAACGTGGTTCCGGATATTTTAGACGTCGGTAACATTCTGGCTCTTGTATAGATTCTTTTATTTTTATCATAAAGGTCAAAGGCTGGGATGTCATCAGTCAATCCTAGGTTTGCTTCAAAGAATGAGTCAATATTTCCGATATCGGTCCAGTAGCCTTCATATTGATAACTTGCTATTTTATGCTTACCAAGTGCTTGAGGAATGATTTCCTTCCCGAAATCATTGGTGTCCGGATTTTTCATCAGTTCGACCAGCAGATCTCTGTTGAAGATATAAATACCCATCGAAGCAAGGTAATTTCTGCCTTCCGACTTCATATCATCGCTAACCTCAGAGGTCCAGTCTGGCAATAACTTTTCTTCAGGTTTTTCAATAAAGGAAGTAACTTCGTCCTTTTCGTCTGATTTTAATATCCCAAATGAGGTGGCATCCTTTGCATTTACAGGTATGGTCGCAATAGAAATTTCAGCATTATTCTTCACATGCTGCTCAACCATCAGGTTATAATCCATTTGATACAGCTGATCTCCTGAAAGAATAAGCGCATAGTCAAAATCATGCCTTAGAAAATGATGCAAGCTCTGTCTTACCGCATCTGCCGTTCCCTGAAACCAGGTGTCACTCATCGGAGTTTGCTCAGCGGCAAGCACATCGACAAAAGCCTGGCTAAAAAAGCTAAAATGGTACGTATTCTTTATATGGCGATTCAAAGATGCCGAGTTGAATTGGGTCAAAACATACATTCTTTTTATCTCAGAATTGATACAATTGGAAATAGGAATATCGACTAACCTATATTTACCAGCTATCGGTACTGCGGGTTTTGATCTACTTTCTGTTAATGGGTATAGTCGAGAACCTTGTCCTCCTCCTAGGATAATTCCTAAAACTTTTTTACTGAACATATTTTATGCGATTAAAGATTTGTATAAAGTTAAATATTCTTGAGCTGATTTATCCCAAGAATGATTAATTCTCATGCATTTTTTTCTGATTTCATTCAATTTGTATTTTTTTTTAAATAATGCCTTTGCCCGATCTATTGAATCACAAACATCCTTCACGGAAGCCTGTATGTGACAAATACCAAATCCCCCGTCACCAATATCTACTACAGTATCATTCAATCCTCCGGTTCGTCGTACAACAGGTATGGTACCATAGCGAAGCGCATACATCTGATTCAAGCCGCAAGGTTCAACCCTCGATGGCATCAGCAGAAAGTCTGACCCTGCATATATTTGATGCGCAAGACTTTCATTAAATCCTATTTCACAAGCAAAACCATCTTTAAAATGAATTCGCAAAGATTTTAATTCAGCTTCTATTTCGGCCTTACCTTCACCCAATATCAATATACTGACATCTTTCTTTAACAGCGACTTGTAAACTATAGCCGGAAAAAGATCTGCCCCTTTTTCCTTTACTAACCTTCCGATGAAGGAGAACAATGGTTTCGACGTGTCAAACCCAAATCTAGAGCAAAGGGCTGCTTTATTGGTATTTTTCCCTGATGACATATCAGCTATAAAAACAGATGTATCCATCAGTTCATCGCGCATCAGATCAATGATTTATAAAGTGCTTTAACTTGCTCCGCTATTGCTATCCAGTCAAAAGTTTCTTCTACCCTTCTTCTTCCATTTCTCGCCATCAAGTTAGAAAGCTCCTTATTTTGTGTTATTTTATTTACCCCTGCTGCAAGATCCCTTGAAAATTTATCGGGATCCACAGGCTCAAACGGAGCTTCACTCTGTTGCTCCAAAGGAACCAAAATACCAGTTTCCCCATGAACAACAACTTCCTTGATTCCACCTACGGCACTTGCCACAACTGCTGTTTCACAGGCCATAGCTTCGATATTTATGATGCCAAAGGGCTCATAGATCGAAGGGCAGCAAAAAACATCTGCATGGGAATACAATTGTATGACCTCTTCTTTTTCAAGCATGATATCAATCCAGATCACATTATCCCTCTCCTTTTTTACTGCGTTCACACTTTCTTCCATTTCTCTTGCAATTTCAGGCGTGTCCGGCGCACCTGCACAGAGAACGATCTGTGTTTCAGGATCAATATATTTGATGGCATTTACCAAATGAATAATCCCTTTCTGCTTTGTAATTCTACCTACGAATAACACGAAGGGTTTGTTTTTGTCAATTCCGTATTTTTCAAGAGTTGAACTTTGATCAGTCACAACGTATTCAGTAAGATTGATCCCGTTATAGATCACCTTTACTTTTTCTGGATCCACGTCGAAATATTTTAGAACATCCTCTTTAGTTTCCTCAGAAACAGCAATGACAGCATCGGCCATTTCTATCGCTGTTTTTTCAACCCAGGAGGAAGCATCATATCCTCTGCCAAGCTGTTCTCTTTTCCATGGTCTTAATGGCTCCAAAGAATGAGTTGTAATCACCAAGGGGATTCCGTAACATAACTTGGCTAATATCCCTGCAAATTGTGCATACCAGGTATGACAATGAACTACATCTGCGTCCACCTCGTCTCCATTCATTTTAATACAGGTGCTCAAGGTTTTGAAAACTGCCTTAAGTTTGTCATTGGCCTGATCAAAATCAGGAGTGTCAAAAGGAAATCCCTTAACCGACAAATTTCCATCCTTTTCATCTTGATCGCCAAAACACCTGACATCAATCTCCATTAATTTGGCCAATTCTGCAGCCAGATATTCAACATGGACTCCTGCTCCACCATACACATAAGGTGGAAATTCTCTGGTATAAAAAAGTACTTTCATTATTTTGATGCTTTATTTGAATAATTTCTTACAAGATGTTTATCTGTTTCAGGATTCCAGATCCTGGTGTCGATTCCGTTCAGGATCCCTGAAAATTTTTCACTTTCCTGATCTATCAATTCTTCCAGACCCTTAGCAGATACTTTTAGTTCTTCCAAATAGCCTGGTGACACTGTTGTTACTCTCCAAGAACATTTGATAGCCGTTGCCAAAGGATTGATGGCGCCGTCCCAATCTATAAGGCCCATTTTTTTTAAATCAAATTCAGGAAAGTATCTCAACTTATCATACCCAAATTGACCCTGATATTGTGCGTTGTGAATTGTAAATACTGTTGGAATTTCCTTTAAGACTTCGTAACCGGAAGCATGCGACATTAAAAAGGCTATAAAACCCGTTTGATGATCATGGGCATGCACTATGGAAGGCTTTTTATCCAAGCTTTTCATCCAGTCTAAAACGGCTAATTGAAATGCTAAAAATCGCTCCACATCATCTTCATAGGAGTATACCTCAGGGCGATCAAATAAACCCGGAATTCTAACTAGAAACACAGGGAATTCAAGTGGCTTCTCTGGGCTTAAGATCTCAAAGTCATAGTGTAGTTTTCCTAACTTAAGATGATTGCTATATTCAACTTTGAAATTTAGATTTTTAAAGTAATCATTATCATAAAAAGGCATAATTACCTTGGAGACAACCCCTTCCTTTTGCTGATATTTTGGCAAAGCTCCGACCACATCAGCTAAACCACCAACCTTGGCTAAGGGAAAACACTCGGCACTTACGTTCAAAATTTCCATAGATAATTAACTACCATAAAAACACATACCACTGATAATCAATGGTATAATATTCTTTGTTTGAGTGTTTTAATATATAAAATAATTGTGGTATTCTAAAAATATTGTCTAGTTATATTAGTTGAACATAAAAAATAAAATCCTTTGTTATGAAACTTGTTTTTATTGCTCCCTTAAATACACAATATTTTAAACATAAATAAACGGATATAAAAAACATGCCAAACATTTAGGCAAGTTTCTTTATAATCATGGTTAGCAAGATTATTTTGCCATTATTCCGAAAAAAACTAAACAGACATAAAGGGCAACCTTGAATAAACAATCAATTGAAATATAAAACTTAGGAGTTTTTCCAATATTGAGGTTTTGTATCTTCAGAGATCTGATTCCAATAATCCTGATTTACAATATGCTTCCCGTCAATGGTTCTTAATCTTCTTTGAAAAATATAAACCGTTGGGTTAAATGTCATATCGGTTACACCTACTGTATATAACTGAGGTTCTTCCTCTGATTTTCTTTTTTCTTCCTGCACTATTACTTCAAAGCCGTTAGCATCTAGAAGTTTAGTTAAAAAATCCTTACGTGATTCTTCAATTTTTTTTTCTATAAAAGTTACCCGTTGATCTTCAATGCTGCCAAATAAATGTTTCCCTCCTAATCCCATAAAATCTTAATTTAAAAAACTATTACTAATTGAAAATATATAATTATACAACGGACTATAGACACCTGCTATTACAATACCAAGTACTGCAAGAACTAATCCTAATCTCATAAACATCGAGCTTTGAAAGAAAGGTATCGCATTGGGGTTTTTTCTTAAAAACATGGCTCTTATAACCAACAAATAATAATACAGAGAAATCGTTGCATTAACTACAGCTATAAAAACCAAAAAATAGTATCCTTTACTTGCTGCTGCGGCATATAAAAAGAATTTGCCAAAAAACCCTGCCAAAGGCGGTATTCCTG
>CAZQRD010000066.1:0-14111 GCA_964595535.1 uncultured Flavobacteriaceae bacterium | reverse complement strand
AGGCAGCAGTTGTTGGAGATACCGTGGGAGATCCTTTTAAAGATACTTCCGGTCCATCATTAAACATTTTGTTAAAATTGATGTCTGTTGTGGCCCTGGTAATCGCTCCAAGCATAGCGTTGGATGTTGATGAAGTAACCGCACATAATATGAAAGCCATTAACGTTACCGAACAGGTAATGGTTTCTGAAACTGCAGAAGAAACACTTGTAACAGAGGAGACTGCTCTTACGGTTAACAGTGAGGAGATTATAGACGCAACTGTGAAAACAGATGAAACAACCAATACTGAAAACAAGGAACAGGAATAGAGATTGATTTTCTCAATTCAAATTGAAAAAAAATGCGAGCTGGTATAGCTCGCATTTTTTTTTGGTTCATATTTTCGCGCAGATATTTATGGTCGAAAAGGTTGTTTTAAGAAGTCTTTTTTACTAACTTTATAATATAGGGTTTTGAATTAAATGAAGCTGTGTTATGAAAGTAAAAGAACCTTTTAAAGACTTTATTTCTTTAGACGTCAAAGAGTCCATTTGGGAACATTTTTATACCGTCGCTCCGCTTGTTGTGATAGGGACAAAAGAAGATAATGGCTTTGATCTTGCCCCGAAACACATGGTTACCCCTTTGGGTTTTTCTGATTTTTTTGTTTTTGTATGTACGCCACGTCATAAAACCTATCACAACATAAAAAAAGATTTGAGGTTTTCGGTAAGTTTTGTCAAACCGGATCAGATTCTTTTATCGTCGCTTGCTGCCATTCCCAGATGTTCCGTTACTAATTTCTCAAAAGATATCACCGATCAAATTCCAACGGTAATGAACAAGGAACATACTTCGATTTTCATTGAAGATTCCTATGTCATGCTCGATTGCAGGTTGCACAAGATTATTGACGGATTTGATGACTATAGCCTGATTACCGGGAAAGTAGAAAAAGCAATGGTTCATAAAAACTATAAGATTATTTCAGACAAGGACCAACAAAAACAGATTTATGATCATCCGCTTCTGGCTTATATCGCCCAAGGCAGATTTGCCAGTATCAAAGAGACATTGAAGTATCCCTACCCAAAGGATTTTCAGCGATAATAATTAAAAATAGTTTGGCATGAAAATTTCTGCTGCTAGACATATTGAAACATTCTTAAAAGATCATCAGGAAGAAATGATCATCTTTTTGAAGAAACTTGTGGTCAATGAAAGCCCTTCTCATGACGCCAAGTCCCAGCAACAAATAATGGAAATTTTAGTGGAAACCTTTCAGTCTCTGGATTACTACGCCTGTCATTTTCCCGGAAAAAAAACTGGTGGATTTTTGTATGCGAGACCCAAAAAACACCCAAAATGGGGAGGTATTCAGTTAATGATAGGTCACTGCGATACGGTTTGGAAAAAAAACACTTTGGAAAGCATGCCTATTCAGGATTCTGAAAACAAGTTATCAGGTCCTGGCGTGTTTGATATGAAAGCCGGGATAACCCAAATGGTCTTCGCCATAAAGGCGCTCCAGGAATTGGAATTATCATGTCAGCTCAGCCCGGTGGTGCTCATTAATTCTGATGAAGAAATTGGCAGTATTGAATCGACAAATGCCATTAAAAGAATCTCCAAAATTGCCCGGCGCGCTTTTATTTTAGAACCTCCTCTGGGCTTAGAAGGCAAATTGAAAACAGCGCGAAAGGGAATCGGTAAATTTACAATAACTGTAAAGGGCAAGTCGGCTCATGCGGGTCTAAACCCTGAAAAAGGCGTGAGCGCCATCGTTGAATTGTCTTATCATATTCAGTACCTGTTCGGTCTCAATGACTTTGAAAAAGGAATAACAGTGAATGTCGGTATGATACAAGGAGGGTCATCTGCAAATGTAATCGCCGAAGAAAGTAAAGCAGTGGTTGATGTAAGGGTTCATAATATAGAGGATGCTGTTTTTATTGAAAGAAAAATCAACAAAATAAAACCAAAACATAAAGGCACATCCCTTCTAATTGAGGGTGGATTTGGAAGACCTCCTATGGAACGAACCGAGCGAAATCAAAAACTTTGGAAAATAGCTAAAAATATTGGACTGGGTATGCAGTTAGAGCTAAACCAAGCAACAGCCGGAGGAGGCTCAGACGGTAATACAACGAGTCTATTTACAGCAACACTTGATGGGCTGGGAACTGTGGGTGACGGAGCCCATGCAAGACATGAGTTCATATTCAAAGAAAAGTTAATTGAAAGAACATCCCTTCTCTCCTTGCTTTTGTTAGCGAAAGACATCGAAGACGAAATAAAAGTATAATCTATAAAATAAGAAGTATGAATTCCAGATATATATTTTCCTCCATGCTGAGAATTAGCGATTTAGATAAAAAACCTTTTGAAACTAAAAAGCTTGAAAAAATCAAGTGGAAAACAGGTGACTACGTGATTGGAAAAATCACCAGCACCGGGAATGTTCAGATGAAAATAGAATTGACCAATGGTAGAATGCGGAGTTTTATGAAGGAAGATTTGGTGGCCGGAGCTTTAGGAGAACGTTATGCAACTCTTGAAGCAACGGGTTCGTGGCGTGAAGTCGAAGAAGATGGAATTATGCATTTACTCACTGGAGGAGGTTTGATTGGTAAGTGCACTTCAAAATCGGTATACCTTCCAAATTTGATAGAAATAGAATATATGGGTCATATGATTCGGGATGATAAGGTGTGTAAAATGGATGATTTCGTAAAAACTGTTCCCTTCAAAAAATTTAATCTTCCCGTGATTCTTTTAGTGGGAACCTCCATGTCTGCCGGGAAAACTACCGTAGCCAGAATAATCGTAAATCAATTAAAAAGAGCAGGTCTACAGATAGTTGCCGGAAAATTAACCGGGGCCTGCAGGTACAGAGACACCCTGTCTTTAAAGGATGTAGGTGCCAGTCATATTGTTGATTTCGTAGATATAGGTTTACCCTCATCTATCTATCCAAGGGAAAAATTCAGAAAAAAGCTGGTGCAGTTATTAAGCCGGATTCAAGAAATACAGGCGGACGTGGCTGTCATCGAATTAGGAGCCTCACCCTTGGAGCCCTATAACGGCGATATTGCCTTTGAAGAGCTTAAAAACAGCATCAAATGCACTGTATTATGTGCATCCGATCCCTATGCTGTTTATGGGGTCATGAAGAGTTTTAACCTGAAACCAGATATTGTGAGTGGTATTGCCACCAATACATTTGCAGGAGCCGAATTGATAGAAAAACTTTGTGGTGTCAAAGCACTTAATTTAATAAATCCGGATACTGCAGACGAATTGAGGAGAATCTTATCGGAAAAACTTAACATGCCTTTGAAAATAAATGATTTGCACTATGAAAATAATTAAGCGGGTATGAATTTGAATTTGTATTTTTAGAATAGCTCTATGACTCTAAAATCACTTTTGGGAATTCTTCCTTAAAAAAGTTACCTTTGATTTTTCAAAAAAGTACTATGCGTAAGATCGCTATATTATTGCTTCTTTTTTCAGGTTTTCTTCAAGCACAAAATGACGGTACTTTTGTTGATGATAAATATTTGGAAGACCAGTTTTATTTTAATTTGACCTATATCTATTTATTGGACCTGCCAGACAGAATTTCACAGTCGGGGTTCTCTTTTGGATTGGGAGCAGGATTTATCAAGGATTTCCCTTTGAACAAGCAGCGTAATATTGGCTTAGGAGCAGGCCTTGGATATGGCTTGAACAATTATTATTTCAATGTTCAATTGGACGCAGAAACACCCGATGATGAAGAAATTAAACTCAAAAATAACAAGATTATACTGCATACTTTAGAGCTGCCTATAGAGTTGAGATTCAGGGGGTCTACCCCAAGTAAATATAAGTTTTGGAGGTTTTATCCGGGAGTGAAAATTGCTTATAATTTCGCAAAAAACACAAGTTTTAGTAAAACAGATGATTTTGATGTGAGTGATATCATTCAGGTCAACGAATGGCTATACGGACTCACTTTTTCCGTTGGTTATAATAAATGGAATCTACATTTATATTACGGTTTAAATGACCTTTTTGACGAGACGGAAATCAATAACTACGGCATAGACATAAGGGATCTTAGGGTAGGGCTGATATTTTATATATTCTGATAGATCTGAAAGCTGATAAATTGAGAGATAAGACCTAAAAGAAACCCTATATAAATTTCTTTGGGACGATGCGCATTTAGCGCCAGTCTGGAAACACCAATCAGCCCTGCAATTATAAACAAGGCAGCAATGATGGAATTGAAATTCAACTGATATTCATAACTCATTACCATCACAAATCCAATGATTCCTCCAATACCAAGGGTATGTAAACTTGTTTTGATTTTGATGTTGAAAAGCAAATATGTAAAACATAGTGCAAAGGCCACCCCAAAGAATGAAAAGGCGAGTAAGTCTGCTATTTGTATGCTTGTCATGGCCCTTCCAATAAGAAATGAGAGCATAATAAAGAAAAGAATTGGAAATTTTCTTTCATCAATAGTTCTAAGATGATAGTCATTGATAAGATTCATTCTTTTTAACAGGGTCAACAAGATAATGGGGACGATATAGGTACTTACAAAAACGATCAATAAAATGATGTATTCCTGCTGTTTTAGAATGTGTTTAGGGCTGAGGTATAGATAGAGGAAACTCCCCATAAATGAAAAGAGTAGAGGGTGCAATACATAGGAAATGAATTTATATACAAACATAGATCAAAGAATCTTTTTTCTTAATCTGGCTACCGGAATATCCAATTGCTCACGATATTTCGCCACAGTCCTTCTGGCAATGAGATAGCCGCTTTCTTTCAACAGGCTGCTCAGTTTTTCATCGGTAAATGGTTTCTTCTTGTCTTCATTGATTATTTCGGTTTGCAGAATTTTTTTTATCTCTCTTGTCGAGATATCTTCCCCTTGTTCGTTTTTCATCGATTCTGAAAAAAAAGTTTTAACCAGTTTGGTTCCATAAGGAGTGTCGACGTATTTACTGTTAGCAACTCTTGATACGGTCGATACATCCATATGGATCTGGTCAGCGATGTCTTTTAAGACCATCGGTCTTAACTTGCGCTCGTCACCTGTAAGGAGGAATTCCTTTTGATAATGCATGATGGAGTTCATGGTAATCATCAAGGTTTGTTGCCGTTGTTTAATGGCATCGATAAACCATTTGGCTGCATCCAGTTTTTGCTTGATAAACATGACAGCATCCTTTTGGGATTTTGTTTTATCCTTTGATTCGGCATAGCCTTTAAGCATATTGTCATATTCCCTTGAGATATGAAGGTCAGGCGCATTTCTGGCGTTTAAACTCAATTCCAGGGTTCCCTCATTGATCCTAATCGTAAAATCAGGAACAATATGTTCTATTATGGTTAAATTTCCTGAGAAGGCCCCGCCAGGCTTTGGATTCAACTTTTCTATTTCCTTGATCACAGCTTTAAGTTCTTCCATAGTGATAGAAAACTTTTGAGCGAGTTTTAAATAGTGCTTTTTTACAAACTGATCGAAAGAAGTATTCAAAATATCTTTGGCCAAAGACCTTTCTTTTGTTATTTTCTTTCTGTTGAGTTGCAGTAAGAGACATTCCTTCAGTGATCTGGCTCCCACCCCAGCCGGATCAAGTTGTTGCACAATATGGAGAATTACTTCCACATCTTCTTTGGCGGTGTAGATATTTTCGGAAAAGGCCAGATCATCAATAATGTCCTCAATGGTACGTCTGATATAGCCATTATCATCAATACAGCCCACCATAAATTCAGCGATTTGTTCTTGTTCAGGGTCAAGGCTAAAAGTATGAAGCTGGTTACTCAGGTGTTGATTAAAGGTAATACCACCCGAATATGGAATTCGGTTATCTTCATCATCACTGCTGTAATTGTTCGCTTGAAGTTTATAACTGGGAATTTCATCATCGCTGAGGTAATCATCTATATTGATGTCAGTTTCAATCGTTTCTGTTCCAGTATCGTCATATTCATTTTCATTGGAATCCTCAAACTCATCCAGTGATTCCTTACCGCTTTCCAAAGCGGGATTCTCCTCGATCTCTTGTGATAATTTTTGTTCAAAAGCCTGAGTAGGCAGCTGAATCATCTTCATCAATTGTATCTGTTGAGGAGATAACTTTTGTTGTAGTTTTTGATATAAACTTTGTTTTAACATATAAAAATACTTCCAGCTCAAGTTACAAAAAAAGAACTTTGGAAAAGTTTAGGCCAATAGATCCAGACATAGGTTAGAACTCAGCACTTTGAGGAGCTCTTGGGAAAGGAATGACGTCACGAATATTATTCATTCCAGTAGCAAACTGCACCATTCTTTCAAAACCGAGTCCAAATCCTGAATGAACTGCCGTACCGAATTTTCGCAGATCCAAGTACCACCAAAGTTCCTTTTCATCGATACCGAGTTCTTTAATCTTTTCTTTTAATACGTCAAGCCTTTCCTCTCTTTGACTACCACCAGCTATTTCGCCAATTCCGGGAAACAATACGTCCATGGCCCTAACCGTTTTACCGTCGTCATTTAAACGCATATAAAAGGCTTTGATAGTAGCAGGATAATCAAATAGGATCACTGGAGATTTAAAGTGTTTTTCTACGAGGTATCGCTCGTGTTCACTTTGAAGGTCGGCACCCCACTCATTGATAGGGAATTTAAATTTTTTCTTTTTGTTGGGTTTAGAGTTTTTAAGAATCTCTATGGCTTCAGTATAACTTACCCTTTTGAAATTGTTATCAATAACAAATTTTAATTTGTCACGAAGCGCCATCTCGCTTCTTTCAGAAGTAGGTTTACTTTTTTCTTCGTCAAGTAATCGTTTTTCAAGAAATTCTAGGTCATCCTTGCAATGTTCAAGTATATAAGCCAGAATATATTTGATAAAATCTTCACTGAGGTCCATATTGGCATCAAGATCATTAAAGGCCACTTCAGGTTCGATCATCCAGAATTCCGCCAAATGCCTTGAGGTATTTGAATTTTCAGCCCTGAAAGTAGGTCCGAAGGTATATACTTTCCCCAATGCCATGGCATAGCTCTCAGCTTCAAGTTGTCCCGAAACTGTTAGGTTGGTTTCCTTTCCAAAGAAATCTTCCTTGAAATCAATATGACCCTCTTCGGTCAATGGAGGATTCTTTTTGTCTAAGGTGGATACGTTGAACATTTCTCCAGCACCTTCTGCATCCGAACCGGTAATAATAGGGGCATGAAAATAGTAAAACCCGTTAGTAATAAAATATTGGTGGATGGCAAAAGACAATACTGATCTGATGCGCATTACTGCGCTAAACGTATTGGTTCTAATTCGCAAATGTGCGTTTTCTCTTAAAAACTCCATACTGTGCTTCTTGGGCTGTATGGGGTATTCCTCTGGATTTGAAGCACCTAAAATTACAATTTCAGAAACTTGAATTTCTACATTTTGCCCTTTTCCCTGGCTCTCGACCAACACACCTTTTACGTCAATCGCAGCTCCAGTACTGATAAGTTTCAACACGTCTTCAGGAGTCTTATCAAAATCAATAACACATTGAATGTTTTTGATGGTAGATCCATCGTTCAATGCAATGAATCTATTACTTCGAAAAGTTTTGACCCACCCTTTGATTTGAATCTCTTGTTGTATATTTTTCGCCTCCAATAATTCGGCCACGCTATAGTTTTGCATCCTCAGAAATTTAGGTGGCAAAGATACATAAAGCGTTAAAATTGGGAAAGTATAATTATTTTAATATTTCAATCAAATAGTCACCATAACCACTTTTTAACAAGGGCTCCGCTACTTTTCGAAGTTGATTTGCGTCAATAAATCCCTTTCTATAGGCAATCTCTTCTATACAGCCGATTTTAAGACCCTGTCGTTCTTCGATAACCTGCACAAATTGCTGGGCCTGGATAAGTGAAGCAAAGGTTCCTGTATCAAGCCATGCGGTTCCACGCCCCAATTGGGCCACTCTCAATTTCCCTTGTTCTAAATAGGTCTTATTGATATCTGTGATTTCATATTCTCCTCTTGGTGAAGGTTTAATATTTTTGGCCTTTTCAACAACGCTGTTGTCATAAAAATAAACGCCGGGAACTGCAAAGTTTGATTTTGGTTTTTCCGGCTTTTCTTCTATGGAAATTACATTGTTGTGCTCGTCGAACTCAACAACCCCATACCTTTCAGGATCTTTTACGTGGTAAGCGAAAACAACTCCTCCCTCAGGATTAATGGCATTTTTTAAGCGTCTTTCAAGGTCGGTTCCGTAAAATATATTGTCACCCAGAATCAGGGCCACATCGTCATCACCTATAAAATTTTCTCCTATTACAAAGGCCTGAGCCAGTCCGTTAGGTACTTCCTGTACGGCATATTCAAACCTACAGCCCAGATTTTTACCGTCTCCCAGCAGTCTTTCGAACAAGGGAAGATCATTGGGTGTTGAAATGATTAGTATTTCTTTGATCCCTGCCAGCATCAATACCGACAATGGATAATAGATCATGGGTTTGTCGTAAATAGGCATTAACTGCTTGCTTACTGCAAGTGTCAGGGGGTGTAATCTTGTACCACTACCACCTGCCAATATTATTCCTTTCATAGTGTTGTATTCATTTTTAGCTTTCCTCATTTTCTTTAGGGATGATGGAAATAGCTGGTTCTTTGAATGTTTTTTTGTTTGCTATTTTTGATTCCAATGATAATAATAACGATGGTAACAATAATAAATTAGAGATCATTGCAAATAAGAGGGTCACAGAAACTAAGCCACCTAAAGCAATGGTTCCTCCAAAACTGGAAACAGTAAATACGAGGAAACCGAAAAATAATACTATTGAAGTATAGAACATACTGACCCCCGTTTCTCTCAAAGCTGCATAGACCGATTTTCGAACATTCCATTTATGGGCGATAAGTTCCTGTCGGTATTTGGCAAGAAAATGAATGGTATCATCTACTGAAATACCGAAGGCAATACTAAATACCAAAACTGTTGATGGTTTTATAGGAACCCCAAGATACCCCATAAGTCCAGCCGTTATCAATAGTGGAAGGATATTTGGGATCAATGAAATAAGAATCATTTTATATGACTTGAACATATAGGCCATAAATAGTGAGATCAAAAAAATTGCCAATGACAAGGAGATAACAAGGTTTTTAACCAGGTATTTTGTGCCTTTCAGAAACACGAGTGCTTTACCAGTAAGGGAAACCTCAAATCTATCACTTGGAAACACCTGTTCGATTTTTTCGTAGAGTCGCTGCTCAATTTTTTCCATTTTTTCGGTCCCTATATCTTTCATAAAAGTTGTGATCCTTGCATATTGACCCGTTGAATCAACAAAATTTTCGAGCTCTTCGGAGGTGGCATCTGAGTTTTTGGTATAAGCAAGGATAAAATTCTTTTCCTGTTCAGTTGGGAGCTGATAGTATTTTGGATTTCCATTGTAAAACGCCTGTTTGGAATATTTCACCATATTCAGGATAGAAATTGATTTTGAAAGTTCAGGAATCTCATCAATCTCTTCATTGAGTTTATTCATTCTTTTCAAGGTGGAAAGATTCACGACGCCTTTTTTACGTTTTGTGTCAATCAAGATTTCAAGGGGCATGATACCTCCAAATTCCTGTTCAAAGAAGAGAATGTCTTTATAAAATTGTTTTCCTTTAGGCATGTCTTCAATGAGACTTCCGGAAACCCGGATCATATAAACCCCGATGATACTCACAACAATGACACAAACTGTGGAAATATAAATGCCTATCCTGTGATGCCTCACAGTATTTTCCATCCAATTGACAATGGCATCTATCCATTTCCTCTCAAGGTGCTCAAGGTGTTTGTCCTTTGGCTTGTGCATAAAGCTGTACATTATAGGAATTATAAGCAAAGACAAAACAAATATGGCCAGAATATTGATGGAGGCAATGATACCAAATTCATTGAGCAACTGACTATTGGTAAAGATAAAGGTGGCGAATCCCGATGCCGTTGTGATATTGGTCATCAAAGTAGCATTACCAATCTTTGAGATCACTCTTTGCAGCGATTTGGCCTGATTCCCGTGCTTTTTTACTTCCTGTTGGTATTTATTGATCAGAAAGATGGCGTTTGGAACCCCGATCACGATGATCAATGGAGGAATTAATGCCATTAATACAGATATCTCGTATTGAAACCAGCCAATAAAGCCCAATGCCCATACAACCCCGATACTAACCACAGTCATGGTAATAAATGTGGCCCGGTAAGACCGGAAGAACAACCAAAAAATAAGAGATGTAATAAACAAGGCAAGACCTACAAAAAGCCCAATCTCATCTATGATATTTTGAGCGTTCATGGTACGGATAAAAGGCATTCCTGATACTCTCACATCCAAGCCTGTTTCTTTTTCAAATGCTTCCACGTATGGATTTAGCACATCAAAAACAAAGCGCTCCCTCTTTTTTGTATTGACTATGGCTTTATCCAGATAAATAGCAGTCTGAACCGTACCTGTTTCTTTATTAAAAAGGATGTTGTCATAAAACGGAAGATTTTCAAACAATTCAGCTCGAATGCCAAGAACTTCTTCATCGGTTGTAGGCTTATCCTCATAGAGTGGTTCAACGTAGAATTTTTGATTTTTTTTGTCCTTTTTAAGTTTCTGTATATCACCTATTGAAACGGAAAAATCAACTTCCGGAAAGGAATCAAGCGTATGAGAAAATTCATTCCATTTGTTAAAATTATCGACCTTGAACAAATTGGGATCCTGAACGGCAATAATGATCATATTGCCTTCTTCTCCGAAAATCTTAAGAAAACGGTCATATTTGACATTTTCTTCATGATCTCTTGGTAAAAGATTGGCCTCACTATGTGAAAATTGAATATTCTGTATTTTGGATCCGAGAAATATGGTGACAGCAGCTAAAACAATAAGAATAAAAATTCTTTGTTTTAGGATAAATCGTGAAACTACTTGCCAAAATTTCATAAATCAGATTATTTTGCACCAAGGCTCAAAAAGGGCATTCAACATTAGTATGAATATTTTGAAGCAATTGCTAATTCAAAAAGCAGATAACTGAGAATCCGAATCAAACGGTCATTATTTCCTTTTCCTTTATGTGGTAAAGATCATCTACTTTTTTGCTGTAACTATCCGTTAAGACCTGGACATCTGCTTCGGTATTAGCAAGAAGGTCTTCCGAAATATCAAGTTTTTTTAACTCATGATTGGCGTCTTTACGGTCATTTCTAATGCTCACTTTAGCGTGTTCAGCCTCAGCTTTGGCGTGCTTTGCCAATTCTCTTCTTCTTTCCTCTGTCAATATAGGGACGTTGATAATAATGCTCTCCCCATTATTCATAGGGTTAAACCCTAAATTAGCATTTAAAATGCCTTTCTCAATTTCTGGAATAAGCTGTTTTTCCCAAGGTTGAACTGTAATGGTATGAGCATCCATTGTATTTACATTAGCGACCTGACTTAATGGGGTCAAAGCTCCATAATACTCAACTTTCACACCGTTTAGCATGGAAGGTGTTGCTTTTCCGGCCCTGATGTTCACAAATGCTGATTCTAGATGATCGAGAGCACTTTCCATCTGTTCCTTGGTCGAATCTATAATAAATTGAACTTCTTCATTCATGATAATAAAGATTTACGAATTAACTAGTGTTCCAACATTTTCACCTGAAATAACTTTCATCAGGTTACCTTTTTTATTCATGTCAAAAACAATGATGGGAAGATCGTTTTCTTCACTCAAAGTAAATGCAGTCATGTCCATTACTTTGAGATCTTTGCTCATGACTTCCTTAAAGGTAATGTTTTCAAATTTAACAGCTGAGGCGTCTTTTTCCGGGTCGGAGGTATAGATACCATCCACCCGTGTTCCTTTAATTATAACCTCTGCACCGATCTCAATTGCTCTAAGTACAGCTGCAGTATCAGTTGTAAAATAAGGATTACCGGTTCCACCTCCAAAGATCACCACACGTCCTTTTTCAAGATGCCTTACAGCCCTCCTTTTTATAAATGGTTCGGCTATTTGTTTCATTTCAATAGAGGTCAGTAATCTGGTTTGTAAATCAGCCTCTTCTAAAGCACTTTGCAAGGCAAGACCGTTGATAATCGTTGCCAGCATACCCATATAGTCTCCCTGTACCCTGTCCATGCCATTGCTGGCTCCGGCTAAACCTCTGAAGATGTTTCCGCCTCCGATAACTATGGCTACTTCAATGCCTTTTTTGACGATATCTTTAATTTCTTCGGCATAACCAGCAAGTCTTTTAGGATCAATACCGTAGCTTCGATCACCCATTAAGGCCTCTCCGCTTAACTTTAAAAGAATTCTTTTGTATTTCATAGATTATAATCTGAGATGTGCAAATATAATAAATTATACCAATGATAAATTGAACATGATAAGATTAAATATGAAGTACGACCTTGATGTCAAAACAAAAAAAACCCAGGATAATTCCTGGGTTTTTATACTATATGTTAATCAAAGATTAGCCAAGAGCTACTCTTTTAAAATCAACTACTTCTACGTCGCCAATAGACTTCACATATTTGGCAACACTTACTTTGTTGTCTTTGATGAAATCTTGGTTAACAAGTGTATTGTCTTTAAAGAATCTTTTGATCTTTCCTTCGGCAATTTTATCAAGCATGGCCTCTGGCTTTCCTTCCTGACGCAACTGATCTTTGGCGATTTCAATCTCCTTGTCAATTACAGACTGGTCAACACCATGTTCGTTTAAGGCGATAGGATTCATAGCCGCGGCTTGCATAGCAACATCTTTGGCCACTTCATCAGCACCTTCAACTTTAGCAGACAAACCAACAATGGTAGCAATCTTACCAGAGTGAATGTAAGCCCCTACATAAGGTGCAGAGATCTTTTCAAAAGCAGAAAGTTCAATTTTTTCTCCAATTACTCCAGTTTGCTCAATCAATTTTTCCTGAACCGTGATTCCGCCGAAATCGGCATTCATCAATTCCTCTTTAGTAGCGCTGTTAAGTGCTTTTTCAGCCAATTCCTTCGCAAGATTTACAAAAGATTCGTTTTTACCAACAAAATCAGTTTCGCAACCTAATACGATTACAGCACCTTCTGTGTTGTCTTCGTTCACGATAGCTATTGCAGCACCTTCACTGGATGCTCTGTCGGCTCTTTTTGCAGCAACTTTTTGACCTTTTTTACGTAATATTTCAATAGCAAGATCAAAATTACCTTCTGCTTCAACCAGGGCATTTTTACAGTCCATCATTCCCGCACCGGTTGTTTTTCTCAATGTATTTACTTCAGCAGCTGTTATTTTAGTCATTTCATTTATGTTTAATCGTTATTGTAACAATAACAAGTTCTACAATTATTTTTCTTCCTTCTTTGCTTCTGCAGTAACAGTAGTAGCTGGCTCCTTAGCAACTGTTTCTTTAACAGGGGCTTTCTTTTCAGCAGCAACAACTGGCTCCTTAGCAACAGGCTCCTTAGCAACTGTTTCTTTAACAGCAACTTTCTTTTCGACAGCAGCAACTGGCTCTTTAGCAACTGTTTCTTTAACAGGCGCTTTCTTTTCAGCAGCTTTCTTTTCGGCAGTAGCAACTTCTTGTTCTTTACTTTTCTTTCTGTCAGCTAATCCTTCACCGATTGCATCAGTTAGGTAAGAAAGAACTTTTTCGATAGACTTTGATGCATCATCATTAGATGGAATTACATAATCAATTGGTCTTGGATCAGAATTTGTGTCTACCATGGCAAAAATTGGAATGTTTAATTTTTGTGCCTCGGCAACTGCGATATGCTCTCTCTTGATATCAACAATTAAGATAGCGCCAGGTAAACGTGTCATGTCAACGATAGAACCTAAATTCTTTTCTAGTTTTGCTCTTTGACGATTGATCTGTAATTTTTCTCTTTTTGATAAAGCTTCAAAAGACCCATCTTTTTTCATTCTATCGATATAGGCCATTTTTTTAACGGCTTTTCTGATAGTAACAAAGTTTGTCAACATACCACCTGGCCAACGCTCAGTGATAAAAGGCATGTTTACAAGTTTCGCTTTGTCAGATACAATGTCTTTTGCTTGTTTTTTGGTAGCTACAAATAGTA
>CAZQRD010000065.1:0-14188 GCA_964595535.1 uncultured Flavobacteriaceae bacterium | reverse complement strand
TCATTAGATGAAATGAAAAAAATTGGAGTTAAAAATTACCCTCGAACTTCTGGTCCATTATTCTTAAAAGAAGATGAGAAATATGAGTTTCCAACAGCAAGCGGAAAAATTGAATTGTATTCGCAAGAGCTAAAGGATCTAGGTTTTGATCCAATGCCTGAATACACAAAACACCCAGAACCTGAGCAAGGTTTTTATCGATTAAATTACGGAAGGTCTCCTATGCACACCTTTAGTAGAACAGCAAACAACCCAAATTTAAACGATTTAAAAAGCGAAAATAACTTATGGGTAAATCCTAAAGTCGCTCGAATTATTGGTTTAAAAACCGGACAAGAAGTTTGGTTAAAAAATCAAGATGGAATTATTTCTACTTTCGGAATTAAAGTAAGAGTTACTGAAAGAGTTCGTTGGGATTCTGTTTATATGGTACACGGTTTCGGTCATAAAGAGAAACAATTAAGTCGTGCTTATGGTAAAGGTATCAACGATACTGAATTAATTTCAAAAGTAGCAGTGGATCCAATTATGGGAGGAACTGGTATGAGAGGAAATTTTGTAGCTATTTTAACTGAGAATCCAAATAAAAATATTGAGATATGAGATATGCAATGGTTATAGACACATTAAAGTGTGTTGGTTGTAGCGACTGCGTAGTTGCTTGTCAAACTGAAAATGATGTGCCGATTGGGTACTGTAGAGATTGGATTACAGAGACTGTAAATGGCGCATATCCAACCATAGAATTAGAATTAAAATCTGAACGTTGCAATCATTGTGAAAATGCGCCTTGTGTGCGTTGTTGCCCTACAGGTGCAAGTCACCAATTAGACAATGGTATTGTTTTAGTTGCTGGTGACGAATGTATTGGTTGTGGTGCTTGTATAGAATCTTGCCCTTACGATGCTCGTTATCAACATCCTGATGGTTATGTTGACAAATGTACTTTTTGTCACCATCGATTAGAAAAAGGTCAGCTTCCTGCTTGTGTATCTGTTTGTCCAACCAAATGTATGTATTTTGGAGATTTAGACAATCCAAATAGTGAGGTTTCTGAATTATTGAAAAAACGAAAATATAAAACCTTAGCGCCAGAAGCTGGAACTAAACCTCATGTTTATTATTTAATTTAATTTTTAGATTATGCAAGAAGAATTATTTACAAGCGGAAGAAACATTCCGAATATAGATCCTTCATTAGAAATATGGCATTGGCCAATTTCAGTATACTTATTTTTAGGAGGTTTAGCTGCAGGATTGTTATTTTTTGCAGGACTCATAACCGTTCTAGGAAAAGATAAAGAATATCCTACAAGTGTAAAATTTGCGTCAATTGTATCTCCAATAGCTTTAACCCTGGGTTTATTAGCGTTGTTTTATGATTTAACGCACAAATTATATTTTTGGAGATTATATACAACCATTAGAATTGAATCTCCTATGAGTTGGGGAGCTTGGGTGTTGTTAATTATAACTCCAATTTCATTTTTATGGATAATTAGTTATTATTCTGAGCTATTTCCTAAGTGGAAATTGGATTATAAATTTTTAGTTGACTTTGAAAAATTCCTTCAAAAAAACAGAAAAAATATGGCAATAGCGTTAATTCCATTGTCCATTATTTTAGGAATTTATACAGGAATTTTATTATCAGCATTCAACGCAAGACCTTTATGGAATAATGCCATTTTAGGCCCTTTATTTTTAATATCAGGACTTTCGACAGGTGCAGCAACTATTATTTTATTGGCCAAAAGCGCTAAAGAAAGACATTTGTTTAGCAAAATAGATTTAGTATTAATTATTGTTGAATTAGGACTAATAATTCATATGCTAATGGGAATGTATGCCGGCTCTGAAGTTCAGCTTGAAGCCATGCAATTATTAGTAGGTGGTGAATTTACTTTAATGTTTTTTGGATTCGTAGTAATTCTAGGCTTAATTATTCCTGCCATATTAGAAGCCATTGAAATTATGGGTTTTAAAGTACCCGTTGCAGTACCTGCAATATTAATACTTATTGGTGGATTAGTTTTAAGATTTGTTATGGTCGAAGCAGGCCAAATAACTAGATACCTTTATTAAAAAGTAACTTATGAACGCAAAAAAGACAAAAAAGAGACACGTATATTGGAATCCTTACTTTGGAGGGTTTTTATTAGGAATCTTAATGCTTTTTACATTTTACATTACAGGTAGAGGTTTAGGGGCTAGTGGAGCTATGAAAAGTGGTGTCGTAACAATTGTAGACAAGGTAGCGCCAACACATGCCGAAAACAATGCTTATTACAGCAAATTTATTTCGGAAGATAAATCACCTATGAACAATTGGTTAGCACTGGAAGCTTTAGGTGTATTATTAGGTGCTTTTATTTCGGGTGGACTTACTGGTCGAATTAGTTGGAGAGTACAACATTCACCTAAAATATCTTCAAAAAGACGATTGATTTTTGCTCTAGGCGGAGGTATACTATTTGGTTTAGGAGCGCAGATTGCCAGAGGTTGTACAAGTGGAGCGGCTTTAAGCGGAATGTCTGTAATTTCAACAGGTGGTTTTTTAACTATGATCGGTATTTTTGGAACTGGTTATGTAGTAGCGTACTTCTTTAGAAAAAATTGGATTTAATAAATAAAAAAATAAAAATATATGGGACCTTTAATTCCTAACGGCGTAATTCCTTATGAATGGAATAGTATTATCGCCCTATTAATTGGTATTGCTTTCGGATTTATTTTAGAAGCATCAGGATTTTCATCTTCAAGAAAATTAGCAGGTGTATTTTATGGCTACGATTTTGCCGTATTAAAAGTATTTTTTACAGCTGCATTGGTAGCTATGATTGGTATTTTGTACATGGATTACTTAGGCTATCTGGATATGACTCAATTATATGTTCACCCAACCTATTTATGGGGTGCAATTATTGGTGGTGTTATTATGGGTGTTGGATTTGTAGCTGGTGGTTTTTGCCCAGGAACTAGTTTATGTGCAGTAGCTATTGGAAAAATTGATGCCATTGTTTATGTAATTGGCATTATGATTGGTGTATTCATTTTTTCTGAATTTTTTGAATTTTTTGAACCGCTATACGATGGCTCTTTTTATGGAAATATCACATTAATGGACACATTTGGTTTTGACCCTTATTGGTTTGTATTTATCTTTTCAATAATTGCAATTGTAGCTTTCGTGGTTTCTGATTTTATAAGAAAAAGAACTAAAAAAGTATTTTACTAATTAAACAACAATAAAAATGATAAATAGAAAATTAGCAAAAGCGGCATCATTTAGATATATGTTTCTTGCCTGTATTTTAATTTTACTTGCTGGTGGATTAGTTTTGTTACCAAAATACCAACAACATAAAGGTATAAAACCAATAGAATTATTGAGCAAAGTTATTAGCTCTGAAAGATATATTTCAACTGATGAAGTAGCTTCAATTATTATAAACCAAGATCCATCTTATTTATTAATTGATGTTAGAGATGAAGAAAGTTTTAAAAAATACAGTTTAACAAATGCCATAAATATTCCATTAAAAAATTTATTGGATGAAGATTCAGAAAATTATTTAAATCAAGATGAATATGATGTAATTCTTTTTTCGGATGATCACTTTTATGCCGATGAAGCATGGATTTTATGCAACCGATTGAATTATAAAAATCTTAGAGTTTTAGAAGGTGGAATGAACAACTGGTTCAATACAATAATCAATCCTGAAAAACCAACTGAAAATATGGCTGCTTCAGATTTTGAATTGTATGCTACCAGAAAAGCAGCTAGTATGTATTTTGGAGTTGTGTACCCAGATCAAGTTAAAAAAGTTACCCCAATTAAAAAACCAACACCAAAAAAAGTGGTCAACGTAAAAAAGAAAAAGAAAATGCCAACTGAAGGAGGTTGCTAATTTTTCAACTATTATAAACTATTATTTATGAAAGAATTAGAAAAAACAAAAAGAATATCTGTTGCCGGTGTGTTATTTATATTAATCATACTTATTGGAGTTTTATCTTACGAAAGACCAAAACATATTTTTGAAAAAAATTCTAAAACTACCTTGGAAAAATTAGTTAGTAAAGATTACATTTTAAGTTTAAAAGACTTAAATAATATGGATGCAGGCACCTATGCCTTAATCGATATTAGAAGTAATTTTGAATTTGTAAATGGACATTTTGAAAATGCTTCAAATATTGCTACAAATCAACTTTTGGATGATTCCAGTATTGATTTTTTAAAAACTTTGAAAGACGCAAATAAAACTGCTATTCTTTATGGAAAAAATGCAGATGAAGCAAATAGTGCCTGGATGCTTTTATACCAATTGGGTTATGAGAATACAAAAATATTAAGTGCTTTAGCAAGCGTCGAAAACAATAAATTTCTGGCAAAAAATTATACAATTGAAAATCCAGAAGTTAATTATGCAGAAGTAATGCTTGCGGCTAAAACAAAACGTGAATCTTCAAAAACAAATTTACAAAGTCAAGAAATTAAAAAAGCTGCTCCTAAAAAAGTAATTACAGTACAAAAAAAGAAAAAGAAAAAGAAAATGCCTGAAGGCGGATGTTGAATTGTTCATGTCAACACGTCTTCAAAGTTAGTTGATTGTTTTGCTAAATATCCCCGCCTTTGGTGGGGATATTTTTTGATCAAAAAATTATGATTCTCAAATCGAAATTTGACACCTATTCAGCACAAAAAAAACTTTTATATTATAAAAAAAAACTTGGATTAAGGCTTTATTTCCCCCCCACTCCCAATTCAATGGATACACTTACCTCAACTGTCTTTTTTAATAAAAATACAACTTACAACTATCTGTTTTATAGATATTTATACTACTTTATCTCTTCTATTTAATTTGTAATAATTGTTGCTCAACTTTGTAACTTTTGATACTGAGCAAACTCATTATGTATTAACATTTCCTGAGAAATGTCATGAAAATATGACCTACACAAATATATTTTTGACCTAAGTATAAACAGATAAACAATTGAATTTTAAATTTTTACATCATGAGTAAACTATCGATTATTCTCGTAATCCTGCTCTTTCCTGCTACCTTACTGGTTAGTAGTTTTAAAGAGCCAAATGCAAGTTCTTACAATAACCTAAATCCCCCGAATGAGTTTGAAACCCTGCTGAGTTTCCTTGAATCCAACAGGAATTTTATAAACACTGATGCTGCACCTGCCTTGATCCCCGCCGATGAGGTTAAGAAGAATTTTAAAAATCCTAAATATCATATCATCGATATTCGGAGCGCAACCTGGTTTGAATATGGTCACATAAAAAATGCCGCCAATGTCCAAACAGCTGATCTTCTGAATCACTTCGAAAATAGTATCGTTTCCTCCGAGTATGATAAGATCGTTTTGATCTGTTATTCAGGGCAGTCTGCAGCATATTTTACCAGCTTACTAAGAATAGCCGGATATGAAAATGTTTATAGTATGAATTGGGGAATGAGCTCATGGAGAGTTGATTTTGCCGAAAATTCATGGCTAAAGAATACCTCTGACGATTTTGTTTCTAAATTAGAAACAACGACTCACGAAAAAGCAGCCAAAGGAGCGGCCCCAGCCATCAGTACAGGAAAAAGTGAAGGAGAAACTATTTTAAGAGCGCGATTGGAAGAGGCTTTTGCTACTCCTTATAAAGAAGCTATCGTCAAATCAACGGCTGTTTTTGAACAACCTAATGACTATTATATCATAGATTATAATGGTGCCGAAAGATATGCAATAGGGCACATCCCACAAGCGGTTCAATACAACCCAAATGGTTCGCTTAGTTCTTCAACTGATTTACTTACGATCCCTACCGATAAGAGAATTCTGGTTTACGGACCAACAGGCCAGGAAACTGCCTATGTCGTGGCCTACCTGAACGTACTTGGGTACGATGCCGGTAATCTTGCTTATGGTGCCAACAGCTTTATGCACAAAACTTTAAAAGACAATAACTGGGAAGCCTTTACAAAAAAAGAGGTAAACATGTTTCCTGTTATAGAATAATTACAACTCAAAATTTTATCCAATAAACAAATAATTATGAAAAAATTAAATTTATTCGTCCTAGCATTATTATGTGTACCTGTGTTACTGCTTAGTTCATGTGACAGAGGTGATGATATTAATCCTGAAAATCCTATCCTTCAACCGGCCTTTGACGTCATGACCGATTATATGTTGGAAAATGATCTCGATTTAAACAATATCCTGAGTGGCCCTGGTGGGGAAGTAAAGTTTGTTCAACCTGCCCCAGCTGACGATGGTCTTGTTGCCTTTTTGAATAAGTACTCAATTCTGGATATAAGATCCCTTGAAGCCTATAATACAAGTCATATTGAAGGTGCAAAACTTGTAGCTTTTGCAGATATTCTAAAAGAGGCTGATGCCGCTAACAAACAAGTTCTTGTAGTTTGTTTTACCGGGCAAACTGCCTGTTACGCTACCTCACTTTTACGTCTTGCAGGCCATCCTAACGCCCAGGCACTCAAATGGGGAATGTCTGGTTGGAATGCTGAAACAGCCGGACCATGGAATAGCAATACAGGAGATGACGCTAACGGACATGAAAATTGGGCGGCGAATAATACCCCCGATAATCTCACTTTTGATGCTCCAATATTCGATATCTATTCTACTGATGGTGCTGACATTTTAAGACAAAGAGTCGAAGCCGTTATAGAAGCGGGATTTAAAACCGCTAAAGGAACAGATGTTTTAAACAGTCCTGAGAATTATTTTGTCAATAATTATTTTGGCGAAGCTGATTATGACAATTTCGGACATATTGAAGATGCCTTCCGCCTAAAAGAAGAATTATTGCTTGAGGGCAATGGGTATAAAGGCCTAGATTCTGATAAGAATGCCAAGGTGATTACTTACTGCTATACGGGGCAAACCTCAGCAGTTGTAACGGCTTGGTTGCAGGTTCTTGGGTATGATGCCTACAGCATGACCTTCGGTATGAATGGGGTTTATCATTCAAATCCTGCATGGGCAAGCAATCAATGGGGAGTTGGTTCTTCAGTGCCAAAGAACTTACCACTTATTAAAAATTAATCTTCAAATAAGATAAAATGAAAAAATTTATATCGATTTTCATCGTACTGATGATTAGTATGCTCACGTACCAAGTGCAAGCACAAGGTTGTGACGCAGAGGATCCCAATGACAGCATTGCTCCGGCAAAAATAAAAATATTTGGGTTTATTCAACCCGAGTATAATTACACCCTTTCTGATCCGGCAGAAAGTACTTTCAAATTCAGAAGGGCCAGAATCGGAGTAAGGGGTCGACTTTTTGAAGATTGGACCTATTATTTTATGTTGGAGACCAGCCCATTTATTGGAGGCGTTGGTAGTGCCTATCTTATGGATGCTTTTGTGACCTGGGATAAACACAACTGGGCGAGGCTTTCTGTGGGTTCTTATAAACAACCTTTTGGCCTTGAAGTTCAAACGGCTTGTAATGCATTGATTACAATCGACCGTGCGATCGTGTCAGATCAATTGGTAGTTCCACAAAGAGATTATGGTATCTCTATTTGGGGTGGTAATGTAAATACAAGGCTTAATTATGCTTTGGCTATCATGAATGGTAGTGGATTAAATAAAGTGGATAACAACAACAAAAAAGACATTGTTGGACGCGTTACTTATAAATTGTTTGATTTTATGACTATAGGTGGTAGTTACAGATATGGCTTCCCAAAACTGAACAATAACGAGGATAGCCGAACTACTTATGGTGGAGAAGTCCTTTTTGACATCAATAACCTTCATATTCAGGGAGAATATATCCATGACGAAGGTGCTTTTGATCCGGGAGCCGATACAGGATGTGGTTCTGAACCATTAGCATTAGGTAACGAGAGAGATGGTGCCTATGGCATGATTTGGTATGATACCAAATGGAATCTTCAACCCGTATTTAAATATGAGTTCTTCGATCAGGATCTCGACTTAAAAGATGTTCCTTACCGATATAGTGAAAGAATGACCATAGGTCTTAACTATTATTTCAATAAAGCCGTTCGTTTACAACTAAACTATCAGGCGAATATAGAAACAGTGATCAATGAAGATAATGACAAGTTCTTGGCACAAATTCAAGTGGTTTTCTAATTATTTATTTGTTTAGCTTGAATGTAGCCGGAATCGATTTTGGTGGAAAACTCCTTGACATTTGTTGAGGAGTTTTCTTTTTAGAGCAATAAATTATACTCCAAAGAATAAGTGCTTGCTATACCTATTGTATTTTAAACTAACTTTGCTTGATTATTCAAGATCATTCAAGCAGATATGAATACACAAGAAGTTATCCTACGCGAAAAACTTGGAGAATACTATGGCTCCATTTTCGAAAAAGAATTAATAGAGGAAATAGTTAAAACTGGCTTTATTGATAAATACAAACACGGTGAAGTACTTATTGATATTGGCGAGAACATGACGCATATCCCTCTTATACTTAGTGGAGCGGTTAAGATTATTCGTCAAGAAAAAGAAGGTGACGAACTTGTGCTGTATTTCCTTGAAAAAGGAGATACTTGTGCTGTTTCCTTTATCAATTGCATCAACAGAAAAGAAAGCATTTTTAAGGCAGTTGTTGAAAACGACACCGAAGCCATATTTTTGCCTGTTGAGTATATTGATGACTGGCTGGCAAATTTCAAAACCTGGAGGCATTTTATTATTGACAGCTATCACTTCCGACTTCTAGAGATGGTCGAATCAATCGACGGGTTGGCTTTTATGAATATGAACCAACGTTTGTTAAAATACCTGTCAGATAAGGCCAAGATCAACCAGGATGTTAATCTTGATATCACGCATCAGGAAATTGCTAATGACTTAAATACCTCCAGAGTCGTTGTTACAAGGCTATTGAAACAACTCCACAATGAAGGAAAAGTATATTCGACGAGAAGTAAAGTGCAAGTATTGGAATTATAATCAGCTTTATTCAATCATGGCCAGATAATCTTGTTCTGAGATCATAGGTATGCCCAGATTTTCTGCCTTTTCTCTTTTGCTCGGACCCATATTATCTCCGGCAATGATATAAGTCGTCTTTTTCGAGATCGACCCAGATACCTTAGCTCCGTTGTCTTCTATAGATTTTTTAAGTTCATTACGTGACATGATCTGAAAAACTCCCGATACAACGAAAATCTTTCCCTGTAATAGCTCTGTTTGATCTGCAAACAAAGATTCATCTACAGAAAGTTGCAGACCATAAGCTTTTAATCGATCAATAAGTAGTTGATTTCCGTCATCCCTGAAAAAATTAATGATACTCTCGGCGATCTTATCTCCAATTTCATCAACCAAAATCAATTTTTCAAAATCTGCCTCCATCAAGGCGTTTATATTCTTGTAATGTCGTGCCAGTTTTTTAGCTACGGTTTCACCTACAAATCGAATCCCAAGGGCAAACAATACTTTTTCAAAGGGAATGTTTTTTGAGGCTTCAATACCATGGATCATATTGGAAGCTGACTTTTCGGCCATTCTTTCCAAAGGAACAATCTGATCTGCGCTAAGTTCATACAGATCTGCAAAATTATTGATCAAACCATTTTTAAAAAGCAATTCAACAGATTCTGCCCCAAGCCCGTCAATATTCATCGCCTTCCGACTTATAAAATGTTGAATCCTCCCAGTAATCTGTGTTGGACACCCAAACTCATTGGGACAAAAGTGTTTAGCGTCTCCCTCCTTTCTTACGAGCTCTGTTCCACAATCCGGGCAATGCGTAATATATTGTATTGACTCCGCCTCCGGAGCCCGGTAAGCCAAATCAACTCCAACAATCTTAGGAATGATCTCCCCTCCTTTTTCTACATAAACCCTGTCTTTCAACCGTAAATCTATTTTTTCAATTTGATCTGCATTATGCAAGGAGGCTCTTTTTACAACAGTACCGGCTAGCTCAACAGGTTCGAGATTGGCAACCGGCGTAATGGCTCCGGTTCTGCCCACCTGATATGTCACTTCATTGAGTATAGTACTAGCCTGTTCGGCCTTGAATTTATAGGCGAGGGCCCAGCGAGGAGATTTAGCAGTATAACCCAGTTCATCCTGATAATTCAGAGAATTTACTTTGATCACTACTCCATCCGTCTCATAGGGAAGCTCATGCCTTTTATGGTCCCAGTACTCCAGAAAATCTAGAATCTCGTTTATATTTTTACATAATTTAATTGTTTTGGGTACCTTAAACCCAATAGATGCCGCATAGTTTAAGGTCTCGTAATGGGTCGAAAAAGGATTATTCTCTGCAACAACCTGATAGAGTAAGCAATCAAGAGGGCGGTTGGCCACCTCAGCACTATCCTGAAGTTTTAAACTTCCACTTGCTGTGTTTCTAGGGTTTCTGTACGGATCTTCTCCTGCTTCAACCCTGTCTTTATTCATCTTTTCGAAGCCATCAAGCGGTAAGACGATCTCACCTCTGATTTCAAATGAAGTTAATGCATCATCCTTTATAATAAGGGGAATAGACCTTATCGTACGTACATTTAACGTAACGTCATCACCCATAAACCCATCTCCTCTCGTTACAGCCTTAAGAAAACTACCATGATCGTAACTCATATTAATGGAAGCTCCATCATATTTAAGTTCACAGGTAAATTCGAGTTCAACATCTCCGAGGATCTTCTGAATCCTTTTTTCCCAATCCAGGATATCTTCCTTTGAATAGGAATTGTCCAAAGAGTACATTCTGTTCTTATGAACAACAGTGTTGAAATTCTTGGTAATTTCACCCCCAACCCTTTGGGTAGGAGAATTTGAGTCGAAAAATTCAGGATGTTTCAGCTCGAGTTCCTGGAGTTCCTTTAATTTAATGTCAAATTCAAAATCAGATATACTGGGCTCATCAAGAACATAGTAGCTATAATTATGCCGTCTGAGTTCTTCTCTAAGGCCCCTAATCTTGTTTTCAACTGTGTACATCAAGCGGTTGGTTTTGGAAATTTAAAAATAACCCTTTTTTTATTATTACCGTATTTTTATTGCTTTTCATAATGTTATAAACGATTCCTTATGTGACTTAAGTTACTGAATATAGTGACTTTACATACAAAAATATGATTAAAGTCACCTCTTAAAAAAAAACCATGCTCTATCTTTGTGGTATAATTAATAAGACAAAATTATGAAGAAGTTAGTGATTTTAGGTGCCGGAACAGCGGGAACAATGATGTTGAACAAATTACATCACGAACTTGAGAAAGAAGAATGGGAAATCACGATTGTAGATCAGTATAAAACACATTATTACCAGCCTGGATTCTTGTTTATTCCATTTGGAATTTACAACAAGAAGGATGTAGTCAAACCTAAATATGACTTTTTCCCTCCTGGAGCAAATGTGATTTTCAGTCCTATAGATAAAATAGTGGGTGAGGAAAACAAGGTGCTGCTAGAAGGTGGCAAGGTCTTAAACTATGATTTTTTGATCATCGCAACGGGAACGGAAACCAGACCATCTGAAACAGAAGGGCTTACAGGTAAATTGTGGTACAAAGATATTTTTGATTTTTACACTGTAGAAGGAGCAGTAGCGCTTCAAAAAAAGTTTAAAGACTGGGAAGGTGGTAAATTAGTAATGTGTATTCCTGAGCTGCCTTATAAATGCCCGGTGGCTCCCATTGAATTTGTATGCCTCGCTGAGGCCTACTTCGCAGAACGCGGTATGAGAGATAAAGTAGACATTTCATATGTTACATTGATGTCTGGTGCCTTCACTAAGCCTGTAGCTTCAAAAGTACTCGGAGATCTTTTAGAGGAAAAGAATATAGATGTTGTGGCTGATTTCTATTTGAGTCATGTTGACAATGAAAACAAGAAACTGGTTTCTTATGATGATCGTGAAGTGGAATTCGATATTCTCACCATTGTTCCTGTGAACATGGGATCAGACATGATAGAGCGAAGTGGATTAGGAGATGATATGAATTATGTTCCTACAGACAAACATACCTTACAATCTAATCAATTTGAGAACATTTTTGTGATTGGTGACGCGGCCAACCTTCCAACCTCAAAAGCAGGTTCTGTAGCGCATTTCGCAGCTGAGATTTTAACAGAAAACCTACTGGCAGCAATGGAAGGTAGAGCTTTACCTGCTAAATTTGACGGTCATGCCAACTGTTATATAGAAACAGGTTACGGAAAAGGTGCCCTGATCGATTTTAATTACGACACCGAACCCTTGCCAGGAACTTTTCCTCTACCTGGGATTGGGCCTTTTGGCCTCTTAAAAAACACGAAAATGAATCACTATGGTAAAATTCTTTTCAGATGGATCTACTGGCACATTCTGCTTAAAGGTAGAGAATTACCCATTGAGGCAGACATGACAATGGCAGGAAAAAAGAGAATGTAACCTCAATAGATACTAGTGATGGAAGATAAGAATATACAAATGCAAATTGATGCACTGGACAAAAAGCTGGATCTGATTCTGGGGTATGTACATCAGCAAAAATTACAGGCCAACATGGTAGAAGACCTTGTTGGGGACCTCAGCATAATAGGAAAGGATGCCTACGATTCAACTGTAATCGAACTCGACAAGCGACAGGTTGAACTTGACCCTTCCGAATTAACCGGATTAGCGGTTTCGTTTTTACGAAATATAGGGAACATCAAAACTGTAATGGATACCCTTGAAATGGCTGTTGATCTCGGTAAAGAAGTTGGCCCTATCGCCAATGAAATGATCATAGACTTTACCAAGCAAATGAATAGCTTCGAACAAAAAGGGTACTTCGATTTTATAAGAGAAATCGGACCTGTTATTGATAATGTTGTTAAGGGCTTTAGTCCTAAGGATCTTAAAGAGCTGGCAAACAGTATCGTATCGATATTGTCAATCGTTAAGGAAATGACCCAACCGGAGGTGTTACATATCATGCAAAATGCCATAAAAGCGTTTAATAGTATGGAAACTGAAAGCGTGCCTTCTTACTCAGTGTGGAAGCTAATGCGCGAAATGAACAGCCCTGAAATGAAAAAGGCGCTGGGCTATGGTATCACCTTTATGAAAAATGTTTCAAAAGATGTAAAAATCAAAGAATAAACAATCAATTAAATAACTTAAATAATAGAATTATGGCTTTACAAACAATCGCAGGAGCTCAGATAAATGTATCTGAAGAAGGGTATCTTGAAAACATGAATGAATGGAATGAGGATATTGCAAAAGAAATCGCAGGTGAGGTAGGTATTGAATTGACCGACAAACACTTTGAAGTATTAAATTATTTGAGAGAAAAAACTGAAGCCGGTGAATCACTTACTATTAGAAGAGTTGGTAAATCAGGCATTACCGACATTAAAGGATTGTATAAGCTATTCCCAAAAGGACCTTTAAAGTTTTCTGCAAAAATAGCAGGCATTCCTAAACCAGCAAGTTGTGTATAATAAATAGATTAAAGGATAACAAAAATATAATGACATGAGTTCAGAAGAAAAAAAACCATTAGAAAAAGTGTGTATCATTTGTGCCAAGGGATCTTTGGAAGATGTATATGCCACTTTAGTGATGGCCAATGGGGCAGTAATGGAAGGTATTGAAACCAATGTGTTTTTTACTTTCTTTGGCCTAGACGGTATTACTAAAGAAAGAATGAACGGCCTTCATACGGCCACAACAGGAAATCCGGCCATGCGTATGCCTGGTGGAATTCCTTTTCCAACAATGTTGGGAGGCTTACCTGGAGTGGAAGCCGGTGTGTCGAAAATGATGAGAAGTCAAATGGAGGAATTAGACATGCCTCCGGTTGATGAGTTCCTTGAAATGATTACAGCTGGTGGAGGTATGATTTATGCCTGCAAATTAGCCGTGGACATGTTTAAGCTTGAACAAAAGGATTTGCATGAGGAAGTAGATTCTATTATAACTATAGGCGATTTCTATGGTTTGTGTGATGGTGACAGAACACAAATTATATTTACTTAAAATATGAATCACGGCATAGACTAAGGTCTTACCGTGATTTTTTTAGTGTTGATTTTTGATAAAAACGGTAACGCAAGGCGCTACCGTTTTTTCAATTTATTATCATAGGTTAATGCCTAATTATTCTTTCTAGCGGCCTTTCTAGCGGCTTTTTCTTGTTCTTTTAACCTTTTTCTTTCTTCCTTTC
>CAZQRD010000064.1:0-14854 GCA_964595535.1 uncultured Flavobacteriaceae bacterium | reverse complement strand
TGTTGGGTATAATCACTTATGTAAGCATGCCTCCATCGACGTTCAAGGTTTGACCTGTAATATAAGCTGACATGTCTGAAGCCAAAAAGACACAAGCATTCGCTACGTCTTCAGGAGAACCACCTCGCTTCAGCGGAATGGCTTTTCGCCATTCATCTACAGTATTTGGATCAAGTTTGGCCGTCATCTCAGTTTCTATAAAACCCGGTGCGATGGCATTGCAACGTATATTTCTCGACCCAAGCTCTAATGCCACAGACTTGGTAAAACCAAGAATACCAGCTTTTGAAGCAGCATAATTTGACTGACCTGCATTTCCTTTTACACCAACTATTGAACTCATATTTATAATCGATCCCTTTCTTTGTTTCATCATGGGTCGAATCACTGCTTTAGTCAAGTTAAAAACCGACTTCAAATTAACTTCGATCACCTTGTCAAAATCTTCCTCAGAAATTCTCATTAACAAGTTATCTTTTGTAATTCCAGCGTTATTGATTAATATCTCCAAATTTCCGAAATCGTTTAGCACTTCTTTGACCAATTCTTGCGCAGCATCAAAATCAGCTGCATTTGACTGATATCCCTTTGCCTTTACTCCATGAGCTTCCAATTCTTTTTCAAGGGCTCTGGCAGCTTCAACAGAAGCGTTAAATGTAAAGGCAACGTTAGCCCCTTGCTTTGCAAATTCCAAGGCAATACCGTTTCCAATACCCCTTGAGGCACCAGTTATCAAAGCAGTTTTATTTTCTAATAGTTTCATCTCTTCTAGTCTAATATAAGTGATCCTTTTATTGTTTAACAGCTTCTTCGTTATAATTAAATAAGTAGTCAACATCCATTTCACGAACATTTCCTAATTTCTTTAAAGCTTTCATGTCAAGGTCTTTCTTATTTCCAATAACTGATATTGAATAATCCTGACCTTTAACGTTATTGTCAAAAAATGAGCTCATATCTGCCATACTCAAATCTTCAATTTGTTTATACATGTCTTGCCTGATATCGTAATCAATTCCTCTTTTTAGCAAACCCTCGTAAGACCAAAATATATTAGATTTAGTGATTCGCTGCGCTGAAATTTTCTTTAACGCTGCCTCTTTGGCTGCTTGAAATTGAGATTCAGCTGCAGGCATATTGTTCATCAATTCCAGCATCGCATCAACAGCGTCAGGTAATTTGTTAGCTTGAGTTCCAATATAAGCCCATACAATATCATTTTTCTCCTTCTTATTGGCAGACTGATACATCGAGGCTGCTGAATAAGCCAATGATTTGGATTCACGCATTTCCTGGAATACTATTGAAGATAAACCAGAACCAAAATAAGAGTTAAATACATTGGAAATAGCCATTTTATCAGGATCAAACTCTTCTCCTTTTGCAACGAACAGCATCTCAGACTGCACCATGTCAAAATCTACAAAATACACATTCTTCCCAGTGGCCAGCTGCTCATATTCCATGGCAGGTGGATATTCCATTAAGGTTGATGGAATTATATGATATTTGTTTAAAGCAGTCTTTGCTTGTTCTAAATTTTTACCATAATAAAAAACCCTGTGTTTATAATTTTTCAGTTCTTTAAGTATAGTGATCAATTCAGACGGATCCATATTTGTTAACTCGTCAACTGTAAAGATGTTTCTTAAACGAGAATTTTCTCCATATTGTGCAAAACTGTTCAGTCCCGTCCAAAGAATATTATCCTTTTCTGTTTTACCATCAGATCTCGATTTCAATATACTCGCCACATACTTATCATAAGCTTCCTGATCTACAACCACATTGGCCATGAGGTGTTCAAAAAGTTCCAAACCTTTATCTAAATTCTCTTCAAGTCCTGATAAGCTTATATAAGATCTGTCACTACCTGTATTCACACTGTATCTCACTCCTAATTTAAAGAATTCTTTAGCCAATTCTTCTGCTGTATATTTATCTGTACCAAGAGATTCTAAATAGCCAACGGCTAATGTTAATTTCTTGTCATTATCTTTGCCCATATCAAAAATTACGTTCAAATTAAATAAGTCATTGTTCTTATTTTTAATGTAAGCAATTTCAATTCCACTCTCCAGTTTTTCTCTTTGAATTTCATTTTTATAATCTACAAATACCGGTTTCAATTCTTCCGATTCTTTGGCAATAAAATTCTTTAAAAATTCAGATTGATCTTCACGATTTATTTGGATAGGTGTAATCCTAGGGTTCTTCACTTTAACGATGCTTTCATCAACGCCTTCCCTTTTGTATACAATTGTATAATTGTCTTTAAAAAAGTCATTGGCAAAAGCCACTAGTTCTTCCTTGGAAACTGTTCTCAATTCATCTAAAAACTTCACTTTGTCTTCCCAATTTTCTCTATGAATAAAGGCGTTATAGCAGGAGCTAGCCAATGCAGTTGAGCTTTCATATTTTTTAATTTCACTCAATTTAAGATCGTTTATTACAGCCTCCAACATCCATGTTTCAAATTCGCCTTTTTTAATCTTATCCACTTGTCCCAAAATTAAATCCTTTAATTCATCTAAGGATTGTCCTTCTTTTGGCCAGGCATCAAAAGCGATTAAACCATAGTCGTTCAAAACATAGGACCAGGTCAAACAAGATTGAATTAATTTTTGCTGAATTAAATTTAAATCTATCAATCCGGCACTACTATTGCTTAGAAGTCTTTCAATTAAAGCAATATATTTTGTATCCTCACTAAGAACACCACCAGTTCTCCAGCCAAATGATATATTTTCACTAGTAGGCCCATAAACTTCTTTTGCGACAATTTCTGTTGCAGGTTTTTCCTTGGGCAATTCAGGATGCACGACTTCTTTCCCTTCCAACTTTCCAAAGGTCGCATCAACCATCTGAATGGTCTTGTCAAATTCAATATCACCCACTAAAACCAGAGCCATATTATTCGGAACATAATAGGTCTCAAAATAGTTATTGATATGAAGCATCGATGGGTTTTTTAAATGCTCGGAAATTCCAATTGTTGTCTGTTGACCATAAGGATGCGTTGGATACAAGCCATCCATTAAAGCATGAAATGTTTTCGCAGGGTCATTGTCCAAATTTCTATTGTATTCTTCGTAAACTGCTTCTAATTCTGTATGAAATAAACGCAAAACCAATTTGCTGAATTTTTCACTTTCTAAAAACAAAAATTTATCCAGTTCATTTGAAGGAATCTTGTTTTGATAGACCGTTTCTTCGCTTGACGTATGAGCGTTTGTTCCGGTTGCACCTAATGATGACACCATTTTATCATATTCATTTGCAATGGCGAATCCTGAAGCTACATAAGAAATACTGTCAATTTTACGGTATATGTCCTCTTTTTTTGCAATATCAGACTCAGCTCTATGTTGCTCGTATAAATCTGATATTTGTGCTATAAGGGCTTTTTCCACTTCCCAATCCTTACTACCATATTGATCAGTTCCCTTAAACACCATGTGTTCCAGGTAATGAGCCAAACCAGTTGATTCTTTTGGATCATAACTTGAGCCTGCTCTAACAGCAACATAAGTTTGAATTGTGGGCGCATCTTTGTTCTCGCTTAAATACACTTTAAGACCATTATCCAATGTGTACAATCGCATTCCTGTAGGGTCATTGGTTACGGTTTCATATTTAAATCCACTGCTGTCTTCATTCTTCTCAACGGTATAGGATGTTTCCTTGTTGTCCTTCTGACATGCCACCAAAAACAAAATAGCCATAAATGGCAACAAAAAGCGGGTTGTATTGATTTTCATAATATAATTTTAAGAGATTGTATTCAAAAATATTAATTGTTGTAAATAAATAAGGCTCTACTATCAATTATTAAGAATAATTTAACACCTTATTGTTTTGAAACAAAAAAACCTGTAGTCATACAGGTTTTTTATTTCATTTAAAATGTTCATGAAAGTACGTCTAGCACTTTCTGACCTATTTCAGCTGGAGATTCCACAACGTGGATCCCATTTTCAGCGAGTATTTTCATTTTAGCCTGTGCCGTATCATCCTTCCCTCCAACAATAGCTCCGGCATGACCCATTGTTCTTCCGGCAGGTGCTGTTTGACCAGCGATAAAACCAACTACAGGTTTTCTGTTTCCATCTGCCTTGATCCAACGCGCTGCATCTGCTTCCAGTTGACCTCCGATTTCCCCGATCATTACGATAGCCTCAGTTTCCGGATCGTTCATTAATAATTGAACTGCTTCCTTTGTAGTAGTCCCAATAATTGGATCTCCACCGATCCCGATGGCGGTTGTTACACCAAGTCCTCTTCTTACCACCTGATCGGCAGCTTCGTATGTCAACGTACCGGATTTGGAAACAATTCCTACCTTTCCTTTTTTAAAGACAAACCCTGGCATGATACCTACTTTCGCCTCTCCAGGAGTAATGACCCCCGGACAATTTGGTCCAATCAATCGACAATCCTTATGCTCTATATATGCCTTTACCTTAACCATATCCGCTGTAGGAATTCCTTCAGTGATACAAATAATAACTTTAATACCTGCTTCAGCTGCCTCCATAATGGCGTCTGCTGCAAAAGCTGGTGGCACAAAGATAATTGAGGTATCAGCACCTACTTCTTGAACGGCATCTGCAACCGTATTGAATACTGGTTTATCCAAATGCGTTTGACCTCCTTTACCCGGTGTTACACCTCCTACAACATTACTTCCATAATCGATCATTTGCCCAGCATGAAATGTTCCTTCACTACCTGTAAAACCCTGAACAATAATTTTCGAATCTTTATTAACTAAAACACTCATTGGTTTATTTTTTATGAATTATGAATTTCTTAAGCCTGAATCAAACTGTTATATACAAAAGTATATTAATGGAACGATTAAACTGTTCTATTTTTTTATTTTTTCAAGTATTTTAGGCAAAGATCGTATAAGTGACAACTCTCTTAATTTATCTCTTGCTTCAACAGCCGGGGTACCAAAATAAGCTTTCCCTGCTTCAAGGTCCATCCCAATGCCAGATTGAGCATATATTTCAACTCCTTTTCCAATAGTCAATCCACTTTTTATACCTACTTGCCCCCAGATAACCACCTCATCCTCAATAATATTACAACCAGCAATACCTACTTGAGAGGCAATAAGGCACTTTTTACCAATGATGGTATCATGGGCAATTTGAACTTGGTTATCAATTTTTGTTCCCCATCCTATTGTGGTGTCACTGGTAACACCTTTATCTATAGTACAGGCTGCTCCAATTTCTACATGATCTTCAATAATAACGCGCCCTACCGATTCTAACTTATCAAAACCCTTGGGTCTTTTTTGAAAATAAAATGCGTCTGATCCTAAAACTGTTCCAGCATGAATAATTACGTGATTGCCTATTACGCAATGATCATAAATTGTTACATTCGGATGGATCACACAATGTTCTCCAATGGTAACACGATTACCTATAAAAACATTTGGCTGAACAACAGAAGTTTTTCCTATAGTGGCAGAAAGTGAGACGGCTTCTGAAGCGCTTTGAAATGGCCTGAAATGCCGAGATAGTTTGTTGAAATCGGAAAATGGATCTTTAGAAATAAGTAGTGCCTTCCCCTCCGGACAGGCAACCTCTTTGTTGATAAGAATTATGGTAGCCTTCGATTCAAGAGCTTTTCCATAATATTTTGGATGATCTACAAAAACAATATCCCCTGGTTCAACGACATGAATTTCATTCAGTCCTTCAACTGGAAAATTAGCATCACCCACATAAGAAACTCCTATGATTCCTGCAATTTCCTGTAAACTATGGGTCCGTAAAAACTTCATAAGAATTACTCTTTCACTCTTTCTATATAGGTTCCTTTCTCTGTATCGATCTTGATTTTATCACCTTCATTTATAAATAAAGGAACATTCACTTTGGCTCCCGTTTCTAAAGTGGCAGGTTTCGTTGCATTCGTCGCCGTATTTCCTTTAACACCAGGCTCTGTATGTGTGACTTCAAGATATACATGCGAAGGCATTTCAACCGCTAAAGGTAATTCATCCGAGGTTCTGATAATAATAGTAACAATCTCTCCTTCCTTAAGTAATTCAGGTGAATCTAAAGACTGTCTTTCAAGAGTGATTTGATTATAATCATCCGTATTCATAAAGTGATACGTATCACCTTCAGGGTATAGGTATTGATATTTTCTTGTCTCTACTCTTACCTCTTCAATTTTGTTGCCGGCCGAAAAAGTATTGTCTAATACTTTTCCCGTCGTTAAACTTCTGAGTTTAGTCCTTACAAAGGCCGGTCCTTTACCTGGCTTTACATGTAAAAACTCAATTACTTTATACGTATCATGATTAAAGACGATACAAAGACCTTTTTTGATATCTGATGTACTCCCCATTTTTAAATTTCTTAATAGTTACTTGAATACCCTTTCATGATACCTCTTTGTGAATTGTTGATAAAGGTAAGAACTTCATCTCTTTCAGGACTCGCGTTTAATTCAGCTTCCAGAATTCGAGCCGCCTGTGTTGTATTATTATTTTGTTGGAAAAGTATGCGGTAAATATTCTGAATCTCATTGATCTTGTCTGACGTAAATCCACGTCTTCTCAATCCAATTGAATTAATTCCTACATATGACAATGGTTCCTTGGCAGCTTTTACAAAAGGTGGGACATCTTTTCGAACCAGCGATCCTCCTGAGATCATGGCATGTTTACCAATATGTATGAATTGATGTATTCCTGCCAATCCTCCAATTATTGCATATTCCCCAATCTCCACATGACCTGCCAGAGTCACTCCATTTACGATAATCACATTGTCATGGATGATGCAATCGTGTGCCACATGGGCAGTGGCCATAATTAAACAATTATCACCAATTTCTGTTTTTCCATAAGCCTTTGTCCCACGATTGATGGTTGCACATTCTCTGATGGTAACATTATCTCCAATCACAGTAAGTGAATCTTCCCCTTCGTATTTTAAATCCTGAGGAATCGCTGAAATTACAGCACCTGGAAAGATCCTGCAATTACTACCAATTCGAGCGCCTTCCATAATGGTAACATTTGAGCCTATCCAAGTTCCCGAGCCAATTTTTACGTTATTGTGAATAGTAGAAAAAGGTTCTATCACCACATTCGTGGCAATTTTTGCCCCAGGATGAATATATGCTAATGGTTGATTCATAATTCTTGATTAAGCTATTATTTTTTTTCAGGATTTCTTGCTATCTGAGCCATGAGTTCAGCTTCGACAACCAATTTGTTATTCGCATATCCGTAGGCCTGCATATGGCAAATACCTCTGCGTATAGGAGCTACCAATTCTGCTTTAAATGTCAAAGTATCTCCTGGAAGTACTTTTTGTTTAAATTTAACATTATTCATTTTCATAAAATAAGTCAAATAGTTTTCCGGATCAGGAACCGTACTCAATACAAGAACACCTCCGCATTGTGCCATGGCCTCAACCTGAAGTACACCAGGCATCACCGGAGCCCCTGGAAAATGACCCACAAAGAAGGCCTCATTCATGGTCACATTCTTCATCCCTACTACATGAGTGTCTGAAAGTTCAAGGATGCGATCAATCAATAAAAACGGCGGCCTGTGTGGTAAGATTTTCATGATTTGATGAATATCCATCAAAGGAGGTTTATTAAGATCGTATTGTGGTACTTTATTTCTTTTTTCAATCTTGATCAACTTCATCATTTTCTTTGCAAAATGCGTATTGATCTTATGACCCGGCTTAGTAGCGATTACCTTCCCTTGTATCTTCGTTCCAATCAGGGCGAGGTCACCAATTACATCCAATAATTTATGCCGTGCGGCCTCATTAGCCCAATGCAGCGTCAAATTATCAAGAATACCATTTGGTTTAACTTTGACCGAATCCTTTTTAAAGGCCTGGCTCAATTTTTTCATCGTTTTTTCAGACAAAGGCTTGTCTACATAAACAATGGCATTGTTAAGGTCTCCTCCCTTGATCAGGTTATTTTCAAGTAACATCTCAATCTCATGCAAAAAACTGAATGTTCTTGCATCAGCAATCTCTGTTTTAAAATCTTCTATCTTGTCTAAAGTCGCATTCTGAGTTCCAAGTATTTTTGTTCCAAAATCAACCATGGTTGTTATTTCATACTTATCTGAAGGCATGATCATAATCTCGCTTCCAGTTTCGTCATCTTTGTACGAAATAATCTCCTTTACCTCATAAATATCTCTCTCCTCCTCTTGTTCTACAATACCTGCTTTCTCTAATATTTCAACAAAATACTTAGAAGATCCATCCATAATTGGAGGCTCTGGAGCACTTATTTCAATGATAATATTATCGATATCCAATCCAACAACTGCAGCAAGAACATGTTCTGAAGTATTGATTATTACTCCATTTTTTTCAATATTTGTGCCTCTTTGGGTATCTGTAACATACATGGCCAATGCTTCTATAGCCGGTTGTCCTTCAAGATCAGTTCTTACAAAAGTAAAACCAGTATTCGCCGCTGCAGGTTTAAAGGTCAATGAGACTTTATTACCCGTGTGTAAACCAATTCCTTCCAAGGAAACTTCCCGTTCAATCGTTTTTTGGTTCATACCCATTATTTAATATTTTTATTATCCCTTTGTTTTTCAATTTCATCCAATCTTGAGCTCAATTTGGGTAAATTTCTAAAATGCACATATGATTTATTAAAATCATTATATGGCATCGCAGGACTACCCTGGACGATCTCATTATCGCCAACTGACTTTCCAATTCCGGATTGAGCCTGAATTCTTACGTTATTACCAATACTGATATGGCCTACAATTCCTACCTGACCGCCGATCATGCATTCACTGCCTATTTTCGCAGACCCCGCTATTCCTGTTTGCGCAGCAATAACTGTATTCTTGCCTATTTCTACATTATGCGCAACATGAATCTGATTATCGAGTTTTACTCCTGATCTGATAATGGTCGATCCTAAGGTTGCCCTGTCAATGGTTGTTCCCGATCCAATATCCACATTATCCTCAATGATCACATTTCCGATTTGTGGAATCTTACTATATCCTCCTTTTTTATCCGGTGCAAAACCAAAACCGTCACTACCGATAATACTGCCTGAATGAATCGTACAACTATTTCCGATCTTAGTATCTGAATAGATCTTTGCGCCCGCAAATATTGTTGTATCATCACCAATGATTACATTGTCACCAATAAAAACATTCGGATAGATCTTTACACAGTTTCCTATGATCACATTTTCACTGAGATAACTAAAAGCTCCTAAATAAATATCAGTTCCAAAGGAAACACTGTCATGAATAAAAACAGGGTCCTCAATACCTGACCGATCCAACTGAATATTATTGTAGTATTCGAGCAATTTAGTAAAGGCCATATAGGGATCCTCTACTTTGATCATGGTGCTGGAAACTTCCTTTTCAGGAGTAAATTTTTGGTCAACTATTACTACCGAGGCATCGGTAACATAAAGCCATGAATTGTATTTGGGATTTGATAAAAAAGTCAGCGAACCCTTCTCACCTTCTTCTATTTTTGAAAGTTTGGAGACCTCTTCCTGAGGGTTCCCAAAAACTTCTCCATTCAGGATTTCAGAGATTTGTTTGGCTGTAAATTTCAATCGTTAGGTTTTAATAGTCCAGTTGATGCTTGCAAAAATACTAAAATTTAGCAATCTTAAGGAATTATAACAATTTCTTTGGATAGCACAGATAATACTTCCTTACTGTCATTGACAAAGCTTCGATGCTAGAACTGTCGGAAGCCTTGATGATATCCTTTTGCTCCCCATTTTTATATAAGATCTTAATCTGCTCTTTATCTTGATTATATGCCTTATTCTCAACTGTTCCATGATAAACCAAATAATCTAAATCTTTCCCATCAACATTGAGGGCGTCTTTGACCTTTCTTCTTATTTTTTCTACATATCCGGGTTCGAATTCTTCGTTCCTCATTTCGATCTTTGGCAATCTTCTGTTTACAATTGAATTACACAAATAGGAAAGGATTTCATCGTTATGTTTGCACCATCCTTTGAGAGCCGATAGAACGTCATAATCATCAAGTTCGCTAAAGATGATCAGTTTTTCTTCATTAAAAGCCGCTTCATCTATTTCTTGTTCCAGAAATACTTTCAGGGTAGAACTGCATTCAAGTGTATCTCCCTTGCGTAAAAGCTCCCTGGCCCTTTCAAGAATCTTAACCAGAACTCTTTCGGCCACAATTCCTGTTTTGTGCAAATAAACCTGCCAGTACATAAAACGTCTGGCCATAATAAACTTTTCCACAGAGTATATGCCTTTAAACTCCACAACTAATTCATCGTCCTTAACATTCAACATGGTAATCAAGCGTTCAACATTTATATTTCCTTCTGCTACCCCACTGTAAAAACTGTCTCTTTTTAGATAGTCCATACGGTCCATATCGAGTTGACCTGAAATCAACTGGTTCATAAACTTTCTATGGTATTCGCCTTTAAATACTTTTATAGCGAGTCCAAGTGCCCCTGAATATTCTTCATTGAGCAGCTCCATAAACTTCAGGGAAACCTTTTCATGCCCTACTCCAAAAATTAAACTGTGCTCAAGTGCATGAGAATAAGGTCCATGACCTATGTCATGCATCAAAATAGCTATGGTTAGGGCCTCCTCTTCTTTCTCACTGATATCAATACTTTTGAGTCGAAGAGTTTCTACGGCCTTATGCATCAAATATGTACATCCCAAAACATGATGAAACCTTGTATGATGGGCTCCAGGGTATACCAGATAAGACAATCCCATTTGTGAGATCCGTCTTAATCTCTGAAAATAAGGATGTTCAATAATCTTATAAATCAATGGGTTTCTTACCGTAATAAAACCGTAAATAGGATCATTAAAAATTTTCAGTTTTTTCAAAATATTAACGTTGATTTTTGTAATTTTCAGAATTAATTGTCGTTCCTTGCGACAAGAGATTATCAGCAAAAATAAAGGTTTAATTTAATTAATCACAGATAATAAATTTAGAATGAGTTCAGGAAAAATACTTTGGGTAGACGATGAGATCCAACTTCTTAAACCGCATATGTTATTTTTGGAGAAAAAAAATTATGAAGTTATCCCTTGTACCAATGGTGCAGATGCCGTAGAAAGCGTTAGTGAGGAACAATTTGATATCGTTTTTCTCGATGAAAATATGCCTGGACTATCAGGTTTGGAAACGCTCTCTCAAATAAAAGAAAAGCTTCCCAATTTACCTGTCATCATGATTACCAAAAGTGAGGAAGAATATATTATGGAGGAAGCGATTGGGTCAAAGATTGCAGATTATCTGATCAAACCGGTAAACCCTAATCAAATACTTTTATCACTGAAAAAAAATCTTGATAATTCGAGATTGGTTTCTGAGAAAACCACGTCAAATTACCAACAGGAATTCAGAAAGATTTCACTTGATCTCGCGATGGTGAATACCTATCAAGACTGGATTGAACTTTATAAAAAACTCGTACACTGGGAGATTCAACTTGAATCCATTGATGATATCGGTATGACTGAAATTCTTGAAAGCCAAAAGGAGGAAGCCAATTCTCAGTTTTATAAATTTATCAAAAACAATTACAGTGATTGGTTTCACGGTGATAACAGACCCATTTTATCTCACACCTTATTTAAGGAAGTAATCATGCCTCAGATCGATAAAGATCCTGGAACGCTTGTTGTGCTTATTGATAATTTGAGATATGATCAGTTGAGAGTGCTCGAACCTGTTATCAACCAATATTATAAATCTATTGAGGAAAAATCATTTTTTAGTATTCTTCCCACAGCAACTCAATATGCACGTAATGCTATTTTCTCAGGGTTGATGCCCTTGGATATGGAAAAGAAATACCCCCAGTACTGGAAGAACGACACGGATGAAGGAGGGAAAAACATGTTTGAAAATGAGTTTCTCACCGAACAGATCAAGAGATTAGGATTAAACCTTAAGCACGAATATTACAAGATCACAGCTGTAAATCAAGGAAGGGAACTGGCATCTAATTTAGCCAAGATTAAGAACAATGACCTCACGGTGATCGTTTATAACTTTGTTGATATGCTTTCTCATTCTAGAACTGAAATGGATATGATCAAGCAACTTGCCAGCGATGACAAAGCTTACCGTTCACTTACCCTGAGTTGGTTCAAAAACTCTCCTTTATTGGAAATCATTCAGACTGCCCAAAAAATGGGTTTAAAACTGATTATTACAACCGATCATGGCACCATTAATACTTCCAAGCCTTCAAAAGTAGTAGGTGATAAAAACATCAGTTCTAACCTTCGCTATAAAACGGGGAAAAGTTTGAGCTATAATGAAAAAGAAGTTTATGAGGTAAAGAATCCAAAAGAAATATTCCTTCCTTCCCTTAACATTAGCAGTTCGTTTATCTTTGCCAAGGAAGATTACTTCTTTGCCTATCCAAACAACTACAACCATTTTGTTAAGTATTATAAGAATACGTACCAGCATGGAGGGATTTCTTTAGAAGAAATGATCATCCCTTGTATGAGCTTTGTACCAAAGTAAATCAGAGTTTAACAGGCAGCATACCTGTTTTTAAAGAAGTCATCCTCAATTTTTAAAACTTAAAACCTGAACTCAAACGGTTCAAATATACTCAATAGAGCCCCAAAATTTTTAAGAATTTCATAGCCTGTATTTCAAAGATTTTTATCAATTTTGCAAGAGCAACCTTAAGCGAACCCTATAAATAGATAATTGATGAAAAAACATAATTTTAGTGCTGGTCCCTGCATACTGCCTCAGGAAGTCTTAAAAAAGGCATCTGAAGCTGTTATCAACTTCAATAACCTTGATCTTTCTCTTATAGAAATATCTCACAGAAGTGCTGATTTTGTGGCGGTCATGGAACATGCCAAAGAGCTAGTCCTTGAATTACTTGACCTAAAAGACAAGGGATACTCTGCATTGTTCTTACAAGGTGGAGCCAGTCTTGAATTCTTAATGGTTCCTTATAATTTATTACCTGTAGACGGAAAGGCAGCTTATATTGATACCGGGACCTGGAGTTCAAAGGCTATTAAAGAGGCTAAGTTACTAGGTAATATTGAGGTCATTGCTTCTTCAAAAGAAAGTAACTTCAATTATATTCCAAAAGATTATACTGTTCCTTCAGATGCTACTTACGTGCACTGCACGAGTAATAATACAATTTTCGGAACACAAATGAAGAACTTCCCTAAAACTGATAAATTATTGGTTTGCGATATGAGTTCAGATATTTTTTCAAGAAAACTTGATTTCAGTCAGTTCGACTTAATTTATGCAGGGGCTCAAAAGAATATGGGTCCTGCGGGAACGACACTGGTCGTGGTTAAGGACGAGATTCTCGGTAAATCTGGACGTCAGATTCCTTCTATGCTTGATTATCAGGTACACATTTCTAAGGATAGCATGTTTAATACTCCTCCTGTTTTTCCGGTATATGTATCAATGCTTACGCTCGAATGGCTGCAATCACTTGGAGGGCTAGAAGCCATTCAAAAAATTAATGAAGACAAAGCGAATCTATTGTATCAGGAGATTGATTCAAATCCTTTGTTTCAAGGGGTGGCCAATACAGAAGATCGCTCAAATATGAATGTCACTTTTACCCTAACCGATGAAAGCAAAAAGGAAAAGTTTGACAAATTGTGGAAGGCCGCTGGAATTAGCGGAATAAACGGTCACAGATCTGTTGGCGGCTACAGAGCAAGTATGTATAATGCAATGCCTATTGAAAGTGTTCAGGTATTGGTCGATATGATGAAAGCACTTTAATAATAAAAACAAAAAATGAATAATATGAAGGTATTAGCAAATGACGGAATTGCAACATCTGGAGTTATAGCTTTGGAAAATGCAGGTTTTGAAGTGATCTTAAAAACTGTAGCACAGGAACAACTCGCAGATTTCATAAATGAAAATAAAATTGATGTTCTTTTGGTGCGCAGTGCAACCAAGGTAAGAGAGGCACTCATTGATACTTGCCCATCTTTAAAGATCATAGGTCGTGGAGGTGTTGGAATGGACAATATAGATGTTGACTATGCAAGAAATAAGGGTGTCAAGGTAATCAACACACCTTCTGCTTCTTCACACTCTGTTGCCGAATTGGTTTTTGCACACCTTTTTGGAATGGTGCGTTTCTTGCATGATTCAAATCAGAATATGAGACTGGAAGGAGATTCTAAATTTAAGGAACTTAAAAAGGCTTATGCCAAAGGTGTAGAATTAAAAGGTAAAACTTTAGGTATTTTAGGCTTTGGCAGAATCGGTCAGGCTACTGCGAAGCTAGGGCTCGGTATTGGAATGAAAGTTGTTGCATTCGACCCTTATATCGATAGTGTGCATATCGCGTTGGATTTCTTTGATGGACAACAAGTTAATTTCACCATAGATACCATTACAAAGGAAGCAGTGTTGGAACAGGCAGATTTTATTTCTCTGCATGTACCAGCTCAGGACCAGTACGTTATTGGCGCCAAGGAATTCAAGATTATGAAAAATGGCGCAGGGATTGTAAACGCGGCTCGTGGAGGTGTGATTGATGAAGTTGCGCTTGTTGCAGCTATCGAAGAAGGAAAGATATCAAACGCTGCCTTGGATGTTTTTGAAAACGAACCGAATCCGGAAATCAAACTTTTAATGAACAAAAACATTTCGTTAACACCACATATTGGTGCTGCCACTAAGGAAGCTCAAGAAAGGATTGGAGAAGAATTGGCAAGTCAGATCATTGAGATTCTGTCCTAAGCACATCCAATAACATTTACTACAATAGAGGTTTATTATATCCATAATAAATCTCT
>CAZQRD010000063.1:0-15387 GCA_964595535.1 uncultured Flavobacteriaceae bacterium | reverse complement strand
AAATTCCAACATCATTTGCATATAAAGTGTTTCGGATTGTGAATTTTCATTAAAACCTACGGGTACACTAATATCTAGATACCAGTGGTCCTTATGGTTGGGATAAGAATGATTAACAATTTATACTTGTAGCAACTTAACAAAAAACAAAAGTACTCATCAAATAAGTTACCTATTCAGTTACCAAGTCAATCTAATAAAATTTTTGATTTTTAAAATATAGGGCGCTTTGATAACATCCTGCCATCCCGACAATAAAAGCTTCTATTGGCATCGTTTCCTAAATCAGGATCACCGACTGGAGGGAGGTATTCCAGCTGTTAATGATTTAATGATGCAATGATTTAGTGATATAATGATTTAATAAAAAAAGAAATGCATGACCGTAGGGAGTCAAAGCTTTTATTTGCATCGTTTCCTTTATCAGGATCACAGACTGCAAGGAGGTAATCCGGCTGTTAATGATGCAATGATATAATGATTTAGTGATCTAATGATTCAATGAAAATAAAACAATCTCACTAATTGTCTCAACTGAAGTTCTATTATCCCGTAGATTCTCTCTTTATCAATTTTGTTTCCAATTCAATGATTTGAGGCACTTCTTTTTCCTTATTCTTAAGAGCTATTATTTCTTTATACAGTTGTTTAAAGGCTGTTTCTCCCATGAGATGCCCTGGTTGGTCAATCGTTGTAAGTGATGGTGATATAACCTTAGACATAAACCAATTGCTAAAGCCAACAATTTTGATATCCTTCGGAACTTTGACACCCATTTTATTAAATTCTGTCAAAGCACCAATAGCCACTAGATCAGTATTGATAAAAATTCCATCGACATCATTGTGATCCTCAAGTAATTTACGGGCATTCATTCGACCTTCTTCAAAACTCATATCACCACATTCACTTATATAAACCAAAGAAGGATCATAGGGCAGATTATTATCGAGCAATGCTTTTCTGTAGCCCAAAAATCTATCAATAGAATTGAGTGGCAAGAGGGCCCCTCTAAAGTGAGCAATACGTTTACAACCTGTATCTATTAGATGTTGAGTTGCAGTATAAGCAGCTTTCCGATCGTCTATTATAACTTTTGAGCAATTCACCATTTTTGCAATTTTATCAAACATCACCAAAGGTTTATTCAAGGCCATAACTTCCTTTAAATGCTCAAAATCGGCAGTATTATTTGCTAAGGAAATAAGTATACCATCAACTCGTTGACTTAAAAGTAATCCTATTTGCTTCTTTTCTAATTCATAAGATTCATTGGATTGAAGAATGATGACTAAATACCCTTTTTTTTCTGCTTGAGTAACAATACCTTTGATAACATTGGAAAAAAAATGATGGACTATTTCAGGAATTATTAAACCTATCGTTTTAGACTCCCTTGTTCTCAAATTAACAGCAAACGCATTGGGCTTATATTTAAGATTTTTGGCCAACACCCTTACTTTTTCCTTTGTTGCCTTGCTAACATCAGGATAATCTTTCAAAGCTTTTGAAACAGTAGCAATAGAGATATTCAATTGTTCTGCAATTTGTTTTAACGTTACATTTTTCATTTGAGGTTAAATCTATTCGTACCTTAAATGTACAAAAATCCGAAAACGTTTTCGTTAAAATCGAAAACGTTTTCGTTAAGAAAATAATATCTAAAACTACATATAAGTGTAACTTGCTTATTAATTCCCATAAAAGCCACATTGAACATAGAAAGATGGACTCATCTTTCTACTCAATGTGGTTATTTTAAATAGAATTATAATCAATTAACGGCAAATCATGATTGGTAAAGTAAAACTAAGTTTTTGGCAAATACTAAATATGAATGTCGGGTTTTTAGGTATTCAATTTAGTTTTGGTTTACAACAAACAGCAGTGAATCCTATATTTTCTTTTTTAGGAGCACATCATGAAGACTTACCACTATTAAATTTAGCCGGACCTGTTACAGGACTTCTGATTCAGCCAATCATTGGAGCTATTTCTGATAAAACTTGGTCTGCTCGTTGGGGAAGAAGAAAGCCCTTCTTCTTATTTGGGGCGATTTTAGGAAGTCTGTGTTTGTTCGCTTTTCCGTTTAGTCCAGGTTTATGGTTCGCCGTTGGCTTATTATGGATTTTGGATGCAGCTAATAATACAGCTATGGAACCTTATCGGGCCTTTGTGGGGGATAAACTCCTCGACGGTCAGTTAACCTTTGGGTATCAAATGCAGAGTTTATTCGTTGGTGCCGGAATTGTGTTGGCCAACGCTTCTTTATTCTTATTTCAAGATTGGTTTAGTGAACCGGTACTAGAGGGTAGTTTGTGTACAGAAGAGGCAGTAACGGCTATACCTAAATGGGTGTATTACTCCTTCTTTTTAGGAGCTATTGCTTCGGTTACAACTATTTTATGGACTGTATTTAAAACACCGGAAATACCTCCATCAAATGAAGAAATTCTAGAGATTAAGAAGAGCAAAGAGCAACCTTTCTTTTCAAGGATGTTAGATCCAATTAAAGAAATTATTAGTGCCATTGGTAGTATGCCCAAATTTATGAAACAGCTGTCTTTGGTTTACTTTTTTCAATGGTATGCCTTATTTATTTACTGGCAATTCATTGCTCCCATGTTAAAGACAAGTTTACTAGGGGTCAGTAATGAAGATATTCAAAAATTCGAAAGCATCATGGACAGTTGTAAAGCAGGTGAGGTAGTTAGTAAAATAGATATGTCTTTCGCTCAAAACATTCAATCCTTGTCAGAACAAGCTTTAAGTCAGGCTGCCTTAATGAATGGTTCATATAATTTTGTGACAATGATTGTAGCATTGCTAATGGTTCCTTTAGCGACTAAATATGGTAATAAAAAAATATATGTGGTTAGTTTATTTTTTGCTGCAATTGCCATGTTGAGTATGCCATATATCCATGATAAATGGTTATTACTGGCACCTATGGTTTTACTCGGTATTGGTTGGGCAGCAATGATGGGCATTCCCTATGCAATGGTTTCGAGAGTTATTCCAGAATCGAAAAGAGGAGTTTATATGGGTATTGTTAATATGATGATTGTAATTCCTATGCTTATCCAAACCATTTCTTTTGGTTCCATTATTAAAAATTTATTAAACAATAGTGCAGTTAATGCCATTATATTTGGGGGTGTGTTTTTTGCTATTGCCGCTATTTTAGCAACGCAACTGCAACCTGCTCAAAAAATTGGTGAGAATGAAGCCAATTTATAATAAAGTAATTGTGAAAAATAGCATAACTCATATAGATATTCTGTGCGTTGGAGAAGCACTTATTGACTTTATTGGACATCAGTCTGGAGTTCAAATCAATAACACACGAGACTATCATCGATATTTAGGAGGTTCTCCTACAAATGTTACAATGAATTCTGCCAGATTGGGATTAAAAGCCGCAATTATTTCGAGTGTCGGTAATGACGGTTTTGGGGAATATATCATTGAAAAACTAAATGAAGAAGGTGTTATAACTGATTTCATAAAGAAAATAGATAACAAACCTACCAGTGTGGTTTTTGTATCCAGAACTGATGGAACCCCCGAATTCATAGCTTTTCGCGAAGCAGATTATTGGATTAGTGATGATCAAATCACAAAAGAAACACTTTTAAATACTAGGATATACCATACAACATGTTTTGCATTAAGTCAAGATCCGGCACAATCGACTATTTTAAAAAAGGCAGAAGAGGCCTTTAAATTGGGCTGCAAACTAAGTATAGATGTAAATTACGCCAAAAAGCTATGGAAAAGCCAGGAAGAAGCACTTAAAGTAATAAAAGCATATTGTAAATTTAATCCATTAGTGAAGATTAGTGAAGATGATATGTTAAGGCTTTTTGAAAGACAATTACCGCATGGTGAAATTTTTGATTTTTTCCATTCAGAAGGTGTAGAAACCGTTTGCTTAACCCTTGGTGGTAATGGTGTTAAATTATCTCAAAAGGGGGGAAAAGTTATAGAATTACCGGCTATTGAGGTTGATAAAATTATGGATGTAACTGGTGCCGGTGATGCATTTTGGTCTGGGTTTTTATTTGCATATATTAAGGAAAAATCTATTGAAAAATGCTTAGCAGTTGGTCTTCAATTAGCCGCTTTAAAATTACAAAATGTGGGTAGGTTACCGGATAATATCAAAATATTGTCTAAACTTCTATAACAACAACTCCTATCATAAAATTTAGAATGCATTTTTTTAGTCTGAAGACATGTCAAAAGAAAAGAAATATTTGGATAGTATTATTAACGGTGTCATGCTCAATGCATATCCAGACAGTATAGGGGAGAATTTAGGTGATATGGTTAGTATGCTCAAAATGCCTGAGTTTAAAGATACCTTTTCGATTTTTTATGCATTACCCACTTTTTTTAATAGTGATTTAGACCGTGGATTTTCAATTATAGACTATAACATAAACTCATCCTTGGTTTCTAAACAGGATTTAAAAGATTTAGAGCAACTCAATATTATGTTGAAGTTTGATATTGTTTTAAACCACTTATCGGTTGCATCTCCTCAGTTTAAGAGTATCTTAAATCATGGAAAACAATCCAAATATTTTAACTTTTTTATTGATTGGAATAAGTTTTGGGAAGGTAATGGAGACATGGGTAAAGATGGCATCATCATTCCAAAAGAAAAATTTATCAGTAAATTATTCATGCGGAAATCAGGCTTACCCGTGCTCAAAGTACTTTTCCCTGATGGAACAGAAAAACCATATTGGAATACTTTTTATCAAGATGTTAGTTATTCTAAAATCACTCAAAAAGATTTGAAAATTTTGAGTGCTTTAACACAAGAGCAGACTGAACTTATTTGCAACAAAGTAAATTTTGCTATAGATCAGAACAAAGATTTTAGCAGCATTGATTTTGAAGATTGTGATCACATCAAAACTGAGATTCTACAGATAGTCAATCAAAATCGTTCCTATTTGGGTCAAATGGATGTAAATCCAAAATCTCAATTGGTATGGGATTTTTATGAAGATACCCTTTCAAAGTTAAAAAACTACGGCTGTAAAATATTGAGATTAGATGCCTTTGCTTATTTGCATAAAGAAATTGGTCGATCCAATTTTTTTAATGAACCAGGTACCTGGCAATATTTAGAAAGAATAAAACGAATAGCTGAAAAAAATGAATTAATACTATTGCCTGAGATTCATGCCGAATATGGTATGGGGCTATATGATGAAGTTGCCAGTAAAGGATATTATATTTATGATTTCTTTCTGCCTGGATTAATGATCCATACTATTGAAAACGGAACAAATAAAGCCCTTCTAACTTGGGCCAGAGAAATTATTAGAAAGGGTTATAAAACGGTAAATATGTTGGGATGCCATGACGGGATACCTGTTTTGGATTTGAAAGGTAAGGAGGTCAATGGCACCTATAATAAAGGCTTGTTGAAAGATAGGGAAATCGAAGCTATAATGAATAAAATTATTGAGCGTGGAGGAAGGGTTAAAAACCTGTATGATCCATCAGGGCAAAAGATTTCATATTATCAGGTTAACGCAACTTTTTTTAGTGCTCTGGGTGAGGATGAACGTAAATTAGCACTGGCCAGGGCCATTCAAATGTTTATGCCAGGGGTTCCTCAGGTATGGTATTTAGACATATTTGCAGGTAAAAATAATTATCAAGCTGCGGATAAAGGGGGAAATTCGGGACATAAAGAGATTAATCGATCAACTTTAAATATGCAAGATATTCGAAATGGTCTTAAAAAGAATATTGTTCTTAATCAGCTAAATATCATAAGATTAAGAAATACATCCAAAGCATTTTTAGGTTCCGTGAATTTTAATGAAACTTCCGAATATGAAATTAATATTGAATGGGTAAACCAAAACGATATCGCACAATTACATGCAAATCTTAGAACCTTGGAATTTAGCATCATTCATAAGCAAAATGGTTCTACGAAATCAATTAATTTTTAAGACTAATAAGTGGCCCATTCTTATCATAATAAATTGACTGCATTATTATTATTAGCTAATGAACTATATTTTCAAATTTCAGAAGTTAATAATGGAGATTTAATCATTTACAGCTAACATTACACAAAAGTAGAACGCACAAAATCCGCACTCTTTTTCCAATTCTCCTTAAGTTCATTTTTTGGAGTATAGTCATTTGGAAAAGCTAATTCTATCGCTGCGGCTCCGTTAAAATTCTGGGCCTTTAAGGCTTGGCCAATAGCTTTAAAGTCGGTACTACCCTGTCCTACATATTCTGTCCATTCTCCATTTTGATATTGATCTCTGATATGCAGATAAACGATCTGACTGCCATAGGTCTCGATAAATTGAACCGGATCAACCCCTGCTCTAATCAACCAATTCAGATCTGGCCCTAATTTTAGATCTGGAATTCTTTGGAGTGTTCCTTTTAAATCATGTAAATTATTTTCTACTTCATACGTATGGTTGTGAAAATTCAATTCTATTCCATAATCATGAGTCCGCTTTATAACAATTTTCAAAAGTTCTGCCTGATTATCTAACTGTTCTTCTGTTTTCAAATCAGGAGCCTTTCCCACGGAGACTCCTAAGGTTTTCCCACCAACCTCTGAAAGTCGAGGAATAATAACTTTTAGATCATCTAAGATAGCTTGATGCTGCTTTTTATCCCACATGCCAAAACCTACTCCATAAGAAGAGCCTGAAACCGGTACCCCATAGGTATCGATATAGGTTTTAATCTTGTCAACTGCGCTTTCATGTCGCAAAATAACCTCCATGAGCTCTAAACCTTCTATCCCGGCATAATTCAAATCTGAAAAAACAGTCTCTAAAACAGGAGTACAATCCCAATTTGGCGGGAATTGACTTGCATATACCCAAAGATGTGCATATAAAGGGATTTTCTTTAGGTGATTTGAATTAGAAGCAAATACTTCAAAATAATCAGGTACTAAACAAGACCCCAACATACCTGCACTTGCCTTGGCGATAAACTGCCTCCTTCCTGATTGATTCAAATTGGTTGACGACCTCATAATAAAACTGGTATACTAATTAAATATAACAAAATTGAACAACAATATGATCAGGAAAAATATTTATAGTAAAAGCTTTAATACGAATTTAACAATTATTTTGTTTAACTTTTTGTATTAATAGTTAAACAATATGTATATTTACAAAAAAACAAGTATGGCTCGCAAGAAAAAAATTAGTAAAAATGATATTTATTCCTTCTATATGGAGTTTTATCTAGAAAACGGAGATGCTCCAAAATCAGTGTACAAACTTTCAAAAAAGTTCAACTTTGATGAAGCGCATTTCTATGAGTTCTTTGGTAACCTCAATGCCGTTGAAAAATCAATTTTTAAATCTTTTTTTGATCAGACACTTGCCTTATTAGAAAAAAGTGAGGATTATGCAAACTTTGACGCTAGAAATAAATTACTGACTTTTTATTTTACATTTTTCGAAATTCTTACTGCCAACAGGAGTTTTGTACTTAGCATCTTAGAAAGAGATAAAAACAGTTCACGCTTTATTAAAACATTTTCATCGATAAAACCTGACTATTCCAAATTTTTAAGGAGCTTGGAAATTGAAAAACTAGACTTAAAAAACGAGAGCATTGAAAAGTTTATGGATAAATCTTTAGAAGAAAGTTTCTGGGTTCAGTTCATTCTTTGCCTTAAATTTTGGATGGAGGATGATTCTGCATCTTTGGAAAAGACCGATATTTTTATTGAAAAATCGATTAATACAGGATTTGAACTGATAAAAGTTGAACCACTTAAAAGTGTTCTTGATCTGGGCAAATTCTTATTTCATGAAAAAATAAACATGAACTGATGAACACTATAGACAGAATTCCTATATCAAAAGTAGAAAGAGCAACAAATCTGGTTCAAACAGGAGCTAAAGTTGGTGTAAATTATCTAAAGTATTATGGCAGCAAACTTACAACTACCGAAGTTATAGCCAGAGCAAAATTAAATGAGGATAACGCTGAAGATATTTACGACGGATTAAAAAAACTCAAAGGAAGTGCCCTTAAGGTTGCTCAAATGCTTAGTATGGAAAAAAGCATGTTGCCTCAGGCTTATGTGGAAAAATTTTCGCTTTCCCAATTTTCGGTACCACCGCTCTCTCCTGCTCTTGTTCTTAGAACTTTTAAGAAATATTTTGGAAAGTCTCCACAGGAAGTTTTTGATCACTTTGATGCTCAATCGGTCAATGCAGCAAGCATTGGACAGGTGCACAAAGCTCTTAAAAATGACAAACAACTAGCGGTGAAAATTCAGTATCCCGGGGTGGCAAATAGTATTGGTTCAGACCTTGCGCTAGTTAAACCTATCGCTATAAAAATGTTCAATATCAGAGGTAAAGACTCAGATAAGTATTTTAAAGAGGTGGAGAATAAGTTGATGGAGGAAACTAACTATCGTTTGGAAATTGAGCAGTCTTTAGAAATGGTTGCTGCCTGCGGTCATATTCCCAATTTATTATTTCCTAACTATTATCCTGAATTTTCTTCAGATAAGATTCTTACGATGGACTGGATGAAAGGAGAGCATCTGTCTGAATATGTCATTCATGATAACAAACAGGAAGATCTTGATAAATTAGGTCAGGCACTTTGGGACTTTTATATGTATCAAATCCATGTCTTGAAAAAAGTACATGCTGATCCTCACCCTGGTAATTTTCTTATCTCTGAAAATAACGAATTAATTGCGCTTGATTTTGGCTGTGTTAAAATAATACCTGATAGTTTCTACAAACCGTATTTTGAACTGGCCACAACTGAAAATTTAGCCAACCCTGTTTTGTTCAAAGAGAAGTTGTACGAACTGGAAATTTTACTCCCAAATGATTCTGAGGAAGAAATAGTGTTTTTTACTGAAATGTTTCATGATCTATTGACAGTATTTACAGAACCTTTTCAACAAGAGGTGTTTGATTTTTCTAATGGCAATTTCTTTAGTAAGATTAGCAGTTTAAGTGAGAAATACAGCAAAAATACCGAGCTACGGAAAATGAATGGCAACAGAGGCTCCAAGCATTTTATCTATATGAATCGTACATTTTTTGGTCTGTATAATTTAATGTTTGATCTCAAAGCCAAGCATGTTAATATCAATAATTTTAAGACACTATGATGGAGTATTTTGACAAAAGATATTTAGCAAACCTTGATCACTTATACCGTATCAATCTTGTTAATTCAAGCTCAGGTTTTAAATCAGCCAATCTCATTGCTACTATTGGGAAAAATGGCGTTAGTAACGTAGCCGTATTCAGTTCGGTCATTCATTTAGGGTCGAATCCTCCCCTTCTGGGCTTTGTAATGAGACCTACTACTGTACCTCGAAATACATATGAAAATATTAAGAATACGGGTAGTTATACGATTAATCATGTGCATGAAGACATTATACAAGATGCACATCATTGCTCAGCGAAGTATGATCAATCAATTTCGGAGTTCTCAATGACAGGGCTTCAAGAAGATTATGACCATGCCTGTTTGGCACCCTTTGTGAAAGGGGCTCCCGTGCAACTACATATGGAATTTAGAGAGGAACATCACTTTAAAATCAATGGGACCATGATGATCATTGGCGAAATCATGGGTATGTATGTAAAAAAAGAATTATTAAAAGAAGATGGGTTTATTAATCTATCGGAAGGAAATGTTTCTGCGATTAATGGGTTGGACGGGTATACAATACCTCGATTAAAAGCACGATTACCCTATCAACGACCTAAAAAAATAGGTGTAAACAAAGAATTTAATTTATCGCATACATAAAATATTAATCAATGCTTTGCTCTAAAGACAGCATTAAAAAAAGACCTTATGAAAACAAATGAAATTATGCCTTTAAATGGCAACAATACAAGTCAATCAACTTTAAATCATGATGATGTAGGAGATAACCATATGCTTACAGGTATGGATACACCTATGAAACCCACGGCTTTTCTAATTAGTGATAAGGAAAAAAAAGAGAGAATCGCCTTTCATTTCACTGAAATCATGGATACGTTGGGATTAGACCTAAACGATGATTCTTTAAAAGGCACCCCTGAAAGAGTTGCCAAGATGTATATTGAGGAAATATTCTCTGGGCTTGACCCTAAAAACAAGCCTAAAATTGCACTTTTTGAAAATAAATATCAATATGAGCAAATGCTGGTTGAAAAGAACATTACTTTTTATTCGAACTGTGAGCATCATTTTGTACCTATTATTGGAAAGGCACATATCGCTTATGTTTCTTCGGGCAAGGTTATCGGACTATCAAAATTGAATCGGGTGGTACAATACTTTGCAAAACGTCCACAGGTACAAGAAAGGTTGACCAACCAAATTGCCAGGGAACTTCAAAAGGTGCTTAAAACAGAAGATGTTGCTGTGATTATTGATGCCAAACATCTATGCGTTTCCTCAAGAGGAATTAAAGATGATACTTCTGCCACCGTAACTGCATTTTATGGAGGTGTTTTTAACACACATGAAAAGATAGTGGAATTACAGAATTTCATTTCCCATTAAGTTGAAATTTAATATGACTTCTTATAGAAGTCTTTATATAAAAACGAATGAAAAAAGTTCTAATTATAGGAGGTAGTAAAGGAATTGGAAAAGCTGTGATTGACAAGATGCTTACTGCTTATAAAATCGTCAATATTAGTAGAACCAAACCTGATGATTTCCCAGACAGTATTGAACATTATTCATGTGACGTACTCATTGATGAACTACCTGATATTGATGAGTTGGATGGGTTGATCTACTGCCCGGGCAGTATCAATCTAAAACCTGTAAACAGATTATCTGAAACCGATTTTAAAAATGATTTCGAGATCAATGTTTTGGGGGCGGTCCGCGTGATTCAAAAGTATATAAAAACCTTAAAATCCGGTGTTGATCCATCTGTTTTGTTATTCAGTACCGTCGCCGTCAAAATGGGAATGCCTTTCCATGCGAGTATCGCTGTTGCAAAAGGCGGGGTTGAAGCATTGGTTCGCTCGCTGGGAGCTGAACTGGCTCCTACCATTCGTTTTAACGCCATTGCTCCTACTATTACCGATACAAGTCTTGCCGGCAAATTATTAAGAAATGATACTATGAAAGAGAAAATGCGTGACAGACATCCGATGAAAGCCTATCTACAGCCCGATGACGTGGCTGACATGGCTGAATTTCTAATTTCAGATAAAAGTAAACGAATATCCGGACAGGTCATAGAGTTAGATTGTGGTATTGTTAGTTTTAAGTTGTAATCATAATGGACCCAGTGCGTCAGATGCCTTTTAGCAATTGATTTTCTTTTTTACGACTCTCAATGAAATAGAGACATTTGTACTGAATAACCAATTAATTGATTAGACAACAACTCTTTTTCACATTATTTTATAAAAAAACAACTCAATATTTAGTATCATTGCTCATGCAAAAAATTGTATGCACATTTTTTATAATCTTGTTGAGCCATGCCGTAAATTCTCAGGAAATTATCGGAAAGCAGAGAGATGCTATTACTAAAGATACAGTGATCATTACAGACATTGACAAAAGTGTTCATTATCTGAGAGGCAAAATCATTAGTATAACAGATAAAAAACCGTTACAAAGTGCTCACGTGGTCAACCTGAATTCTGTTGTAGGTACCATCACCAGCAATAATGGTCAGTTTGAAATTCCCGCGAGTGTCAATGATACTATTTTTATCTCCTATATCGGTTTTCAATCTATCAAATTAAAGATCACCAATGACCTTCTAAAAGGTAACCAACTTGAAATTTCCATCCATGAAAAGGTGGTAAATATAGCGGAGGTCACCGTTAAATCTCATAATCTGATTGGTGTGTTGGTTGTGGATGCCAAAAATGTACCTCAAAACTCATACAGCCGCATTCACATTAATGGTTTACCCCAGGCCTATGAAAGAGGAAATGCATATAAAAGAAATTATAATTCAGGACTAGGAGCTGTATTTAATCCGGTTGATTTCTGGTACAATAAATTTGGTAAGAAACCTAAGGAAATGGATCGCCTGAGAAAAATGAAGGAAAGTGATCAGATGCGTAATATGATGGAACAGAAGTACAGTAGGGAAATTATGATGGACTATCTTGATATGAGCCGGAAAGAATTGAATGACCTACTTTCTGAATGTAATTATTCAAACCGGTTTGTCAATAAGGCCAGTGATCTTCAAATTATTGAGGCAGTGATTGAATGTTATGAAAATTACAGAGCCCTGCAAAAGGGACAGGTTAAACAAGATATTATTCGCGTCAACGACTCCAATTAAAAAAGACCGGTATAAACCGGCCTTTTTAAATAAATATTTTATCTCATTAACTTAATTATTGCCGAGGATCAATGGGAGACCATCTTCTCCACCCCCTACAACAATTACTTTTGAATTAGGTGATTGGGCAAGTTTAAGTGTCGCTTCGATTCCTTTATCTTTAAGAATCCAGTCGTTAAGGGAAGCACTTAGAATTTTGTTCGCATCGGCCTTACCTTGAGCCTCAATACGCTGTTTTTCAGCCTCTTTTTGCGCAATTTCCAATTTGAATTTATATTCCAAAGATGTTTGTTCCTGGCTTAGTTTTCTTTCAATCGCGTCTTTAATCGCTGCAGGAAGCGTAACGTCCCTTACCAGTACATCATTCAATTGAATATACTGATCTTGAACAATCTTTTGTGTTTCAATAAAAATCTCTTCCTGAATAGCATCTCTTTTAGAAGAATAGATCTGTTCTGGGGTATATCTCCCTACCACACTTCTTGTAGCAGAACGCATTGCGGGTTTCAAAACCCTGTCCAAATAGTTGCTCCCTTTAGTTTGATGAAGAAAACCTAATTCTGCAGTTACAGGTTGATACCAAGCCGTTGCCTCCAATTGAATATCCAAACCATTTGAAGAAAGTACTTTCATTTTTTCAGTTAGTTCCTGTTGTCTGGTTTCATATACGATCACAGTGTTCCAAGGGGCTACTATGTGAAAACCTTCCCCCAAAGGCGGTTGGTCAGTAACAACTCCTCCATCAAACCTTTTCCATAGAACACCGGCTTCCCCGGCATCAAGTGTTACAGTAGACTTTGAAATAAAAATCAATACGATAATTCCGATAAAAACTATAGGCAATATCCCTTTTGGGAAATTAAATTGCGGTTGTTGTGCCATTTTTTTATATTTATATTAAACTAATTAACAGAATGGACTTTTAGATCATACCCCGGTATTTACGGAGCAACCATTCCAAGCTCAAAGATAGAACAATTAGGCCTAAAAGCCATCTCCAATCAATCAAAGAAATCAAATTAGTACGGACCTTTTCAGTTGCCTTGAATTGAGGGTTTTCAAGCAAATCTGTTTTGATGGTATTGAACTGGTCCGGATAAAACAATTTACCTCCCGAATTCAAAGCAAGCAAACTCAAATCCTCAACGTTTGGCGCTTCAGACTCCTGTTCAATTGAAAAGGGAACTACTACAAACGAACCGGCTTTTTTAGTATCTGAATCCAGATCTTCGACTTGAAACGTATATGTTCCTTCCTTTAAGTTATTCAATTGAACTTCATAGGCATTGTTATCAATGTAGAACGGAACATCCTTCAAACTGTCATTAAGTTGCAATACTAATTTTGAATTCAGCTCAATTTTGAGGTTACTGTCATACTTTTTTACTTGAATTCTAATGGGTTCTTTCGCGTGATAAACCGGTTTGTAAAAAAGATCCATGTCTTTCTCCCGATCTGATAATTGTAAAAATTGAATAAGGCTGTTAAAGAACAAGTCAAACTTCTCAAAAGAACCATATACCTCGAAACAACGGGAGCGCCATTTCCAAATATTTTCACCGAACAATACGACTCCTTTGATTTCATTGTTGCCATAAGTAGCTAATAAGGGATTAGCAGTTAGTATGTTGTCAATTTTTTGCGTAAGGAGAAACTGATGATCTCGATTAAAATTCACCTTTCCTAATTGCCCCTTTAAAGGAGGGAAAAACTCAAATCCTATGTCTTCAATATAGAAGGCATTGAAATCATTTTGGAAAGCCGGAAAAAGATTTTCCATCACTGCTGAAACTTCAGTTGAAAAACCGATTTTGGCTTCGTTTATAAAATTCCAATCTGTTTGACTTCCGGTGATGATGAATAAATTACTTTGTCTCAATGTAAGCTTCTCAAGCAAGTCTTTAAAGCTTCTATCTGGTTGATACAAAATATATAGGGGGTAATCTTTAGAAATTGTATCAAACTGATTAATCTGTAACAGTACCGCAGTACGTTGTTTATTGGTTTCTATGCTTCTTTTTATCATTCCCAGATCAGGATGCAGCACATTGTACACTATCGCAATCTCTGCCTGTTCATCGAGTATTTCAACTCCAAAACTCCGACTGTTATTTTTCAACTCCGTTTCTCCTTCGAAAGGAATCAATTGAGCTTTGAATAACTGCATTCCTATGGTATCGGCAGCTAAGTGAAATGATAATTTCTCTGATTTTTTTTCCTCCGAGAAAAATACAGATGCCGAATACAGTTCAACACCATTTCTTTCCACGACTAATTTGGAGTTTATTTTTTCCTTAACATTGGAATTTAGAAATATTTCGACGGGAAAATTATTATCCAAGGTTGCATACGCATTTATATTAACCCTGTTTATCTCTATATCTGGTCGCGAAATAGTATCGCCGATTACTATTGGAAAAATCGGGTTTTTGGATGACATATAGGCGTAGTTGCTTCCATAAGTTTGATTGCCATCGGAAAGCAACACTATAGAAGACAACCGATCAGCACCCAGTGAATTGATATCTTGAATAGTTTTGTACAAATTTGTTTGATCCTCATCAAAATGCAATAAAGTGTCTGTAGAAATAGATGCACCAAAACTGAAATAGCTCAAATCAAATCGATCATTCAGTTCCTTATCTTCTAAAAACAGCTGTCTCACATTTCTCAAAACACTTCCTAAACCAGAATGACCAATAGAGGCTGAATTATCAGCAGTCAAAAACAAATTAGGTTTTTGAAGCTCAATGCTTCTCGTTTCAAACTGAGGATTGATCAACAGAATCAAAATACCAAATACACTGATAAACCTTAAAAGTGAAAAAATCTTTGAATCTTTTGTAGGTTTCTGCCGATAATAATATTGATAATACACCAGGATCACCGAAAACAAAACGGCCATAAGACTTAATAACAAACCAGATGTATTCATTTACAGGTAAGAGTTCTCAATTAAATTCACAAATAATATCTATGTAAATATACTTTATAATTTAAGGAATTTTGGATAAAAAAAAGCAAACCCTTTAAGAGGTTTGCTTTAGATACTA
>CAZQRD010000062.1:0-15837 GCA_964595535.1 uncultured Flavobacteriaceae bacterium | reverse complement strand
GAGAAGGTTAAGGGTTAAAAAGGAGAACGCCATAAGAACTTGATTTTACTTTGTTCATTTCGCATTCTCCTCATTATATCATTACATCAATAAATCATTACATCATTAAATCAATACATCATTATACCACCGATGGTTGTGTTTTTGTTTTCAGCCACATCTTGAATCTGGTTATTAAATAAAAGAGTATTGGAACTATTACCAATGTTAAAAAAGTTGCCACAAAAAGACCATAAATCACGGTCCAGGCTAATGGCCCCCAAAAAATAACATTGTCTCCCCCAAAATAGATCTGTGGATCTAACTCCGTAAATAGTGTATAGAAATTTATATTGAACCCTACAGCCAAGGGGATTAATCCTAGAATAGTGGTAATAGCGGTTAACAGAACTGGACGTAATCTAGCCTTTCCGGCTTTGACAATGCAAAATAATAAATTTTCGTTGTCGAGATAGTCATCTTCATCTAGTTCTAATGTCCCTTTTTTTCTGTCAATCAATAACTGGGTGTAATCCAGTAAAACAACTCCGTTATTCACCACAATACCTGCAAGAGAAATAATACCCATCATTGTCATCATAATCACAAATGAATTTCCGGTAATGATCAGACCACCGAAAACGCCAATCAAACTAAGGAAAATTGCCAACATGATGATTCCTGGTTTTGTTACCGAGTTAAACTGAAAGATCAAGATTAAAAAGATCAATCCGAGTCCAGTGAAGAATGCTCCCACTAAAAATGCCATTTGTTTATTCTGTTCTTCTATTTGTCCTGTAAAATCTATATTCACTCCAGAAGGAAGATCAGAGAAGCCTTCCATTTCTGACTGAATTCTGTTTACTATGGCCCCTGCATCGGTATAGCCTGGAGAAAGGGCAGAATACAAAGTTACAACTCGTTTCACATCCTTGTGTTTAATAGCACTAAAACTGGAATTATTCTTTTGACTCGTAACGGCCGATACCGGGATTTCCTTTATTTTTCCGGTAGCCGGATCTCTAAAAGTTATTTTTTGATTAAAAATAGCACTTTTATTATATTTATCTCTTTCATTAAACCGTACATAAATATCATAATCTTCACCATCCTCTTTGTATATACCAGCTTTCGCACCAAAGATTGAATTTCTCAGTTGCTGCCCTACCTGACCGGCACTTACACCAAGTTCACCAGCTTTTCTTCTGTCAATAGTAACATACATGGAAGGTTTTGAGCGATTGACGTCAATTTTCAATTCATCAATGCCCTGAATACTTTGCCTATTTATAAAGGTTTTCATTTTTTCAGCTGTGTGAATCAGTTCAGCGTAGTCATCTCCTTCTATTTCAATATTGATCGGGTACCCGGCCGGAGGTCCGTTCGCTTCTTTTTCAACACTGATAGCTACCCCAGGATAAATCCCCACAAGAGCTTCTTGTATTTGTTGTCTGAGCCTTTCACTATCCATGCCTTTTCGATATTTAAATTCACGCATAGATGCAGTAATTTTTGCCTTATGAGGCATCTCAGCTGCCGAGCCACCGTCTGTTTGAGGATTACCAGCTCCTTCACCTACCTGCGCTACTGCACTTTCTACCATGAAATTATAGCCATTATCAAGGTATTCGTCAGCATTCAGGTAAGAATAGACTCTTTCCTCAATTTCTTTGGTGATCTGATTGGTCTTTTCAATATCCGTTCCCTGGGGGTATTCTATATAAACGATTATTTGATTTGGTGTGTTATCAGGGAAAAACTCAACTTTTGTCCTTTGCATTGCCACAGAGGCCCCGAATCCGCCAAAAGCGATTAAGAGTAAGATTACTGTACCAATTGAAATTGCATAAGGTCTCCAGCCACTAAGTGCTGTTTTTAAGGTCGATTCATAGAGCTTTTCAGATTTGGTCAAAATATGTTCCTGAAAATAATTCGCCATTTTTCTGAGTGCCAATCTGTAAACCCAAAGTAATATAGCCGTGGTCAACATGATAGACCCAAAAATCTTGTAAGGACCTCCGAAAAGCATAATGAGCAGGCCGAAAAGTATTAATATTCCAGTGATGGTAAAAATATTTTTATAAGACATATCCTTATCTTCAATACTCATAAATTGAGAAACCATTACTGAATTGAAAAAGATGGCTACGAATAACGAAGAACCCAATACAACAGATAAAGTAATTGGAAGATAGATCATAAATTCACCCATCACTCCCGGCCATAAACCCAGAGGTATAAAGGCAGCAATTGTAGTTGCTGTTGAAATTATGATAGGAAAGGCGATTTCACTGATTCCTTTTTTTGCAGCTTCCTTTTTACTCATTCCTTCTTCATCCATCAGTCTGTAAACATTTTCAACAACAACAATACCGTTGTCTACGAGCATACCAAGCCCCATGATCAAACCAAAAAGGATCATGGTATTCATGGTGTATCCCAATGCGTCTAAAATCATCAAAGACAAAAGCATAGACATAGGAATAGCAAACCCTACAAAAAGAGCGTTTCTAAATCCTAAAAAGAACATCAAGACAGTGACTACCAGAATGATTCCAAAAACAATATTATTTACCAAATCGTCAACCTGACCAATAGTTTTTGAAGATTGATCATTAGTAATACTTATTTTAAGATCACCTGGAAATACATTGATTCTGGCATCATCAACAAGGACTTGAATTTTTTCAGCGGCAGCCACCATGTTCTTGCCTGCCCTTTTTTTAACATCCAGCATCACAACGACTTCCCCAAAAGCTCTGGCATAAGTAGTTTTTTCTTTTTCTTTGAATGACACATTAGCTATGTTTTTTAAATAGATAGGACTATTATCTTCTGATTTTACAACAAAATTGTCAAGATCAGAAGGGTCCGCAATTTCCCCAATAATTCTTATAGTTCGTCGCTGTCCGCTAGATACAAGATTACCGGCAGACATGGTAACATTTCCATTATTTACTGCATTGATCACATCATTAAAACTCACCTTAGCAGCCATCATCTTATAGATATCAACCGCGATTTCGACCTCTTTTTCCTGGGCGCCTCTTATATCAACTTGCTTGATTTCCTGAAGACCTTCAATTTCGTCCTCTAGATACTCCGCGTATTTTTTTAGTTGTTCAACAGGATAATCACCTGATATATTAATATTCAGGATCGGCATTTCTTCAGACAAATTCAATTCGAAAACATTGGGTTCTACTTTGGCACCATTGAAAGTGGGCCAATCTTCTCCAGCTGTTTCAGAATCAATTTCGTCTTTTACCTTTTGCTTCGCTGCATCAACACTTATATTCTCGTCAAATTCAACAATGACCATAGAATAATCTTCCTGTGAAGTCGAAGTAATCTCGACTACATTTGATACTGTTTTAAGTTTCTCCTCAAGTGGGTCGGTAATCAGTTTTTCAACATCTTCTGCAGTGTTTCCAGGGTAGATTGAACTCACATAGATTTTGGTTTCCTTTATTTCAGGGAAACTTTCCCGCGGCATATTGTTATATGCCGAGAGGCCAGAAAACAGGATGATCAAAATGACAACGTAAATAGTTGTTTTATTGTTGATGGCCCATGATGATAAACCGAACTCCTTGTCGAGTACTTTTTTCTGTTTGACCATAATTATGAGTCTAGATTAATTATTTTCACTTTTTGACCATCATTTACACTTCTGGCACCTTCCAATATTACTTCATTACCTGTTTGAAGACCCTTGGTAACTTCTATATAATCACCTTGAGTAAGACCTGTTTCAATGATTCTTTTTTCGGCGGTGGCCTCGTTATTGTCTACTTTTTCGGTGATTACATAAATATATTGTTCGCCAATAGCGTTTTCAGAGATGATTCCCTGTGGTATCAAGAAAGCATTTTCATTAGAATAGTCGTTGATTCTTAATTTGGCAGTTAGGTTAGGCTTTATAGACTTCTCTTTGTTAGGCACAGAAATTTCTACCTTGAATGTTCTATTGCTTGGATTGATAAAATCTCCTACTTGTCTCACTTTTGAATCAATCTTTTTACCTAAAATTGGAAATTCGACTTCCACTTTTTTATTTCTGGTAATATTTGTGATGTATTTTTCAGGAACATCAGTTACGATGTACATATTATCCAGGTTCACGATTCGCATCAATTGAGATTGTCCAGGCATAACAACACTACCTTGTTCAGTTAATACATCATCAATGGTTCCTGAGAAAGGAGCTCTTACGATAGTTTTAGCGACTTGTTGCTCCAATTGAGCGATGGCTTGATCTTGAGCTTCATAGTTTGATTTGGCTTGTAAATATTGCATTTCACTACCAATTTTCTGATCCCACAATCTTTGTTGTCTCTCAAATGTGGTTTTAGCCAATTCAGATTGTATTTTTAACTGCGCCAGTTGTTGGCTCAATCCTCCGTCATCTATTTTAGCAAGGACTTGTCCTTTTTTAACTTTTTGACCTTCCTTAACGTATACATTTGTGAGCACTCCTGAGTATTCAGGATAGATCATCAAAAGATCTTTTGTAGTTACATTACCTTGTAATTCAAGATAATGCTTAAAATCAGAAGCCTCAAGTTTGAAAGTTGTAATTAAAGGAATATTTTTTTCAGCGTCAAGTTGCCCAATCGCAATATCGAGTTTTTTAATTTCTTGTTTAATTAAATTCTGCTCGCCAACCAATTCATGTTTTTTAGTCCGAATTGATTCAAGGTTTTGAGATTCTATAATGTCATCTACGCTTTTTTTGTCTCCACTTCCACAGGAAGCAAGAAAGAGTGTCGCGATAAATAGGGGTGCTATATATTTCATGTTAAAATAAGTTAAGTGCATTTTCTAATTCTACTTTGGTTTGGATGATCTCTAAAATTGATTGAATATAATCTTGTTGTGAACTAAATAATTGATTTTGAACATTAGTTAAATTAATACTTGTACTAAGGCCTTCAAAAAATTTTATTTGCTCTTTTTTGGCAATACTTTCAGCTAATACAAGGTTCTGGCTTGAAGTTTGAAATTGATCCAGAGCAAATTGGTATTTATTTTTAGCTGTAGAAACCTGTAATTTTAATTCTTCCGACTTCTCATTGAGATCGATTTCGGATTGCATTACATTGATTTTGGCTTGTTGCGTTCGAGAACTTCTTTGCAAACTACTAAAAATGGGAACTTTTAAACTCACACCAATCAAGGAGGAATCAAACCAATTGTCTTGACTTTCGAAGAAGACGAAATTATCATTATTAGCGAATTGAGAATAATTCACAAAAGCATTCAAAGATGGCATTCCTTTTGTTTTTTCATATTTCACCATCAAGGCATCTGATTCAAGTTTGTTGTCTGCGATTTTAAAATCAATATGGTTCTCAAGGTCAAATTCAGTTGCCATCATATTTGCATCAGTACTTCTTAAAGCAAGCCCTTCAAGGTTTTCAGTAAGAATAACATTTTGATTAATGGGGATACCTAAAGTCAAGTTGAACATTTGCTTATATAAAAATTCCTCTCGTCTCGCTCTGTTTAATGCATTATTGATATTTGATAATGTAATTTGTTGCTGTTCGTAATCCTGTTCCTCTGCGAAACCATTTTCTAATAATACTTTCGTTTCAAAAAGATTTTTTTCTAAGATCTCTTTGTTTTTGATAAGAATTTTAATGGTTTCCTGAGACACCAAGACTGTACCATAGGCATTTATGACCGCCTCTCTAACGCTTTGATCTGTCTTTTCTTTAGCCAAATTGGATATCTTAAGAAAGGTTTTAGCTGACTGTAAACCTACTATGTAAGATCCATCAAAAAGGATTTGATTCAATGTTACAGTGGCATTCATGTTTTGCTTGGCGCCAAATATGACTTCCTCAAATTCACCAGGAGGCCCTCCGACTATTTCTGCCGGGAGGAAGGTTACAGCTTGTTTTAACCAATTTTGATAATCTATGGTTCCATCGATCTGAGGTAATCCAAAAGAAGTTGCTTCCCATTTTTGCTTTTCAGCCGCTTCAATATCCAAGGCAGCGTTTCTAACGGTATAACTATGTTCCAAGGCATATTGAACAGCCTCATCAAGATTAAATGAATAAGACTCTTGCGCCTTCAAGTTGGTAAAACCCAGAACGAAAATTAGTAAAGCTATTATTTTGTTCATTTTTTCAGTATGTTAATTAATGTGTTCAATCCTTTTTCTGTTGCAATTGCCCGAATATGATATTCAAGAAAGGCATCTTTAAGCTGGGATATACCATAAGCATCGAGCGGAAATAATTCATAATTAGTAAGACTCATGTTTCCACTAAAATAGAACCTGGAAATTAAATCTATATTGAAATCCTTTCTATAGTAACCATCTTTTATGCCTCTTTTTAAGTTCTCGATAATGCAAACATTGACTGAATCAAATTGTTTGTCCTTGACTTGTTTGAAAATTTTGGGATAATATTTTTGCAGTTGATAGGCAGGTGAAGATTTTTCATTTTTCAACTGATCATGCACCATAGACTTAATAGTGAATATTTCTTCAATGGGGTCAAAATTTCCTGAACATACAGTGCAGATAGTCTCATTGATATTGTCAAGCACATAAAAGGTAGCTGCTTGTACCAGTTTTAATTTGGTCGAGAAATGAGCGTAAATGGTTTTTTTTGACATACCTAGTTCTGCGGCAATATCATCCATGGTAACACTTTTAAACCCGAAAGTCAAAAACATGTCAGAAGCCTTTTCTAGTATTTTTTCTTTCATAAGTCGGCAAATATACAAAGTGGAAACGCTTAAAACAAAAAAAGTTTCCAAAGTTTACACAAATTAACACCTTATGCATTTGTCGCGAATGAAATAAATTTGTTACAAAGAGATTCCTGCTCAGAAATATTGAAAATTGTATTTTCAAAATGAAACTATTCAAGCAGATTAATTATTTTTACAAAAAACAAAATTTTGAATATAGAAAACTATAGAGAAGCTTTTTTGAAATATTTGAGTCAAAACCTTAGTACTAAGGAACCAGAAAATCTTTATAAACCAATTGATTACATTATGTCATTAGGTGGAAAAAGAATGAGGCCCATACTTGTATTGATGAGTTGTAATTTGTTTGGCGGTGAGATCTCCGAGGCAATGGAGGCAGCTTTATCGGTAGAAATGTTCCATAACTTCACTTTGATACATGATGATATCATGGACAGAGCTGACCTGAGAAGGGGTAAAGTGACGGTGCATAAAAAATGGGATCTGAATACTGGTATTCTTTCGGGAGATGCTTTGATGATCCAATCGAATCAGCGTTTGGAGTATTATGAAGGAGAAACTTTCAAGGCCTTAATTTCCTTGTATAATAAGACAGCACTTGAAGTATGTGAAGGGCAACAATACGATATAGATTTTGAAAGTATGGTGAAAGTGGCTTTAGACGAGTATATAAAAATGATCAGTTATAAAACGGCTGTTCTGGTTGGTGCCTCCATGAAAATGGGAGCAATTATTGCTGAAGCCTCTTCTGAAGATCAAAAAAAAATATACAACTTTGGATTGAATTTAGGAATTGCGTTTCAATTACAGGACGATTATCTTGATACCTTCGGTTCGGAAGATTTTGGAAAGAAAATTGGAGGTGATATTGTTGAAAGCAAAAAGACCTTCCTTTATATAAAGGCACTTGAACTCGCAGATTCAAATGATAAATCAAAATTGCTTGATCTTTATTCAAGTGTTCATGAAGAAGGGAAAAAGATTACAGACGTAAAAGCACTCTTTACAAAATATGGAGTCCCTGAATTACTCCAGACTTCAATTGAAAGATTCACGCTGAAGGCGCTAAAAGAAATTGATTCTCTTTCACTGGATGGCACAAAAAAAGAGGTGTTGAAGGATTTTGGATTGAGTTTGATGAACCGTAAAACCTGACTATTTTGGGATCTTATGAAAGTTTAATACTTATAAAAGAAATAGAGTCCCGGCAACTCCTTGGAAAATTGATTCAACAGCTTAAAAAGGATGCCCTTCTTTCGGGAGTTGATTTTATCTGTGAAGAAAGCATTTTACCCGAACAACTTGTTCAGAAAGTATACGATTTGCTTTTGAATTTGATGATCAATGATTTTAGAACCTATTTAAATTTTCTATACAGAGTTGACCTTTCTGAGGCTAGCTTGAAGTCAATAGATGAAATTGACCCTGAAAGAATTGCTCAAATAGTCACGTTGTTGTTGTTAAAGCGGGAATGGCAAAAGGTGTTTTTTAAAAATAGAATCCAATAACCGGAGACCAGGCAGAGCTGTATGCGCTTCTTGAAGAATCGTATAATAGATCATATCGAAATCCAAAAGACACATTTCTCGAGACAAAAGAGGCCCCTAAATAGAGTGCATTATTCCAATAGGAATAGTCATTATTTTCTCGGTCACCGGGAAATTTAATGGTGGTGTTTCCATTGGTTTGCAAGCCTTCGTATTCAGCTGATAGCTGAAAAAAGGGAATTGGTCTAACAGCAATCATTAGACTGGGTCCAAATGAATTTTGACTATATTTAGCTAAATCATCCTCGGCGGCAGAATAAATATAGGTAAGGCCAAATCCGGTTAAAAACTTAGGTGACACATTATAATACGCCTTTGGGGCTACTAATATATCCGTTCCCCCATTCCAGAAAGAAAGTCCTATATTTCCGCCAAAACTCCAGCTTCTTTGATAGGTATATACCTTTTTTGGTTGCTTAGTTTTATCTGTCTCCTGTTTTTTTTCAGATTGATATTGATTATTTGGATTGAATTCAGTCACTTCCTTTTCCTGAGCTATTGAACTAAGGGCGAAGAATAAAAAACTTACGGTAAGTCTAAGGTGTTTGCGCATTTTCACGTATTTATTAGTTCAGATCCTTTCATAAAATTATTCAAAGATAATTATTGTACATAACGTAAAAAAATATTAATATTGCACTCCAATTTAGGACCCATAGCTCAGTTGGTTAGAGCACCTGACTCATAATCAGGGGGTCGAAGGTTCGAGCCCTTCTGGGTCCACGGAAGGCCTAAACGTTAGTGTTTAGGCTTTTTTATAGCTTGTATGTGAATAGATTTTTAGACAATATTTTTCAACAATCGATATTTAATTGACCTAATAAATTGAAATATGGTATATAGTTGTTAAATTTATTGTTGACATTTGAGCTGTCATATGAATTAATGTTAAAAATATCAATGGTTGTTGATACATTTTTTAATCGTTTTCATATATTTGCAACAAATTGGATTTAATTACGTTATAGGAATCTAAAAAAAAGGGTAATAATTTATGGCAAATAAATACTTTAAAGCAATACTTTTTTTTGCTTTTATTTTGGTAACAGACTTAGCTTTGGCTCAAGGTGGTCCGCCACCACCACCACCACCGTTGCCAATTGATGGGGGAATTCTAGGATTACTCGCCTTAGGTGTTGGATATGCTGTGAAAAAGATCTACGATAGCTCTAAGGAATAATTCCTCATTTCTGATCAAACAACTATTTTTGTAGTAATCTGGCTACATATTTACCAATCACATCGAATTCTAAATTTACCGTATCTCCAATTTTGATCTGGTGAAAATTCGTGTATTCATAGGTGTAAGGAATTATAGCAACACTAAAACTTTCCGGTTTGGAATTAACAACAGTAAGACTTACGCCATTCACAGTGATAGAACCTTTTTCAATCGTTAGATTATTATAGGTATCTTTATAACTAAAGCTATAGACCCAGCTACCTTCTTCTTCTATGAACTCAGTGCATACTGCAATCTGGTCTACGTGCCCTTGAACCATGTGGCCATCAAGTCTTGAACCAAGTTGCATCGCCCTTTCCAGATTCAATTTAGAACCAATACTTAAATTACCAATATTTGATTTATCAAGGGTTTCTTTAATTGCTGTGATTGTATGAGTGCTATCACCAATTTTGAACACGGTCAAACAGACACCATTATGCGCCAGGCTTTGATCTATTTTGAGTTCTTTAGACAGTTCACTTCTAACAGTAATATTTAGATTATCACGGTCTTTGTTTAATTCAATTACCTCTCCCAATTCTTCTATTATTCCTGTAAACATGTTGTAAAATTATTGATTAAATTTGTGATTCGATAAAATTGAATTACCTTTCAAAATTAACAATTATTACAGAGCTGGATGAATAAAAAGGACAAAATAAAAGTAGGAATTTCAGTTGGTGATTTGAACGGAATTGGTATAGAGACCATATTGAAATCATTTGAAGACAGCAGAATGCTAGACTTTTGTACTCCGGTGATTTTCGCTTCATCTAAAGTGATGAGTTATCACAAGAAAGCTTTAGAATTGAATACGAGTATTCATGGAATAGATAATCTTCGTAAAATGGTTCCACAAAAACTCAATCTATTGAATATATGGAAGGAGATGATCGATGTTGAATTGGGGAATCCGACTAAAATATCAGGAAAATATGCGTTACTTTCTTTAGAAAATGCTACAGAAGCGCTTATAAAAGGTGATGTTGACGTGTTGGTGACTGCCCCAATTGATAAGAACAATATACAATCTGATACCTTTATATTTAAAGGTCACACTGAGTTTTTGGAAAGCAAGTTAGAGGGAGAAGCGCTGATGATTCTTTGCTCTGGTGAGTTAAGGGTAGGTTTGATAACGGGTCATATTCCCATTAGTGAGGTAGCCGAGGAAATTAGCGCTGAATTGATCAAAAAAAAGGTAGGGATTATGTACAAGTCACTGGTTGAGGATTTCAATATTTCGAAGCCCAGAATCGCAGTTTTAGGCTTAAATCCTCATTGCGGTGATCAGGGTGTTATAGGTACTGAAGATGACGAAATCGTAAGACCAACTATAGAGGAGATACAAAAGGAGGGAAAGCTTGTTTATGGCCCTTATGCCGCGGATAGTTTTTTTGGAAACAGTAGCTACAAGGGTTTTGACGGAATTTTGGCAATGTATCACGATCAAGGTCTCGCACCATTTAAAACACTCGCATTTGGGAATGGGGTGAATTTTACCGCAGGACTTGATAAGATAAGGACCTCACCTGATCATGGCACTGCCTTTGAGATTGCCGGAAAAGGCAAGGCCGAGTTCAGTTCATTTAAGGAAGCTATCTTCATGGCTATCAAATTGTTCGGGGCCAGAGAGGAGTATTACGACCTGACACAGAATAAACTTGAAATTCAAAAAGAGAAGAAAAAACAATATTCTAAATAAATTGTTTTTAAATACTTAATTTTTTTCTATCTTTGCGCGCTCAAATTTATGTTCAGATGAAATTGTCAAATGATTTTGTGTTGTCGTTTTTTGGATTAAAAGAAGGAAATCACAAATTTGAATATAGAATTGACAAACAGTTCTTTGAGTCTTATTCATTCGATGAATTTTTGAATGCTGATTTTGCGATTGTACTTGATTTTGTAAAGAAAAGTACCTTGTTAGAATTGGATTTTAAAAGTGAAGGAAAGGCCACAGTTACTTGTGATCTGTCAAATGAACCTTTTGAACTTCCTATGGTGGGAGCGCTTGACTTGGTGGTTAAGTTTGGAGAGGAATACAATGATAATAACGAGGAAGTGTTGATCTTGCCACATGGAGAACACCAATTGGATCTTTCTCAGTATATCTATGAAATGATCGTCCTTGCTGTTCCATTGAAAAAAATTCATCCTGGTATAGCTGATGGTTCGCTGAAATCAGATGTATTGAAAAAGCTCGGTGAATTGAGCCCGGAAAAGAACAAAGATGTTAAGGAAACTGATCCCAGATGGGATGACTTGAAAAAATTACTAATAGATAAAAATAAATAGAGATGGCACATCCTAAAAGAAAAACGTCAAAAACAAGAAGAGATAAGAGAAGAACACACTACAAAGCTGTGTCTCCTCAAATTGCAAAAGATCCTACTACTGGCGAAGCTCATTTATACCATCGTGCCCACTGGCATGAAGGTAAATTGTACTATAGGGGCCAGATTTTAATTGACGCTCAAGAAAATCAAGCATAATCAATAGATTTGATATTTATGTTAAAAACCCTCATTTTTGAGGGTTTTTTTGTTGATTTTAATTGAAAACTGACAAAAAATGTCTTTTTTTGATGAAGATGCAAACTAAATTTTGTTACTTTTGACCTCTGTTTTATCATTTTGTAAACATTATTTTCTATAAACAGTAAATAAACTGACATGAGTAAAGTTACTGCTGCGATTACCGCTGTTGGCAAATATGTTCCAGATTATATTCTTACGAATAAGGAGTTGGAGACCATGGTTGAAACCAATGATGAATGGATTACTTCAAGAACTGGAATAAAAGAAAGAAGAATTTTAAAGGAAGAAGGTAAAGGCACTTCTTATTTGGCCATTAAATCTGCAGAAGACCTACTCGCGAAAACTAACCTGGATCCGAAAGAGATCGAGATGATTATTTTGTGTACAGCAACTCCCGATATGCAAGCGGCTTCAACAGGAGCTTTTGTGGCTTCTGAAATAGGTGCAGTCAATGCGTTTGCTTTTGATTTGGAAGCGGCTTGTTCAAGTTTTTTATACGGATTATCGGTTGCTGCCTCATATATAGAGGCTGGCAGGTATAAAAAAATATTGCTTATAGGAGCAGATAAGAATTCATCCATGATCGACTATACCGACAGAGCCACATGTATCATTTTTGGTGATGGAGCCGGAGCTGTTTTGGTTGAACCCACTACCGATGGTAATGGGCTGCAGGACGAATTTATGAGATCTGACGGTTCAGGGAGAGAATTTTTAAATGTTGCTGCCGGAGGGTCAGTGATGCCTGCTACTGAAGAGACTGTAAAAAACCGATTGCATTTTGCCAAACAGGACGGACAAACAGTCTTTAAAAATGCCGTCTTCAATATGGCGGATGTGACTGAAATAATCCTTGAGAAAAACGAACTGACGAACGATGATGTAGATTGGTTGGCTGCTCATCAGGCCAATAAACGTATTGTCGAGGCAACTGCTCGACGCATTAAACTGGATCCTTCCAAAGTAATGTTGAACATTCAAAATTACGGAAATACAACTTCAGCTACCTTACCATTGCTTTTAGCTGATTATGAGAAACAACTTAAAAAAGGAGATACTATAATATTCGCTGCATTTGGTGGTGGATTTTCTTGGGGATCTATTTATTTTAAGTGGTGTTATAATTCATAAAAACATTCTAAACAATAACATTATGGAATTAAAAGAAATTCAAAATCTAATTAAATTCGTTGCCAAATCTGGTGCTAATGAAGTGAAGTTGGAAATGGGTGATGTCAAGATAACGATCAAAACAGGAGCTGGAAGACAAGAAACTAATTATTTCCAGCAGGCTGCCCCGGTTTCTATGCCGGTACAGGTTCAGCCATCTGATTCACAGGCAATTCCACCAAATACGGAATCTCCGGCAACAGGAAATAAAGATGGAGAAGAAACTTCGAAATTTATTGAGATTAAATCGCCAATCATTGGAACATTATACAGAAAACCTTCACCTGATAAGCCGTTGTTTGTTAAAGTTGGTGACACAATAGAAGCAGGAGATACTGTTTGTATTATCGAAGCCATGAAGCTATTTAACGAAGTTGAATCGGAAATTTCTGGTAAAATCGTCAAAGTTTTAGTGGAAGATTCATCACCTGTTGAATTTGATCAGCCTTTGTTCCTGATTGATCCTTCTTAAAAATTAGCTATCACAAAAGGATCGGGAAATTCCTGATCACTATTCAGTACTAATGTAATTTGATAAAATTATGTTTAAAAAAATATTAATAGCAAACAGAGGAGAAATTGCGCTTCGTATCATACGTACCTGTCGTGAAATGGGTATCAGTTCGGTTGCAGTATATTCTACAGCTGATGCAGAAAGTTTACATGTTCGATTCGCAGACGAGGCAGTATGTATTGGACCGCCTTCGAGTGCAGATTCCTATTTAAAAATATCTAATATCATTGCAGCGGCTGAGATTACGAATGCAGATGCGATTCATCCAGGTTATGGTTTTTTATCAGAAAATGCCCGTTTTTCAAAATTATGTGAAGAACACGGTATAAAGTTTATCGGTGCTTCCGAAGAAATGATCAACCTTATGGGAGACAAGGCTTCGGCGAAATCAACGATGAAAAAAGCTGGAGTGCCTACTGTACCAGGTTCAGAAGGTGTTTTACCAACATTTGCTATTGCTAAAAAAACAGCTAAAGAAGTTGGCTACCCTGTGATGCTTAAGGCTACTGCCGGAGGCGGGGGTAAGGGTATGCGAGCTGTCTGGAAGCCTGAAAATCTGCAAGAAGCATGGGATTCTGCCAGACAAGAGTCTAAAGCTGCCTTTGGAAATGATACGATGTATATGGAAAAACTCATCGAAGATCCAAGACATATTGAAATTCAAATTGTTGGTGATTCGAGAGGCAGAGCCTGTCATTTGTCTGAAAGAGATTGTTCTATTCAAAGAAGACATCAAAAACTTACAGAGGAAACTCCTTCTCCTTTTATGACTGATGAGCTCAGAGAAAAAATGGGGGAAGCTGCTGTTTTAGCTTCGGAATTTATAAAATATGAAGGTGCCGGAACGATTGAATTCCTGGTTGATAAACACAGGAATTTCTATTTTATGGAAATGAATACTAGAATTCAGGTAGAACACCCAATCACAGAACAAGTAATTTCGAATTTTGATTTAATCTGTGAGCAAATCAAAGTGGCGGCAGGAGTGCCTATTATAGGAATCAACTATTACCCAACACAGCATTCTATTGAATGCAGAATCAACGCTGAGGATCCTTTTAACGGATTCATGCCTTCTCCCGGAACAATTACTATTTTCCATGCCCCAGGAGGTCATGGGGTGAGGTTAGACACACATGTATATGCGGGCTATTCAATTCCTCCCAATTATGATTCAATGATTGCTAAGCTGATTGTTACTGCTCAGACACGAGAACAGGCTATTAGCAAAATGAGAAGAGCACTGGATGAATTTGTTATAGAAGGTATAAAAACAACCATTCCATTTCACAGACAATTAATGGAGGACCCTAATTATGTGGCGGGAAATTATACGACAGCCTTTATGGACGATTTTGTAATTCAGAGTGAATAATAATTACAATTTAAAATCAAAAATTAAAAAGATATGATGAATTCATATCTTTTTTTTTACTTTTATTTCAATATTTAACTGAAATACCAATCATTAATTGGAAATTGTAAGGAACTAATAAAGCCTAGCTTGTAGCGATGAAGGAAAACAACTTAAAAATAGATGGCATTGATAAACTGATCCTTAACCAGCTGATGGATGATGCGCGAACACCAATCCTCAGTATCGCCAGAAAGGTAGGAATCTCAGGAGCAGCAATCCATCAACGTTTGAGAAAGTTGGAGGCGTCAGGATTAATTTCGGGGTCAAAATTTATCATTAACCCGAAGGTACTGGGTTTTAAAACGCTAGCATTTGTGGGTATTTTCCTCGACAGTTCAAGCAAGTACAAAGAGGCCACCAAACGGCTTAAAGAAATTGATGAAGTTATTGAAAGTCACTACACCACAGGAAATTACGCCATCTTTGTTAAAATTCTTTGCCGGGATAATGAGCATTTAATGCAGGTCTTGAACCATGAGATTCAGAACATTAAGGGGGTAGCTCGAACGGAAACCTTTATTTCACTAGATCAGCAGATAGACAGGCAGATGAAGATATAATGATGCAATGATTTAATGAAATAATGAATTAATGAAACAATGAAACAATGAAATAATGAAATAATGATGCAATGATTGGCGATTTAATGAAATATTTAATTTCACTTAACACTTAACACTTAACACTTAACACTTAACACTTAACACTTAACA